>DYLV01000020.1 GCA_020721925.1 Leptospira biflexa
TCATAGCTTTGCATCATCTTCCGCATCGCTTTTATCAGGAGCTCTTCCTTCTGGTGCTTCGTCTTCTCCTCCGCTTCTGCGAGAAGTCCACTCACTTCATCGCACATCACATAGGTGGTCTTGATATGCATACTAACCTCCCATTAATGGTATATGCTTCTATCTATTAATACGATGGGTTTGGAGAAAAAATAAAATTTTTTTTAAAAAATACGTTATATGCGATGATTATGCCATAAAAAAGGAGTGCTTCACGTAATGAAGCACTCCTTTTAGGGTTTTTATTTTTTTATTACAGATCAATCAGAGGGATATATCCGGCCGCTTTCACGAGTTTTTGGCCTTCCTGACCAAGCACAAAATCGATATAACTTTTTGCAGCTGGTTTTAGCTTTTTCTCATTCACGTACATGTACAGCTTACGGGCAATCGGATATTTTCCGGATTTTCCATTCTCGATTGTTGGCTCAATTGAATTGACATACACTGCTTTGACGCTTTCGCTCAGGTATCCGTACCCGACATAGCCAATTGCCTTGGTGTTCTCCGATACAGTTGAAACGACTGTCCCGTTGGATGCCTGCAATAGCGCATCTTTACGTACCTCGGCCTTTTTCATAACTTTGCCTTCCCAGACTTCGTATGTTCCTGAACTGGAATCGCGTGAAACAACTACAATAGTTTCATCTTTGCCGCCAAGCTGTTTCCAGTTTTTAATAGATCCGTCGTAAATTGCTTTCAGCTGCGCGAGCGTGAGGTTTTTGACCGGATTTGAAGGATGGACTATAGGCACGATCATGTCGTGTGCGATGGCAATTTCTTTAATTTGTTCGCCTTTCTGCGACGCAATCTCCTTTTCCTTTGCGGACATTTCGCGCGATGAATTCGCGATGTCGCAACTTCCATCAATGAGCGATTTTATGCCGTCGCCGGAACCGGTTCCCGAAATGGAAATCGAAACGCGGTTGCTTTTATAAAACGCTTCCGATGCTTTCTGTGTGATGGGCAATACCGTGGTTGAGCCTTTTACCACTACCTTATCGTCTGCTGATTTAGTGCATGACTGAAACATGAGTATTGATATAAATATTGAAACAAAAATAAGTAAAAATCGAACTACCTTCATTTTGTTCCTCCTGAGGGAAATAATATTCAATGCGGTTTCTTCTTAAAGTAAGAAAGAAATTAAGCCGCATTTAATTTGAAATAAAATTATGCTACGTAAATAAATTATAAAGAGATTGTAAATAAGCGATAAGGACTCTTGTATGCATCGATGCATCATAGATGCGCAATCAGGCCTTTATGGATGCACGGATGATATTTACAAAGTCTTTACAATTTAATAATATATTCTTGATATCAATTTCTGAATTTAAATTTGGTATAATTGAAGCGTAACATATTGTCAATATCATACGGATTGCATCAACATCGGGGAGTGGTTGTGGCACAGCAAAACATAAAACTTAAAGCAGAAAAATTATCGTTTTTTTACGGACAATCGCAAGCGCTTTTCGACATTGACCTTGAGGTTGAAAGCAATTCCGTTATGGCGCTCATAGGCCCCTCCGGCTGCGGGAAATCAACCTTTATTCGCTGTATTAACCGCATGAACGATATTATTCCCAATGTACGTGCGCAAGGCGATTTAAAGATCGACAATGAATCGATTTTTACGCCAAATTATGATGTCACACAGCTTCGCCGCAATGTCGGCATGGTTTTTCAGAAATCGAATCCTTTTCCAAAATCGATTTTTGAAAACATCGCATATGGTTTGAAGATAAACGGCATTCGGGATCGCTATCATATTGAAAAGATCGTTGAAGAGTCGTTGAAGCGTACGGCATTGTGGGATGAGGTGAAAGATCGCCTTGGTGATTCCGCCATGAGCCTTTCCGGAGGGCAGCAGCAGCGGCTGTGCATTGCTCGGACCATTGCGGTGGAGCCTAAAATTATCCTCATGGATGAACCTGCCTCGGCGCTCGATCCGATCTCTACTCAAAAGATCGAAGAACTCATTTTAGATTTAAAGAAGAACTATACAATTGTTATTGTCACGCACAATATGCAGCAGGCGGCGCGTGTGAGCGATTACACCGCGTTCTTCTTCATGGGCAAGCTGATCGAAGTTAACAAAACTGAAGTAATATTCACCAAACCGGAAAAGCAGATGACGGAAAACTATATTACCGGTAAATTTGGTTAATTGAAGAAGGATGGAATGATGACAACGCATCTTGAACTTGAATTGCAGGATCTCACACGCAAAATCATGGAAATGGCAGACATCGCTATCGAAGCGGTGGAAGAATCTGTCGAATCGCTTAAAAACATTGATGTGAAACTTGCTGAACGCGTCATTCAGAAAGATTCAGTGCTGGACCAGTTGGAGATGCACATCGATGAGGAATGCTGCAGAATTTTGGTGACCAAACAGCCCGCGGCTGCCGATCTTCGTTTGATAATTGCGATACTGAAGTCAAACACCGACCTTGAGAGAATTGGCGATCTTGCAACTAATATTGCGCGGGAAACAATCCGCCTGGAAGGCAAGTCGCTTCTCAAACCACTCATCGATATCCCTCGAATGGCTGAACTCTGTGTTTCTATGATTAAAATGGCGTTTCGCGCGATACTCGAAAAGGACATTGATGCTGCAAAAAGCTGTATTTCGATTGACAAACAGGTTGATGAGCTTAATATGCAGATCAACAGAGAGCTTTTCTCCTTTATGGTTGAAAAGCCGACAACCATGACACAGGCCTTTGGTCTCATAATGGTCGCAAAAGCGCTTGAGCGGATAGGCGACCACGCCACAAATATTGCTGAACGCGCGGTGTATTATATTGAAGGGCAGGATATACGCCACCAGGAGTAGTAGATGGCTGTGATTTTTGTAGTCGATGATGAAAAAGACATTTGCGAGATTGTAAAAATTAACCTCGAAAAAAATGGCTATGATGTGAAAACCTTCCTTTCCGCTGAAGAAGCTCTGAAAGCAATGAAGTCGGGAAAACCGGACTTACTTATTTTAGACATCATGCTTGGCGGGATGGATGGTCTTGAAATGTGTAAGACGATACGCGCGGCAGAAGACTTAAGGTTTGTGCCCATACTTTTCCTTTCTGCGAAATCCACTGAAGTCGACAAGGTGCTGGGGCTGGAGCTTGGTGCGGACGATTATCTTACTAAACCTTTCAGTATTCATGAACTGGTTGCAAGGGTTAAAGCCATTCTTCGTAGAACAGCATCCGTAGCCCCGGCGCCAAATCAAGAGGTATTAAACTATAAAGGGATTGAGCTTTATGCGGACAAATATCTTGTCAATGTCGATGGAAGCGAAATAAGTCTCACAAAAACAGAATTTGAAATATTAAAGCTTTTTATGGAATATCCCGGTAAAATCTTTTCGCGGGACAACATAATCGACAGCGTGAGGGGCGACGATGTATACGTGATTGACCGAACGGTCGATGTTCACGTGATGAATCTCAGAAAAAAGCTCGGGCCGTACAAGGGGGCAATAAAAACCTATTCCGGTGTCGGGTATGGCCTGAAGGCCCGCTAACATGAATTACGCATGAAAAAGTTTAAAACAAAGCTCATATCGCTATATTCGGTGCTCATTGTTTTGATCGTGTTTTCACTTCTTGTTCTTGTAAATGGGGTTGTGAAGAATGCCATCATAGCATTTCTTACAAACGAATTGAAGTCCAATGCGGTGTATGTAAATTCGTATTTGCTTTCCTTCCATCGGCCGGTTTCGCTTTCCCTTTTTACGGAGAGAGAAATCGATAATACGCTGAAATTTTTATCGAAAAAAAGTGAAACGCGCATCACGGTAATCGGGGATGATGGAGTCGTCATGTATGATTCGGCAAGACCGCGCGAAAGCATGGAAAATCATCTGTATCGTCCGGAAGTGATTGAAGCAAAAAAAAATGAAACCGGTACTTCGAGTCGCTTAAGCACTACATTGCAATCTGAAATGCTTTACGTGGCGACGAATTTCGGCAGGTATTATGTGCGAACGGCAAAGCCATTGGAGCTGGTAAATCGACTTATTGGAGCAATAACGAAGAATGTGATTGTGAGCGGACTTGTTGTTCTGGTTATCAGCATTGTGGTGAACCTCTATTTTGCGACAAGCTTCACCATACCCATCAATGAATCCATTCACTTTATTGATAGATTTTTTAGCGGGGATCTCAATGCGCGGATACTGAACTATAAAGACGACGAGATTGGATATCTTCAGGCTTCCATCAACAAACTCGCGGAAGTAATTCAGAAGAGAATACAGGATCTCTCTGCTGAGAAAGACAAGCTCGCGACAATTATTGAAAGCATTCGTGATCCATTGGTGCTGTTCGATCGATACGGTAAGATTGCAGTTTACAACAGCGCGTTTGGCAGGGTGGTAGACTCAGAGCGGGAGATAGTTGGTAAGTCCTATTTCTCCGTCATACGCAACAGCGAACTGAATAGTAAAATTCACTATGCGTTCACGCGCAAAGATGAAGTTGTTTTCGAAGAGGTGGTGAAAGGAAAGAATTATCAGGTATATATTCTTCCCTTTCGCAAGGAGCAGGATGAAGGCATCCTGCTTTTAATGCAGGATGTAACCGAACAGAAAAGGATTCAGCAGCTCAAATCAGAACTGGTGGGCAATCTCTCCCATGAGCTGAAAACCCCTATCAGCATCATTAGAGGCTATCTTGAAACCATTAAGGATGTTGTTGATGATCGAAAAACAGTTGAGCAGTTCATTGAAAAAGCCATCACAAATCTGGAACGGCAGAATGCGATCATCAACGATATGCTGAAACTTAATAAACTCGAGACGACGATACATGGGAAAAACGAGCACGTCAGTATAAAAAGCATCATCAGTCAGTGTATTGATCTGCTGGGTCCGAAAATACAAAAAAAGAACATTAGCCTCACTCTTGACCTCGATATATGTGCCGAACCCATTCTCGCAAACAGTTTTCTGGCGGAAGAAATCTTTTTTAACATCATTGATAATGCAATAAACTACAACAAATTCGGAGGGGAAATAGATATTGCCGCCCGCCGTATGGGATCATCTGTAACAGTCGCGGTGAAGGACAGCGGCATCGGCATTCCCGACGATGAGATCGATCGTATTTTTGAGCGCTTTTATCGAGTGGATAAAAGCCGGTCCCGTGAAACCGGCGGTACAGGGCTGGGGCTGGCAATCGTGAAGCATGCGGCGATTCTTCTTGGGTGGGAAATTGATGTGAAATCGTCCATTTCCGGAAGTATATTCACCGTCATTATCGCGTAGCTGCGAATCTTCGATGTGATTTAACGCGCAATAGAAAATTATTTAATGTTTAAATTTTTTCCTAAAGCGATATCGCAACACCATTCCAGAAAAGTTCAATCCCAACACCAGTATAATGAGCACAATGGCGGTGCCGTACTGAATGTGGCGCGTCGCTTCTATGTGGATTCCCGCCGTTGCGAGTACGTAAATATGATAGGGAAGGGCCATGATTTCGTTGAAAATCGTTTCAGGAAGGTGAGGTGTAAAAAAAGTTGCCGCCGTAAACATGATTGGCGCTGTCTCTCCTGCGGCTCTTGCGAGAGATAACATCACTCCCGTGAGAATTCCGGGAAGTGCTGAAGGAAGCACGATCTTGTATATCGTTTGCCATTTCGTGGCGCCCAGAGAAAGCGATGCTTCCCGATACGATGTTGGTACGGTGAGCAAAGCTTCTTCGGTGGAGCGGATGACTAAAGGGAGATTAAGAATACCAAGCGTCAGAGAGCCAGCGATAATGGATGTGCCGAAATCAAGAAAAATAACAAAAAGGCTTAAGCCGAAAAGGCCAAATACCACAGATGGTACGCCCGCAAGGTTGTTTATCATGAGCCGGATGAATGCAAGGACTTTAGTGTTTTCTACGTATTCGGTGAGATATACGGCAGCCATCACTCCAAGCGGCACAGAAATAACCGAAGAACCGACCATGAGATAGAACGTCCCTAAAATAGCAGGAAATATACCACCTTCGCGCATCTCGTTGCGCGGCATTGTCGTGATGAATTCCCATGAGATAGCTCTTGCACCTTTAAAGAAAATATATCCCAGAACGATGAGTAAAAACGCAATGACCGTATAGGATAGGATGGTGATCGATGCGAAGAAGACCGCTTCGTAGAATTTCGCTTTGTTTTTTATTGGTATCATTGTTTTCAGTTGTATTTGAATTTATATTTCCGGGTCAAGTATTGTGCGATGATGTTGAATATAAAGGTGAGAAAAAAAAGAATTATTCCAATCGCGAAAAGCGCATAGTAGTGTTCGCTCTGATGTGATGCTTCCGCCATCTCTGCGGCGATGTTGGAAGTGAGCGGACGTACCGGATCAAAGAGCGACTTTGGAAATATAGTGGCGCCGCCTGCAACCATGAGGACCACCATCGTCTCGCCCAGCACTCTTGAGATGCCGAGGATAATTGCCGTCCATATGCCGGATAGAGCTGCGGGCACAGTGATATGGACAACCGTCTGAAGTCGATTCGCACCAAGCGCATACGATCCTTCTTTGAGAGACATTGGCACCGATGAAAGCGCGTCTTCGGTAATGCTCGCGATTGTGGGAATTGCCATGAATGCGAGCATCAGCGATGCGTTGAAAAGGTTAAGTCCGGTATTGATGTCGAGCATATTTTGAAGAAACGGCGCTATGACAACCATGCCAAAAAAGCCGATAATGACTGACGGGATGGACGCGATGAGTTCAACCGTCGGTTTTACAATTTCTCGGACAGCCGCCGGGGCGAGTTCCGACAGATATATCGCGATGGCAAGGCTGAAAGGAATGGCAATCGCCGCCGCGACGAGCGTCACCATAAGGGAAGCGACGAGAAGCGGAAGGGTGCCGAATTTTGGAGGGATTGAGGTTGGATACCACTCAGTGCCGAAGAAAAAGTCTTTCATGGTCACGGAATTGAAAATCGGAAGGCCTTCCCTGAAAAGAAATAGCATGATAAGAAGGAGAAAAATTACAGAAGAAAAGCCGACCGCCGAAAAAAGATATTTTGAAATGCGGTCCGCAATGGTATGGGCATTGATTTTCATAATTTAATGTATAATAATACGCGTGTTAGAAAATAAATAAAAAAGAAATCTTAAAAAAATTTAAAGGAATTGTTTAGATTTTGTTAAATCTCGTTGGACGCATATGTGGATGACGATGTCAATGCGCTTCAGCCCAGTTTTTGCCCCAGCCGATGTCTACCACGACGGGGACAGACAGGTTTATGGCGCTTTCCATTTCATGCTGTACGATTTCCTGAACAATTTCTTTTTCAGATTCGAACACTTCGAAGACAAGTTCGTCGTGTACTTGAAGGATCATTCGTGTCTTGAGTTTCTTCTCGTCGAATGCTTTTTGAATTTTTACCATAGCAAGCTTTATCATATCCGCTGAGGTGCCCTGGATTGGAGTATTGATTGCCACCCTTTCGGCTCCCTCGCGCTGAAATTTCGCATCCGAATTGATGTCGGATAGCGGGCGTCGCCGGCCGAGAAGTGTTTTGACGAAGCCGTTTTTGCGGGCGAACTCAATTGTTTCATGTACATAGCGTTCAAGCCCTGGATAGGTCTCGAAATGTTTTTTAATGAATTCGGCCGCCTTTTGCACGGAAATATCTGCCTGCTGTGAAAGCCCATAGGGAGAAACGCCGTAGATGGTGGCAAAATTGATGATCTTCGCCTGACGGCGCATATCCGGCGTGACATCTTCAATCGGAACATCGAAAACCGAAGCGGCGGTGATGCGGTGAATATCGAGGCCTTCATGAAAGGCGCGAATCATGCGCTCGTCGCGTGAAAGATGCGCTGCCAGCCTCAGTTCAATCTGGGAATAATCCGCCGACATGAGTATAAAACCTTGTTCGGGAACGAATCCTTCTCTGATGCGGCGACCCATCTCTTCGCGCACGGGGATGTTTTGAAGATTGGGTGATGAAGAGGAAAGGCGTCCGGTAACGACAATGGTTTGATTGTAGGACGTATGAATTCTTCCTGTTTTTGAAGAGACGAGCTTCGGCAGGGCATCAATGTAGGTGTTTTTAAGTTTTATCAGTGTCCGATACTCAATGAGATGATCGATGATTTCATGTCTTCCTTTTAGCTCTTCAAGCACGGAGATGTCGGTGGAAAATCCGGTTTTTGTCTTTTTGACGGGTTTCAGTTTCAGTTTGCCGAAGAGGAGCTCAGAAAGCTCTTTGGTGGAGTTAATATTGAAATGACCTCCCGCAATTCTGTATATTTCACTCTCTGCCTTTGCAAGCAGTGACGCATTTTCCTCCGAAAGCATCCGAAAGTGGGACATGTTGATTTTGACACCGTGCCATTCCATCTTCGCAAGCACTTCCACAAGCGGCATCTCCACTTTTCTGAAAAGCGCTTTGATTTCATCATCGCTTTCGATTTTCGGTTGAAAGAAATTATACAAACGAAGTGTGATGTCGGCATCTTCAATTGAATATTCGGCGATCCGTTCAAGAGGGACCTCGGTGATTGATACGGCCTTTTTTCCTTTGCCCACCAAATCGTCATACGTAATGGTGGTGTAGCTCAGGTGGCGCTTTGCCATATCGTCCATGTTATGATTGCGTTCCCCTGGATTGAGGAGATACGAGGCAATCATCGTATCGAAGTAAATGCCACGAAGCTCAATGCCGGCACCGCGCAGGACGATGATATCGTATTTGATGTTCTGCCCAATTTTTAATATCTTTTCATCTTCAAGAATAGGTTTGATGAGAGAAAGAGCTTTTGAAGCATCCAATATATCGGGAGAAAATAACGATTTTTCCATGATGGGGAGATACCAGCCGGCATGTTCACGAACGGACAGCGATATTCCCACGAGCCCGGCGTCCACGGGTGATAGCGCAGTGGTTTCGGTATCTACTGAAACCACTTTTGCTTTTTCAATTTCTTTTATTGCCTCTTCGAGCTCTTTTTGAGATTTGATGGTAACATATTCTTTTTTTTCGGTTGAAGTGCTTTTTTCTTCAGTGCCTTCACCCAGCTCTTTTGCAATCGAAGGCATCTCCATTTCCATAAAATACGAACGGTCCGCACCATCCTCTAAAAGAGGCGCCTTTAATGTGTCGAGCTCAATGGGAATATCGATGGTTGTGCGAATGGTTACCAGATCTCTGCTGAGATACGCGCTTCCTTTCCCCTGCTCAAGCTGTTCGCGGAGCTTGCCTTTTATCGAAGCAATATTCTGATAGAGATTATCAAGCGTTCCGTATTCATGGATGAGCTTTTGCGCGGTTTTTTCTCCAATTCCTTTCACACCAGGCACATTGTCGGAAGTATCGCCTACGAGGGCCATGTAATCGATCACCTGTTCGGGCGTAATGCCGAGCTTTTCGGCAATTGCCTGTCGATCGTACATCTCATGTTCCGAAATACCTTTTTTATTGGCATAAATGATGATGTTGTCATCGACAAGCTGGTACGCATCTTTGTCTCCGGTGACGAGCACTACCTTGAGCGACCGCGATGCGTATTTTTTTGCAATTGAGCCCAGCACGTCATCCGCCTCATGATCGGGACTCTCAATGACGGGTATTCCCAGTTTGGCCACCATCCTTTTGATTTCATCAATCTGTGGACGGAGATCATCGGGCATTTTAAGTCTGTTCGCCTTGTATTCAGGAAATATTTCAAAGCGGAATGTTTTGTTTGGCGGATCAAACGCCACTACCAGGTAGTCGGGTTTTTCCTCCTGCATGAGTTTGATGAGCATGCGTGCAAAGCCGAAAATGGCTGAAATATTTTGCCCCTTCGAGTTGGTGAGAGGATTTTTTATGAAGGCATAATATGCCCGGTAGCAGAGGGCGTGACCGTCAATTGCAAACAGGCGTTTTTCCATTGTGTCTCCACAAACTTTTCTGAATACTTGCAGGCTTTTGTAAGAACGAGAGATTACACTAAAAAAATATGATTGAAAATTCAAGCATATAATTAAAAAAAGAATTAGCTGATGCCAACAAAGGAGCTAACATGCAGAAATTAGTCTTCGGCCTGTTTGGTGCTGCGAGCATGCTTTTAATGATGCATTGCATCGATGTGGCGTATGCGCGCGGAACGAAAATCAAAAACGGTGAAAAAGGGATAATTCCGCTTTTTATGTGCGCCGGCATCATAGGTGTTGCAGTATTCGTCGGAATTATTGAACTAAGCGCAAATAGATTGCAGGGAAAGCTTGTGGCGCTTGTGCTGGCACTGACGGGGATTGCGGTTTTTTTTGAGCGAATATACGAAATGGCGAAAGGCAACAATCGGTATCGACGCATTTCTTCAATTATTGTGCTTTCATTGCTTCTTGTGGTGTCATCATTTCTACTTGTGCTTGGATTGGTCTCTCTCTGTAATGTCTGATTCAATTCAATTGGCTGGGGAGTTTGCCCGATGGTTGAGATGCACTCACGGTACAACAGAAAACTTAATGTGCGGAGGTGCGCACAGGAATTGTATTATCTCGAGAACATCCGCCAGTATGGCATTGATTCCGCGCTCTCGGTGGGATGGACTGATTACCTGCAGGTGCTTCTGTTTGAAAAAATGTCATTACTGCTTGGTGTAATTGAACCATCAGAACGCTACTCGATTCTTGATGTGGGATGCGGCATGGGAGACTATTCTCGCTATCTTTCTGATCACGGGTATCAGACAATTGATTATACCGGCATAGATATTATGCCCGCGATGATCGCAATAGCGCGAAAGAAATATCCACAAAAAAAGTTTTTCGTTGCAGATTTCTTCGACGGGTCTTTTGCAATGGAATTTGATTTTATTGTCTGTTCGGGTGCGTTGAATATCGTAACTGAAAAAAGTTATGAGGCGCATGGCGAGTATGTCGGGAAGTTTATCAGGAAGATGTACAACCTCTCGCGGCGGGGTTGCGCGTTCAATCTCCTCTGGCGCGACCGCATGGAATTCTTTCCGCCGGATAGCCGGTTCTACTACGCAGATGTAGAAACGATAGCCAGCTATTGCGAGTCTTTCGCGAAGGAATCATCCATGTATTGTGATTTGCGCGAGTTCACATTTACCGTCGTATTGAAAAAAGGATGATGAACATATTCTATTTTTCAATATATTCTCCTGCGAGTGTCTGAACGCACATCGAGCCGTATCTGCCGTGCGGCCCAAATGCGACCCCGATGCGATTGAACTTGCAATTAAAAATATTTTTCCTATGCCCACGGCTGGGGACACCATCATCAATAATAAGTTGGATAACGATTTCTCTTGCGCTTCTTTTCCCGAAACTGATATTTTCGCCGGCGGTTTTTTGCCATGTGCCGTAGCGGTTCATGCGTATAAATGGGGTACTCCTGTCGCTTCCCAAGTGACCGACTATGCTTTTGGGGCCAATGTCGTTCACATGATCTTTCGCTGCTTTTGACATGCCGCGCGAAGGCGATAGGGGTGGGCATGGACTTGCGCTTTGAAGGAAGCGTATTGCCTCGTCCACTGCCTCGAGCCCTTCGTTTGTGACAATGCGAATTTCGCCGGGGATGTCTCTATAAGGTCCGTTATAATATTTTTTATATTCAGCTAAAAACTCCGCATACTTTTTCGGGTTGGTTCTTGCCAGATTGTATTCGTCCACAACCCCTTTTTCGAGCGCAGTGAGGTATGGAATATCCGATGGGGAAGAAATTTTTTTCTCTTCCTGGAAATCGGCAAGAGTGGTAACATCAAGTTCCTGCGGTACTCCCGAAATTTTCAATCCTGAAACAAGTGCGAGATTTTTCCATCGGCCATTTTCTTCAATGAAATAATGCGAACAATCAATCTCTTTTCCATTTAAAACTATAAAATAATCATTTTTGGTGCTTCTTTAGCCGATGGTGCGGATTGCTGTTTTTTGGGGCGCGATATCGCCGCACGTCTGGCAAAAGCGATACAGGTATTTTACTTTAGTAACAAGAGAATATGCCGTCATTGCATGTTGCCGCTGTATAGGAGGAGCAAGTTCGGCATAAAGTGTGGGCAAAACAAAAAGCGACGCAAATAATACCGCTCGTGCGAGAAAACGTGATGTCATTGAAGGCTCCTTGAAAGTATATAAATACAACTATTTGATGCGTTCGGCAAGCTTTTCGAGAAGATTCACTCGCAAAAGCTGAAAACCGATTTTCAAAGTTTCCGGAAAAAACACAATTTTCAAAGGATGAGGGTCTTTTGAGTAATTGCCGAGTATTCGCAGTACCAGATTTATTCCCATGCCCGCCCCTTCAAAAAGCTCGTCATTGTCGTTGTTGTAAAAGCTGTCGCTTTCGAGAGATTCGGCGGGCATGAGCTTCTGATAGAGTCGCTTTTTTTCGATTGGAGTCATTTTCTGATTGTTTGAAACCCATGTATCGATGCTTTCCCGGGTTGATTGAAATGTAATGGTGATGTAGCGGTTTTCTTTTTTCGCCAGCTCGAGTAAATTTGAGTTGCCGTTCTCATCGATTTCATTGCGAAATAATTCAAGGAACTCTTTATAATTCGAATCCATTGAGACGCCTTTTTTTCTCGTCACATGTTTGTCGAAGAGGACTTTATAGTTTGCTTTGCTTGCATTGATGATCAGCTCTTTCAAGCAGACGAAAATATCGCTTGAGAAGACCTGGAGATTCTGGCGGGTGAGGAGAAGTGCGATAATTTTCCTAATGAGTTCGCCGCTCTGGGAGTCGATGTCGTAAAGGCGCAGCGTTACGCGCCATTCAAGGTCCTGAATCCCCATCGTTTTACTGATAGACTCTATTTCCGAAATGATTCCCCTGACATCGGTGTCTTTTCTTAAATCGAGAAGACGGATTTTCCTTAAAAAATTGATTTCACGTTCGTAAAACGGGTCGATGAAAAATCGATTCAGATCCTCATCATAGTTCCATTTATTTTTTTTTAAAAGTGCGATGAACTCGTCCCTCCCCCAGAGCGCGAACTTGCGATTATAAAATCGCTTCCCCTCATTGTTTAAAAGGATGGTGAAAAGCTCTATGATCACTTCAACGTCATTCCCAAAATGATCTAAAAGGATTTGCGCCGCAGTCTGTCGGGGGATAGGGATGCTTTCGGAAAATCCTCCTTTCTTATTCAAGTTGAACTGTCTGTCAACCAGCCCTCCCAGATGATTGACCTGCTGAGTGCTTAGAGAATTTACAATCACTTTGTAAAAAAATTTATTTATTTCCGGATTCATCGATTGTATTATATTTCAATTGGAAGTATTGTTTGTCTTTGTGTCCAACAGGCCTCTCGTGCAGTATATTTAACACGTGCCGTTGATCTGCTTTTCGACGCAAGAAATCAGTCCTCTCACATGATCGTTGTTGTACTGAAAGAGTTTACTGTATTATACAGTAAAATATTTGCAATAACAATTTTACTTTGACTTTTTGCCCTTTAATTTCAATGCCTTATCGAGGAGCTTTTTTGCAATATCGTCTTTCCCCGTTTCTTTCAAAAGCAATCCCCAATTGTAATAGGGCACATAGTTCTCCGGGTCGAGTACTATTGCCGCCCGGTAATGCCGGGAGGCGTTGTGATAGTCTTTTTTATCATAGTAGATGTCCGCAAGGGTATTATGCGTTGCTGAGTTTGCAGGATCGAGTTCATCGGCCTTTAAAAGATCCACAAGTGCCGGCTCAAGGCGTTTTGTTGCGTAATATGCGCTGCCCCTGTTGTGATACGCAGAAGAGAGAAGGGGATTGAGCCGAATGGCCATGGTGAAATATGCGACTGAATCGCTGTATTTTTTGTGTGAAAATAAATATGAACCGATATTGTTGTAGTGTACCCCTAAAAATTCTTTTCTGGACAGGGTTTTAAGATACACGCCGTTTTTTACGGATTTCTCGGCAATAGAAAGTTTTTGAATGTAGTACGCATTGGGGAGTGATTTTCCCTCAAGAACTTCCCAATTGAGATAACTTCCGTCTGCGAAGATGATTCGCACGAAGCTGTGGTTGGGAGCGTACACCGGAGCAATGGGTATTTTCATGCTTTCTGCGATGGCGACGTACAGGGTGCTGAAGTTATCGCAATCGATTTTCTTTGTGTCGATGCCGCGATGAAGAAGAAAATTTTCCTTGAAGGAGAAACCTTCCGTGTGAAGGAACGCGTGTATAGATCTGAGTGTTTCGATGGCCTCGGTATTGGCACTATATTGCGGGTAGACTACCACAGATTTTTTTGCTCTTGCGAGGAAAGAATTAAGATAAGAAGCGTGATTGGCATTTG
The DNA here is from genome assembly GCA_020721925.1 of Leptospira biflexa. Lineage (GTDB taxonomy): Bacteria > Spirochaetota > UBA4802 > UBA4802 > JAGODF01 > DYLV01. The sequence continues at coordinate 14,308 of DYLV01000020.1, forward strand.
CGCCGAAATCAATTTCGAGTTTTAAAAAATCATGCGCAATTGTCGATTCGGTAATTTCATCGGCTTTGGCAATTGGAAATGTGCCGAAGAGGAAAAACGCGTACAGGCAAATTAATGATGGTAGCGTATGTTGTTTTATCAATCTCATGTGTTCCTCGTATCGGCAGGTTCGATGGTCAATATATCGGCAAAACGCAAATATTCGATAAGCACGAACGTGATTTGAAGGGCAATGTTTCTGGACGCTGATTCGCATATAAATAAAAATGTCTTGATTATTTTTTGCATGCGATGTATTATGTCACTTCCATGTTTGGTTCTTTCATTATGGCAGTTGTATGGTAAGGAGGATTCGATGAGAAGATCAATCGGAATCATTATTGTTTTTTTAACTGTTTTTGCGGGATCATCGTGCACGCAGCGTTCGGATAAGTATTCAGATGTCCGCGAGTATCTTAAAAAAAGCATTGCAATTCAGGAAGAATACCTGCATGGAATTGAAAATGCACAAAGTGCAAAAGATGTTGCGTCTGCGATGAATATCTTTGCGGAAAAGCTGAAAGGGATTAATCCCATTATGAAGGCTCTTATGGAGAAATATCCGGAAATCGTTTCTGAAAAGAATATTCCGTCGGAATTGAACGACATTATGGAAGAACAGAATCGATTAGCTGGAAAAATTCATGATGCCGCGATGAAGAATGTCTCTCCATTTATCAATTCACCAGAAGTTGTGGAAGCGACGAAGAACCTTTCACGCGCGATGGGTGAATATTGATTTTCTCTTCCTGCAGGAATTTATATTACTCAATAAAACAATAATGTGGATGGGAGACGGATGTGTGCGCGTATTGTAGTATCTTTTTATTCCCGCGCTAAAAAGGTGAAACATTCATCTATTCCATTGTTCGACCGCAATGATAATTTCCTGGCGTATGTATTGCTCAAGTAAGAAAAAATTTTAATTTTTTGGATGTTGTATGCGTATTAATTAATGAGAGAATGAAAACACGAGGGAGAATCGTCATGACAGAAATATATGCACAAAAATCAAAAATACTCTTTGAGACGACTATTAACATTGATAAAGAGGTATATCGAAAACTTACCGATGCGGCAGGTCGACGGGGAGTGAGCCGAAGCCGCCTAATCGCGATGCTTCTCGAGCACCTTGTGTGGAAAGATAAAATTCCTGAAAGCGTGCGCGGTACGGTACAGTATCAGGAATCGCGTCCGAAGGAAAACTGGGTAAAACTGCATTTGGTGCTTCCAAATCATGTGCATGATTTTTTTGATGATGTACGGAAACTGTGGAAGTTGTCAGTGTCGTATTTGGTAGCATTGGCAGTGGAAAAATTTTTAGCAGACCTCAACGAAGAGATAATACGAACATTTGCCGATAAGTATTGGCATGGCGGGCATACAATTATACATTTTATACATAATGAATTACAATTTATGCTCTGTTGCTGGGGAATACCACACCAACCCCCGGAAATACTACCCATTTCAGTAGAATAAACACTTTTCCATTCCAAAAACCGGCTTTCGACGTGATTCATTAGGGGCAATCTATGTCCGTGATGACAGTTATGTTGACAGAAGTGTTATTAAGGAGAGACAGCTGCAAGCCTTTTTGTCGGATTTAATTTCGGAAATCTCTATTTCCAGAATGAGTTTGCGAAAGGATTGCAGAATTCGCGCGATTACGGTGTTGCGGCAACTGTTAAGTTGTTCCTCGACCTTGGGGTGCACATGTAAACGTGTATGCGATAATTCCCCGGGGGAAGCGATTAGTATATTGCGTTCGCCGATTATGCTTCTTCGTCAAATTCTATTTTGAGATTATACACTCCCTCTTCGATCATCTTGTGTAAATGAGGAAATGCTTTCTCTCACAGGTGCAGCATCGGAGTGTTTTCTGCAAGCACATACGCGGTGAACCCGTGCAATCCCTCATTTTTGCCGAGGAGGGTGAGGTAGCTTAAAAGTTCGGATCCAATCCCTTTGTTTTGCCAGTCATCCCGCACGGCAAAGGCGAGCTCAGCGTAGTGACTATCTTCTTCTTTTATAAATTGCCCAATGCCAACAAGCTGCTCATTCTCTTCTTCCTCAAGACAGGCCAGAAGCACAATTTCATGGGTGTAATCGATCACTACAAATTCCTGACGAACGGGATGGGGGAAATCGCGCCGCATGGATAAAAATCTACGGTACATGCTTTTATCGGAAAGAGAGTAGAAAAAGTCCTTAATGAGCGGTTCATCGCTTATTTTCACTGGCCGAAAATGGAGGTTTACCCCCTTCGATGTAGTTCTGCTTGACTCGAGATGTTCCGGATACTCGCCTTCCTTTCCGGGTATATAGGCTTGATCGCGATATATAAGATTGAGCCTTTTTGCCTCTTCGATAAGCCATGGGCGGAATTTGGGGTGTGCGATTGCAATCAGAGCCATTGCCCGCTCCCTCACGTTTTTCCCGTGCAAATAGGCGATTCCGTATTCAGTGATCACGTACTGCACATCACCGCGGTTCAAGGTCACTCCTGCGCCGCTGTCCAGAAATGGCACGATACGCGATACCGAATCTTCGCGAGCAGTGGATTTGAGCACTAAAATAGTTTTTCCTCCTGGCGCGTACGTTGCAGCACGCATAAAGTCGGCGCTCCCGCCGATACCGCTGTAAAATATGTTGCCAATTGATTCGGCAGTAGCCTGACCGGTGAGATCGATCTGCAGCGCTGCGTTGATGGCGGTCATGTTCTGTATTCCCGATATAATTGCAGGGTTGTTGGTGTAGTCTATTGTTCGAAATTCTATCGAGGGATTATCGTCGATGTATTCGTATGTCTTTTTCGATCCCATACAGAAGGATGCAACGGTTTTGCCTCTGTCGATGTTTTTCATGGAATTGTCGATTACGCCCTCGATGAGGAGTTCTACCATCGCATCGGTAAGAAGTTCGGAATGGATGCCGAGATGCTTTTTGCTTTTAAGACTGGCAAGAATTGCATTGGGCATACTGCCGTAGCCAATCTGCAGCGTTTCGCCGTCCTTCACTATTTTTGCTACGTAATTGCCAATCACAACTGCAGCTTCATCCTCAACGGGGGGATTGAATTCGAGGAGCGGTTCATCGAATGGTACAATATAATCGATTTCCGAGAGGTGGATAAACGTATCACCGTGCACGCGCGGCATCCGTGGATTTATCTGTGCTACGATCAGACGAGACTTTTCGATTGCAGCCTTGGTGATATCCACGCTAATGCCTAAGCTGACATATCCGTTTTTGTCGGGGGGAGAAGTTTGAATTAGTGCAATATCGATGGGAATTCTTCCACGACAGAAAAGCTCCGGCAATTTTGAAAGAAAGATTGGCGTATAGTCGGCAATTCCCTGATTGACTGCGTTTCGACTGCTGGTGCTGATGAAGAAAGAATTGTGTCGGAAATTGTAAGTAAAGCGTTCGTTTGCATATGGAGCAACTCCCATCGTCCAGACATGAAAAACTTCAGCTTCTGCAAAGGCTTTCGGGTTTGCTTCAATATAGTGCATGAGCGATTGAACAAGAAATTGTGGCTCTCCGCAGCCGGTGCTGATGAAAATTCGGTCTCCCCGACGGATATGGGAAAAAATTTCATTTGCAGGTAAAAATTTCTTCGAAAATTTTTGTTTCCATGTATCCATCATAAGCATTCGCAAAGGCTCCTTGATTATTCTTCACTGCTATAAAGTGCTCTCCAATGTCGCTTCGACGCCATAATGATCAGAAGGCAAAAGCCCGTTTTTTTGTTCGTTGAATACAATCTGCGCGCCTTTGATCTTTATAACATCAAAATGTTTCGAGAGCAATATAAAATCGATTCTTCGCGGTTCTGTGTGATCGAATTCCGCTTTCAGCTTTGCAATGTGCAGTCTTGGCGTTATGCCGTCGGTCAATGGCGTCCTTCATAATCGAGAACAAATGAATGAGATTCACCAATACATTGTGCTTCAGCCTTTTGGTTGTAAACAGGTACAATATTGTGTGCAATTATTTTGATTGAACCGCAGTGCGGCATCGATATTCCCTATTTAAAATTTTCTCAAAATTACTGCTTGCGCAGTTATCGTACTTGGAAGTTGTCATCTAATTCGGCTTTGAGTATTAGACCAATAATGACTCTACCGGTATCGCCGACATGTCAAGGAAAAAACATGCGGCATTTTCGATATGCGGTATGAGTATTTGGCGTTTTGGGAACTTTCTATTGCACAGTTGTTTCGAAAAGCCTGGAACGTGAGGTGAAACCCATCATCTTGGGAAGGATGGGATTTACGCGTATTATCACGTTCCTCATTGGATATTTACGTGTGTACATTCACGAGAGGGGAGGCATCTAAAGCAGAAAGAGAGAGAGCGACAGCGTCAGCAGAGGATAAACAAGACGCGTATTCTGTCTATGCGCGATGTATTTGCCCGTTTAGATAAGTCTTCCCGCCAGCTTGCGAAAAATGCGCAGGCGTTCGCGTATCATATTCAGAATCAGGCGGCCTCAATCGAAGAAATCACCGCGACGATGGAAGAGATATCCAGCGGTTCTGAAAATGTACGCACGAGTGTGTACACGCAATCCGAAGCGATGACCGATCTTGCGGCCATCACAAAGGAGATGGATGCGGTAATTGGTCAGAGGCTGTATCGATTGTGTTATAGCGGTTCATACGCCGCAGGCAGCTATAAAATTGCCGACTCCAATCCGTGATCGTTTTTGTCCGTGAGTATCTCAAATGCCGCGCGATGCGTGGTTTCGAGCACGTGTGTCCGGGATACTCCGTGCAGTTTTACCACCAGCCTGCAGGAGGCGATTTTCGAATTGAGGCAGAATTTAATGCCTCCAGGGGGATTGTAATACGGCAGGCATACGAAGTCCTTTTTATCTGCGCGAATTGTTCCCTGTAATGAAATGTCTTCATTTTCTGCGTTAAAATTCCAATTAAAATAAGAGAACGAAGCGCGCCGCAGTGCGGTTGTCAGTTTGTTGAGCCTGTACTCCTTTCCTTCGTGGCGGAACACCACTGGTGTGAGAAACGGCGTCCATAGCGGACCGATTTTAATGCGGGCGGTTGCGAGTTCCAAAAAACTTGCCGGTGCATTGTCGAAACCCGCCACCTGGCCCCATGCGTAATGGTCGGTATGTTTGCTTCCCCAGTTGTGGTTTTCGCTGCCAATCCAGCTTTGCACGGGCACTTTCTTTTTATTGACTGTGATGATCCCATTAAATACCGCAAGAGGAAGTCCCACGAGCACCTTGGCCTTCGGAAATCCTTTTTCATAGTATGCGTCGGGAAAATCGAAAAGCGGTTTTTCCTTGCCGCGATATTCAAGGTCCCATGAAATCTCTGCGTTTTCGTGTTTTATTTCTCCCTTTAGTTGCCCGGGCTTGAGCGTCGAGCCGCCTATATGCACATCAAAGGAGGTATTCGAAAAACTGCAAAGAGAAATAGGAAATTCTTTTTTTGCGGCAGTGTGGTGTCCACTTTCGCCGTCGAAGAAAACGCACCAGAGCTCCCCAATTGCGTTTTCAGGCTTGTTGCGGGGGCTGAAGATAGTATAGCGTATCCAGAATGCCTGCGGCCGTGAGGGATGATTGGCCCTGAGAAAATAGCTTTCATAGTGGCCCTTCTTCTGACCTTTCGTGTATTTTGCAAAGTTATAAGATGTAGTAATGGGTGATGTTTGCATATGAATTACTCTGTACAATATAAAGTAAACTGCACGTTTATATATAATATGTTTCAGTCAACTGTTTTTAGCTAAAATAATAAAAAAAAACTTGGACAAAAAAAGTAGCGAAATTCATATCAAATAAAAATTATAGTAGGAGTTGTGTATGTACAGTCTTGGCATCAATATCGGCTCATCAAATGTGAAAGTGACCATGCTGGAGGGGTATTCCATTCTCTGGAGTGAGGTGCTCCCGCATGATGGCAATTTTCCCGCGGCGCTAAAAAGAATTCTCGAAGCAAAAAACCTGCCGGCCAATATCAAGTCGATGGCAACGGGCAATGAAGGCAGGCATCTTTTAAATATCAACAGCGTGATTGAACCCCTGTGCATAGAAGAAGCGCTGAAGAATACACGCTATCAGGTCAATGCCGTGGTTTCGCTTGGGGGTGAGGATTTAGTCGTTTATACGGTAGACGATAACAGGAAAATAATCACGAACTTTTCCGGTAATAAATGTGCCTCGGGTACTGGCGAGTTTTTCAAACAGCAGCTGGCGCGCATGGACATGAAGCTTTCGGATATCGACAATATCCCTGATGGCTGCAAGGTGTTGAAGCTTTCCTCACGGTGCTCTGTGTTTATGAAAAGCGATTGCACCCATAGGCTCAATAAGGGCGAGGCGAGCAAGGGCGATATTGTGCTTTCCCTCAGCGACGTGATGGCGACGAAGGTAATAGATTTTCTCAAGCGTGCGCGTATCAATTCCGGAAAGGTGCTTCTCACCGGCGGGGTGACATTGAACAAATACATTCTTCAATTCATTCGTGAGCGGTTACCCAAAATTGAATTCATCGTGCCCGAACAGGCGCCGTATTTTGAAGCATTTGGCGCGGCGCTTCTGGCAAAACAGCAGGGGAGTATTCTTCCTCCACTCGAAAAGCTTTTCAAACCCGCCAAGGTGCAGTTCAGGCGCTTCAAAAGTTTACGAAGCGCGGAAGGAAGGGTAACCTATCTTGAGGCCAGGCGCGGTACCATTCGGGAAGGCGGCGAATATATCCTGGGTGTTGACGGTGGCTCCACCACCACCAAAGCATGCCTCATTGATATTCACACAAACGAAATTGTTGCGTCGCATTACGGGAGGACTCACGGAGATCCGGTGCATGCGCTGAAGAACTGCCTTATAGAAATCCGCAAACAGGTGAAGGAGGGCATTGGCGATGGCCGCATCACAATATCGCTTGCCTCGGCCACCGGATCCTCCCGGGAAATTTTAGGTGTGTTTCTCGAAACCCCTGCGGTCTATAATGAAATCATCGCGCATGCAGTGGGTACCACATTCTTTCGGCCCGACATCGATACAATTTTCGAAATCGGAGGACAGGATGCGAAGTACGTGTATTTGCAAAACGTAGTGCCCATTGATTATGCCATGAACGAAGCATGCTCGGCGGGCACAGGTTCTTTTCTGGAGGAATCAGCGCAGGGCGATTTGAATATCCAGAGTGCCGATATGATCGGCGATATTGCAATACAGGCAAAGGAACCGCTTAAGTTCGGTGAACACTGCTCTGCGTTTATCAACTCCGATATCCGCAGCGCCATCAATCAAGGGGCAAGCCGGGAAGACATTACCGCAGGGGTGGTCACGTCCATTGTGTCGAATTATCTCAATCGCGTGGTGGGTAACCGCACCATCGGCTCGCGCATTGTGCTGCAGGGCGGTGTGGCAAAAAACAGAGCGGTACCGCTTGCGTTTGCGCTTTTGCTTGATAAAGACATTTTAGTGCCCCCCGATCCAGAACTCATGGGTTGTTTCGGGGTGGGAATCTTGGCCCGGCAGAAATTTGAAGAAGGGCTCATTGAGAAAAAGGAGTTCGTGCTTGATCGCATCATAGAAACGGAAATCACATACGAACGTGAATTCAAATGCCGCGCGTGTGAAAACTTCTGCCCCATTCGCGTGCTTAATGTCAACGGCAATAAATATATGTTCGGCGGAAGATGCAATAAGTATGCGAATATGAGAAAGAAAAGCGCTGTTGATGAGTCGACAGTTCCCAATTACGTCGAGGAACGAAATAGACTTCTATTCGAGGAGTGCGCACCCGACCCCTCGCATTTCGTGAAAAAGCGTGATATACGAGTGGGAATTCCCCGTGCGTTTTCTGTCTATACGCTCTGGCCCTTCTATTCCTGGTTTTTTCATACTTTGGGAGTGAATGTTGAACTTTCGAAGAATATTTCGCACGAAGGCACGGCGCGCGTTGAAAGCACTTATTGCTTTCCTGCGGAGATCGCGCATGGGGCGGTGCAGGATTGCTTTGACAGCGACGTCGATTATATCTTCATACCGCATTTCCGGGACATGGAAAGCCTTGAGGAAAACATGCCGGGAAATTTCTGCCCCATTACGCAGAGTTTCCCTTATTACATAAAAAAAGCGTTTCCCGAAATACCTGAAGAAAAAATTCTTGCGCCAGTCGTTTCTTTCCATTACGGGCTTCAGAAAGCGATTGAACATTTTCTTGAAACGGGAAAGAAACTCGGATTTTCAGAAAAAGAAACACAACTTGCGTTTGAAATCGCGTTTAAAAAGCAAAAGGAATTTGAACAGAAGGCTAAACAGCTCGGTGAGCGAGCGCTTGCCGAAGCACGGCAGAGCAAAAAGCCTGTTATCGCGCTTTTAGGGAGGCCCTATAACGCCTTTACTTCCGATGCGAACATGGGAATTCCCAGAAAATTCACCTCGCGCGGTTTCGCGGTTATCCCTTTTGACATTTTACCTTCCGGCGATGAAACCATTTACCCGAATATGTACTGGTACTATGGCCAGCTCGACATGAAAGCGTGCGCAAAGCTTCGGAATGAAAACAACGTGTTTATTACATTCATCAGCAATTTTTCCTGCGCGCCAGATTCTTTTATGCTTCACTATTTAAAGTGGATGATGGGAACCAAGCCTTTTCTGGTGCTGGAATTCGATTCCCATACCGCTGATGCGGGTGTGGATACGCGCGTCGAAGCATTTCTGGACATCATCGAAGGATATCGCACGAAATACAAAGGAAGCGCGCAGGTCAGGTACGATAACGGCCTTCGGTTTGTAAGCAACGGCAAAAACGACATGTTTTTAATGGATGTGCACAATAACCGCCGGATTGAAATTAAAGAAAATCCGAAAGTAAAAATCTTGCTTTCCAACATGGGCCGCCTTTCCACGGAAATACTTGCCGCGGCTATGCGCTCCTATGGCGTGAATGCAGAAGCGATGCCGGTGCCGGATGTGTACACGCTTCAGCTGGCGCGCAATCATGCTTCGGGTAAGGAATGCCTGCCTTCGCATCTGGTGCTTGGAAGCGCGCTGAAGTATTTTCTTTCGGGAAAATATCGCAAAGATGAAATCTACCTGCTTTTTGTGCCCACTACAAAAGGGCCATGCCGCACCGGGCAGTATTTTGTGTTTTATGAAAATCTATTTAAATATCTTCGCCTTGAAAATGTCGTTGTTTTCACACTCGATTCCGACAACTCCTACAATGAACTCGGTGCGGATTTTTCAAAGAAGGCATGGTGGGCGGTGGTTGCAGGCGACTACATGAAGGATATTGAAACTTCATTGCGCACCTGTGCGGCTGAACCAGAAAGTGCAATGCAAACCTATGATGCACTCTGGCAGCGTTTAATTTCAGTGGCCGAGGAGGATGTGCGCAATATCGGGCCGGTGCTTAAAGCGATTGCTTCGGAAATTGCAAAAATTCCGCTAAAAAAGACTGTCGACCAGTGTCCGAAAGTGCTCATTGTGGGAGAAATCTATGTGCGGCGCGACGATTTCGCGGTGGATGAACTCATACAGCACTTTAGCCGTAGGGGGATTATTGGGAAGGTTTCTGGAATTGCCGAATGGGTCTATTACTGCGATTTTGTGCGGGAGTACGAACTGAAGAAAAAACTGTCTTTAAAACCGTGGTATCGGCGACTTTTCAGCCGGGAATTTAAAGACTTAATATTGTTTAAAATTGAAATGGCATATAAACACCGCATTGATCATCTCATAAAAGGTGCTCTTGCAGAAACAGGGCTGATACCTGAGACTCCGCACGATATGTACCACATAATGGATAATGCGGAGAAGAATTTCACGACGCACGAGCTTCACTCTGAAATCGTCATTTCAAGCGGTGTTGCGGCGACTGCAATGAGCGACGGATTTTCCGGAGTGGTCAACATATCTCCGTTTGCCTGCCTCATCGGACGGGTGATTGAAGGGCTTTATACTCCCTGGGCACGAGATCGACGCTATCCGGTGATGTCCATTGAAATTGACGGAAACCTCTTTCCGCCGGGAGTGGTGAGCAAGCTTGAGATATTTATGCTCAACGTGCTGCGCTTTAAGGAAGACCCGGGCGTACGCACAATGGTGGAAAGCGGGGGAGAAGAGTCGCCGACGATTAACAGAAAGATAATACGGGAATAAGAATTGACACTTATTTTTGTAATATCAATGTAGTGTTATGATTGGTTAGGGCATGTGCAGAAAATGGTGATTGGCGCTCTTTTTGCGGTAAACGCCTTGATGATGGTTGTATGTGCGGGAGTTTTAACATGGATATAAAAAGCATTGAATTGTAATGAAATCCGAGCACATTAAAGTTCATCTCAAGCTCTTTTCGGGTCTCCACGGGGAGGTGAATCTCCCCGGATATGATACCCATAGGGGTATAATTCTTGAAGTTAAGAAAGGTAGCCGTCTGCGTTCATTGCTAAAATCAATAGGCATGAAGCGCATGTCGTCCAATTCCTATTTCCGCCGTGGCGAGCGGATAGGCCTCTGGAGCAAGCTCCATGACGGTGACGAGGTCCAGTGCTTCAAGCCCAGCGGGGGAGGGTAATCAATTTCGTCTTCTTCTGCATTAATGAAAAAAGAATAGAAATCTAAAAACCGTTTCAACACAATAGCGGTGACGCCAACGGTGCGCTCATGTGAGGGGATTACGCGCGAGAGCGAGTGCGCATATAAAAAATTGCGACATGTATCACCGCGATTTTTCTGTATGGGCGAATCATCCTCCCTTGAATGGGAATTCTTCAATCATCAAATTTCTTACAATATTATTTGCACGTAAAAAAGTTGTTGCTATTATATATATAATAGCAGTTGATTCCTGCATGAACCCCAAGCCTGAAAAAATTATTGATTTCCATGTTCATCTCTTCCCTGACCGCATGTTTGAGGCAATATGGGATTACTTCCGCACCCACTACGCGTGGGAGGTGAAGACGCGCCTTTATTGGCGACAATGCATTGCGCATTTAAAAGCCTGCGGTGTGGAAAAAATCGTGTTTTCAAATTATGCGCACCGCGCGGGAGTTGCTAAAGGGCTTAACGACTGGAATCTGGAAATTTTGAAGCAATATCCCGATCTGTATTGCTTTGCCGCATATCATCCGGACGATGATGATGCACGTGCAGGTGCCGAACAGCTGCTGGAAAATGATCGGGTGATTGGATTCAAGCTTCAGCTTCTTGTTCAGCGCTTCTATCCGCACGATGAAAGGCTTTTCCCGCTCTATGAAATGGTCATGAAAAAGAATAAGCGGCTTCTTTTCCATGTTGGCACCGGACCGGTGGGAAATGAGTTTGTTGGCGTTGCCCATTTTCGAACTCTTATGGAACGCTATCCTGAACTTCCCGTATATTGTATCCACACACCCGTCGTCTTATCAAAGAAATACACGCCAAGATCATCTTCAGAGAAGCCGGCAAAACCCGGTACCGAGCGGACCAACCCGGAATTGATATCTACAACTACTTGCGGATCATAGGTTACCGTGCTTTCCATAGAGCCGGTAAAACGACCTTTTTCCATGACTATCTCAAAGAGATCGACCGGCTGTATCACGCTGTTATTTATTTGATTTGCATTCGGTTCTCCATCAACATTTTTGCCAGGGTATTCGAATGCCAATCAATGCAGAACCGCAAACCTCATCTGGATTGCCTGAAAAACCAGAGCTGTCATCAGCAACCTCTTTATCTATGTCACTTCCACATTCATCTATGCCTCCAATTTAACGATAATTGATGTGAATTTGGTACCCAGTTGAAAACGGATCCAGTATAGTCTATCTGTGAAATTGTTTTTAATCGGACGGGGGCAATACATGCGATAGCAAAATCAATTTCCGGTAGGTTAGCACCGAGAGTTTTTGTGGAAATGGATCGCATCTATTACTATATTTGATCATACAACAAAAAATCATCTAAACCTAATTTAATAACTATGCAGCGGCAGTAACAGCAGCATATGTGTTTTATCACCGTTCAGGGAGGAAACACATGGAACACGTGACGGCGATTTTAAATCTCGGTATTACCGGCTACTATATCTACACTATCACGAGGCACATGGTGCGCCCCGGGAACGACATAGCATTCACCCGCATGTTGATGTTTGCTGGCCTTGGCATCATCCCCGTTGCCTTTCTCTCGCTGATGGTGGCCGGCAGGGCGGAGATCATTGGGAAGTTTGGCCTGCCGGGAGCGTGGTCCGATTTCGCCTTTTATGATTGGTTTCTGGCGGCGGGGCTGGCTCTCCTGGCGCTCCTGCCTTTCGCACTTCTTGCCGGGCTCTGGTTCATGATGGGCCTTCGCATGGGGTTTTACTTTTTTCTTTTTTTGGTGCCTCTGCTCTCACGCCTAATTTTTATGTCGGAGCGGGACCTTGGAATATCGGCAGTCGTGCAGATAATGCTTTTCTTCGCCTGCATCTTCATCACGTTAGGCATCGTCTGTATGCTGAACCGTTATTTTTCGGGGACTGGCGTTTACGAAAAGCACATCCATAAAATCTGGCCCGGCTACAGGACCGCCGCAAACATGTTTTTCTGGGTGTGCACCTTCGCCCTAACTACCCAGCTGATCGAGTTCATCCGCGCCCTAACCACGTTGATACGCTTTGCCTGATCGTTATTAAAATGGATTGGGAAATCCTTCACAATGCTCAGAATAATTTCCGATGGAGATTGTCCTTGTTAAGATAACATTTGAGCCTCTGATCCGAACAAAAAGGTTTTTACTCACCTTAATAATCGCTATGGGATCCTGAGTGATTGATTTCCATATATTTTTCGCGATTTATGCGATATAATATAATATGTTCCCAACTATTGTTCGAGATCCTCTAAAACTATGTAACCGGGTGTTCCCCCAGGTGCATATATAAATAAAAACTGCTTTTTTATGCGATTTCTACTGATAAAAGCGGTTTATAAAGATGCCCATCATCAATAGTGTTTTTCTATTTAAAAATTTGCTGAATAGTTACTTCACTACCTATAAATACTATATGGCCGATATCGTAATCCCGTAGACGATATCATCCCTGATGTCCAGCCAAAATGCAATATAAAACTGACAGATGTACGTCGGAATCAGTGACGGCTCTGGAGGGCATTTTCTAATTTTCCTGTGCTTCAACCGTAAATTTACCAAAACCTCGTTGACAGAAAAATGGGTGATTTTAGTTTGTTAACAAAATACATGCAGCACGCTAAAGGAAGATACTGGCAAGTACTACGTTAAATTAAGTTATCAAAAAGGAGGTCTTTATGGCTCTCAATCCGTTGGTTGATGTACGCGACGCGAAGTTCGTTCTTTTTGAATTGCTCGAAGTTGATAAATTGGGTCAGAAAATTTCGCAGTATGCCGATTACGATCGGGACACCATGGAGTCGACATACGATCTGGCCGAAAAAATCGCGGTGGAACAGATATATCCTGCAAG
>DYLV01000187.1 GCA_020721925.1 Leptospira biflexa
ATTTTGGCTTGCTTTTTATTTTGTAATCAGATATCGTATCCGCGCATGCGCAACTGCAATTAACGAATAGCATTCTTTCCGAAGTCCCTCATCCCTGTCGTTAAGAAAACAGGCGTTTGTCCGGAATTTGTGGAGGACACGCGGCCTGCTTTCTATTTCGGGATTTCGGAAAGAATGCTATTCGTTTTAGGCGGCTGAAAGAAAAGATATTGACTTTTCACAACTGTTTTGCATATTATATGAAATAGTCGATGTACGCGTATCCATAGGGCATGAAAAAGCCGCGATTTTGAGCGGCGCGAAATTTTAAGGGCCCCGGTCAAGGGGCTTTTTGCCGGGGATAGCGCTGTTTTCCCGAAGTGCGCTTCTCATAAAAGCGCTTATGTCGGGAGGGCCCGAGCTCCGGGATGGGAGCAAATTTCGGGATATTAATTTAATAACACAGAGATCTTTTTTTATGAAAAAAAATTTATCACTACTTGTTAGCTTAATTCTCCTAATTCAAGCGCCATCAATAAATGCTGATAAGGCAGATACCTTAAACGCAGAAGGACAAAAATTAATTGATCAGGGAAAGTTTGCCGAGGCATTAGAAGCTTACAAAAAAGCAATAAAACTTAAACCTGATTTCTGGAGTCCTTATCGAAATGCGGGCTGGGTTTTGGAATATAAGCTAAACAAGCCGCAGGATGCTTTACCATATTATTTTAAAGCAATAGAGTTAAACCCCACTGAGCCAATATCTTTTCTTGAAATAGCCGCAACATATATGGATTTAAAAAACTGGGAATTATGTGCAAAGTATTATATTAAAGCTCATAATATTTACAAAAACCAAAATAAAACCCCGATGGGGAGCTGGATTTATACACGCCTAGCAGATATACTTAGCGATAGATTAAACAAAAAAAATGATGCCTTGAAATATTTAATAGAAGGTAGTAATTTTTTTAAAAATGAATATGGTATTCATTTAGCATTAGCAAATCTTTATAAAAATATGGAAAATTATACTGAAGCTCAGGTTTATTATAACAAGGCAGTTTCAATATGTAAAAATCAAAATTTAATCCAAGAATTGCCATGGATATATAATAATACTGCTTCTATGTATATAAAATTGAAAAAATATGATATAGCAAAAGAATATCTTGATAAAGCACTTTCAATTAATCCAAAGTATACTTTAAGCATCATGGCATATGCCTGGTTGTTATTTTTTAAAGGTGACCTTGGCGGATTTGGTGAAAAAAGTGAAGAGTTTTTAAAAATTCAAAACAGCAATCTTGTCAAAGATAATGAGATAGGGATTAGAACCCATCTTGCTTTTTATTATCCAAGAATAGATTTATCCTTTAAAAATGCTAAACGACATCTTGAATATTTAATCAAAACATACCCGAATCATCAAGATAGAGCAAGGTGGGAAGAAGACATTGAATGGTACAATACTAAAAAGATAACTTTAACAGGTTCAATTTCTATTAATAAAGAATCAGTAGAAAACAATTCTTTTACATTATTACTGCCAATAAATACTAATTATCAAAAACACTTAAAATATAATTTTGATCCTGCGCCCTCTTCATATCGCATATTTTCAAATTATGGAAATACTTATACCACATTAAAATATAAAAATATTCCATCAACAGTTAAATACAATATCGATATGTTGCTTGTTGCTACAGCTCTTTCTGATAAAAATTTCTTCGTGAGTGATGATAATTACGATCCAAATAAATATTTGAGCTTGGGGTTTGATTCAAATAATTCTGATCTTAAAAATCTGGTAAATAAAATTATTAGCAATGAGCGAAATCAACTCAAAAAAGCAAAATTAATTTATTACTGGATTTATAATAATTTTAAATACAAGGTGGTCTATTATGATTCAATTAATGAATATATTAAGAATAAAATGGGCGATTGCTATGGATATGCAAAGGTTTTTGTTATATTATGCAGAATAGCCGGAATTCCAGCTCGATGCTTATATTCTCCAATATTTCAAAATCCAGCAAAAAATGAAACTACAGGGCATTTAGGTTCTCATGTAACAAGCGAGTTTTACATTAAAGGTAATGGCTGGATACCGGTAAACAATACAGATGGCCTTTTTGGAATAACAAGCCGTGTACTAAGTTTAGTGCGTTACCGTGAAAGCCATGATTCAATAAAATATATGCCGTTTAATTTGAAAGATATTACGGCACTATATTATACTAAAAAAGGATCCGTTATCGTATTTCGTGGAGGGGATTTCAATATGAGTTTTTATGACTGGAGTAAATATAGATAAGAAGTTGATGATTAAATAATTTTGGGTCTTCTCCAATCCTAGTGGGTAAAATCATAGCTCCTCAAGCATGCACGTCAATACTTTCAGACTGAGATATTGCTCATCTCGAAGACCGTAAGCCCTCCGATGTATTACTCGGATTTTATTATTCAGCCCCTCGACAAAACCAAGTGGAACTTTGTTATCAGGATCGCAGTATGAGGCAATACCATCCCAGTGTCGTTCAACAAGTTTGACAAATTCCTCGTAACCGTCAATTCTCCCCACCCCTCGATTATTCTCGTGGCACAGACGAAGGAGAAAGTCGGTTGGGCAACAACGAGCGAAGTTCATCATCGGAACACGAGCAGGGGATTTTATCGAAAAGATACCGCAAATACCAATACGGCTCGTGACTGTTTGACTTCGCGGTTTCGATGATGCTGTAGATCACCGCGCTTGCAGACGCGCCTCTGGGACTTCCAGAAAATAGCCAGTTCTTACGGCCAATCACGAACGGCCGAATGGCGTTCTCCACAAGATTGTTGTCAATCGGGAAGAAACCGTAATCAAGATACACCAAAAGCTTCGGCCATTGTTCGCGCATATAATGGATGGCGCTGCCCAGCGCGCTTTTGGGCGCGACCTGGTACACCTCACGATCAAGGTTCGTTTTGATCTTCTCAAGCACCGGGAGTGCCTGTTCCCTGCGGACCTCGACGATCTTTTCATCATCGAGTTTTCTTTCACGGATATCCTTCTCAACAGCGTAAAGATTCCCAATGAGGTCGATAAAGGATTGCGCACTACCGCTCGGCGAAACTTTCATGGCATCCACAAACCTTCGCCTCGGCGTTCGCCATCGCCCTCACCGAATTCGACAGACCGGTGACCGCGGTGGTGATACTCATCGTCCTCAAGACGGTGCTGGACTTCATTTCCCACCGGATTGTCGAGGGTCACCATATTCCCCAGTGCAGGGTCAGATATATTCCCCACCCCCGAAGCATGGCTTACCGCACCCCGTTCACTATAACTTGTCGGTGGTGCTGTCAAGCATGTTCTGCATTGACAGACCCCGTTCCTTTCGAAAAGACTTCCCTCGGTCAACGATAACTTTCACCGCACCCGAAACAATACGGTCGAGGATGGCGCCGCCGATGACCTGGTCGGGGAACGCGCCATACCAGTCTTGAGGCGGCATGTTCGATGTAATCATCGTCGTGTGCCTCCCAAGTCGTTCATCGGCGATGGCGTAAAAGACCTCGCATTCACGCTGGTCCATTTTACGCAGCGCAAAATCATCGAGGATGAGCACATCAACGGCGATGCACCGCTTGAGAAGCCGGTCACTGCGCGACGACGGCACCGTGAGAGCGCGCAGGAGATCACCCGTCTTTTTAAAGAACACGTCATATCCCCGGCGGCACATTTCATGGCCGATGGCCTTCACGATGTGGGTCTTTCCGATCCCCGGAGGGCCGGCGATAAGAAGATTTTGCTTCTGTTCGGCGAAACGGCACGTTGCCAGATCACGGACGAGCGACGAGGGGAGCGCCTCCTCGTTGAAACGATAGTCGAACCCCTCGAAGGTCTTCTCGATACCGAAGCCCGCGGCATGGATTCTTTTTTCAAGATTGTTGTTGTCGCGGTTTGCGATCTCATCCTGCACGAGAAGCGAGAAGAACTCGTAGTAGCCGAGATTGTGCTCGCTGGCCTCCCGGGCCCTGATTTCTGCCGGTACTGGGCCGGAAGAGAATAGCGTTTTCTGTCATACTCGAAAAACTGGTCGGGATGCACCGGCACCTCCTTCCAGCGCGGCGATTCGAAACGCTCCCCCGGAAGGGTCTGCAATAACGGTTTCTCCGCGCTCTCAAACACGTCAAGGGGCGCCTGCTTTGTTGTGCCGTGCTCGCGCCGTCCGTATTCCTCGCGGCACCACAGAAGCGCCTCGCGATTGAGCGCATGGATATCGGCCGTGGGATGGAGCTTCTTCAGTTTCCGGAAAAGTTCACGGGCGGGTCCAACGAACCGTTCTATCTTACCCTTGTCGGGGGGCGTGGCGACGCGGCAGGGGTCGATAAACACGCCATAGTGCTCGGCCATCTCCGCGCAGCTTTTGTTCAGCTTCGGGTCCCAGAGGTCCGGCTTAATCACGCCCGACTTCAAATTGTCCATGGCAAGCGTCGTTGTTGTGCCGCCGTAGTATTCGAACATGTCCACGATGCTTCCCACAAAAGACTGCTCGTCCTGTGTGTAGACAAATTGCACAAAGGGAAGCCGTGAGTGGGAGAGAATCCCGCAGAAAGCGTACACGACGCGATTTCGCCCGGTCACCCGGGCGTGATGCAACCCCACCTTGCCGTAGTCTATCTGCGTCTCTATCCCCGGCGGCA
>DYLV01000188.1 GCA_020721925.1 Leptospira biflexa
CGGATGGTCCCCCGCTGAATCAGCTGGAAGAAGAATCAACGAAGTGTTCGTGATCCTTGACTGCAAAACACATCAGCCTATCCCTCTTCATCTTGAAATGGAAAAAGCCAACCGCGGTCCTTCTATCATTGATGCAACGCTTGTATCGAAAGCGGGATCGGAAAAAACCGTGCTCATAACTGTCTCTTGGACATACGATGAACACAGCTCTCAATTCGGGCAAGTTATTGTGTTTCGCGACATCACGGAAAGACGCCGTCTTGAAGAGGAGCTGAACAAGGTGCAAAAGCTCGAATCGCTCGGCGTGCTTTCGGGCGGTATCGCTCATGATTTCAACAACATTCTCAACGCCATACTCGGCAATGCAAACCTTCTTGCATTATATCTGGCAAAGAGCGATCAGCTGAGTGATGCTGAAAAATTCAAGCGCCTCCTGAAAGAAATTGAAAAAGCGGCGCTCCGCGCCAAAGAGCTGACCTCAAAGCTTCTAACCTTTTCTAAAGGAGGCAAGCCGGTAAAAAAACTTGGTGATTTGCGGATGCTGTTAACCGACACCGTCGCGTTTGCCCTGCGTGGGACCAATGTCATTGCCGATTTTAAATGCAATGAGCAGTATCTACCTGCCGAGTTCGACGAAGCGCAGATCTCACAGGTGTTTCACAATCTGACCCTTAATGCCCAACAGGCAATGCCATGGGGCGGAACAATTATTGTTGAAGCGGAATTAGTCCACGAAGAATGGGCATTTCACTTTTCTTGAAAGAAGGGAAATTATCTAAAAATCGTTTTTAAGGACAGCGGAGTCGGCATTCCTCCCGAAAATATCCCGAAAATATTTGATCCATTTTTCACCACAAAAGAAAAAGGAAGCGGGCTGGGACTCGCATCCGCGTTTTCCATCGTGCGCATGCACGGGGGATACATTGATGTCGATTCAATACTTGATAAAGGAACAATATTCACTATTTATCTCCCCGCATCAATGAAAAAATATACACCCGTAGAAACCGAAAATCCATCGGAATTACATCGCGCCAGCGGAACAATCCTCATCATGGATGACGAAGAAACCATCAGAAACACACTAAAAGGTATGCTCGAATTTCTCGGTTATCGAGTTCTTTCCACCAGCCACGGACAGGAAGCAATAGCAATGTTTCAAGAAACATACAATCGGGGTGAAACCATCAACGCAGTGATTCTTGACCTCACTATACCTGGCGGAATGGGAGGCCGTGAAACGGTTCAGGCGCTTAAAAAGCTTTATCCGAATATCATAGCCATTGCCTCAAGCGGCTATTCACAGAACGAAGAGATAGGCAAATATCTCGAATTCGGTTTTTCTGCATTTATTCCAAAACCATTCCGTGTGGAAGACTTAAGCAATGCACTTCACCGCCTTGACAAAACCTGAGATTCATGATTTTTTTCTTGCAAAAAGACCCATTGGGCCACTACCATTGCACCGGCCATTGCATGCAGGTGAACACATTCCGCAATTCACGAAATGTCAAGGAGGACCACACGCATGTCCGAAGAAAGAACCACCGCCACGCTTCATGACATCATCCGAAAAATATCTGAAATTGAAACAGAGCTCGATTCGCATATTGATACGACGATGTGGATAAGCGATCCTCACGGTGCAGGTGATCGTTTCGTATCGATACTCAAAGGGCGATTTGGACTTGTGTGGAAAATTTGCCTTGAAGCCCTTCCCAAAACATTTTCCGCCGAGAAGATCGACTACCTTGGTAGAATCATCCGACGGGAAAGATATTTCACGACTCCGGAATTTGCCATGGAACGTCAGGATGTCATATCTGCACTGGTCCGCATCGTGCAGTATCGCGTTGAAAACACCACGAAATTCGACGAAGTCAGGAAAAACATTAACAAAGATCTTAAAATTTTTATCGAAAACCTCATATTAAAATTTCCCGTTCCCAACGTCGTTTACGAAAATGAAATCATCGCCGACCGAATCATAAGTGCACTGTGCAAAGTCGTTAAGCAGGTGATTTTAGGGCACCTGCTCGTCCTGGGCGACGTATTCGATCGGGGTGATGAGCCCGACAAAATTCTACGCATCTTAAGCAGCAAGGAAATACGGCCGTATGTGACTTTCGTGTGGGGAAACCACGACATTTTATGGATGGGTGCCGCTGCGGGAAACCGTTCCCTGATTGCTGAAGCACTGCGAATAAGTGTGCGGTACGATAATTTGAAATTTCTGGATCGTCTCGGCATCGATATTTCTAAACTCAAAGCCTTTGCCGAAAAGCTTTACCTGAAAGGTGTTGCAGGCAGCTTCAAAGCAAAGCAGGATATTTCAAGAAAAATGGAAAAAACTCTTGCAATGATACAATTCAAGCTCGAGGAGAAAACAATCAAAGGCAATCCCGCACTTGAGATGGAACACCGCCTCAACCTTGAAAAATTATCTTCAATGTTGAAAACGAATAATATTGAAGGGTTAACCGATACTGACTTCCCCACCCTCAATATCGAAGATCCACTGCGTTTGACCGATGAAGAAAAAGAGGTCATCGACGACCTCGCACGCCAGTTCATTACAAGCCCCCGCATTAAGTCGCTTATGAAATTTCTCTTCGAAGATGGATGCCTGTACCACATCAACAATTACATTCTCAACATTCACGCATTGATACCGAGCACCGAAACCGGTGAATTTGATGTATTTATGGGGAAAAAAGGAAAAGAGCTTTTCGATTTTATTGAGGAAAAAGTAAAACTCATCGGCAAAAGATATCTTGCCGGCGAACCGCAGGATGAAAAAGACCTCGCGCTAATGTTCTACCTCTGGTGTGGCGCAAAATCGCCCTTCTTCGGAAAAGATGCAATGAAAACCTTTGAGCGATACTTCTACAAAGATAAGGCAACACACAAAGAAAAGTTGCTGTACTGGGGTGAAAATATTCGCAAAACAGAATTCATGAATCAGATTATGAAGGAATTCGGAGCAAGAAGAATCGTCTATGGGCATACACCTGTTGATATTTCAAAAGGAGAAAAGATTGCCTCTCCTGATGGCAGAGCCATCAACATCGACGGCGGTTTTTCGCACGCGTATCTCGAAAGGGGGCATTCGCTAATTCAAACGCCGGCCTCGCTGTATGCCATCATTCTGCCCACTCCGGAAGAGATACGCATCGCTCGAGAAAAGCGCGAAACACCGCCCATGATAGTCGAAGTAATCGATTCGTTCGATCCGCCGCTGAAAGTGAAAAACACGCACAGAGGAACCGAATTGCAAAAAATGCGGGATAATCTTTACAAACTCCTTGAACAATTCAAGCGGGAGGGAAATCCCAATTAGGAGGAAGAATTCCAGCTTTCAACAAGCATGCGGACTTCGTCTGAAATCGCTGCAACTATTTCGCGCCGTGAAATAGTTCTGATTTTTCTGCCTCCTGCAAAAAGAAGATAATTGCCGCTACGCGCCCCCGCAACGCCCACATCCGCATGCGATGCTTCCCCGGGGCCATTCACCTCACATCCCATCACCGCAACCACAAGCTGCTTTCGCAATTTTACAAGCACATCGGAAAATTCCTCGCTCAGTGCGTTTTCCACCTCGCATGCAATTTTCTCCAGGTTGATCTCAGGATCGGTCCTCCCGCAGGTAGGACATGAAATAATGCGCACCGGTAAAGGGCGCACTCCAAGGGCATCTAAAATTTTTCTGGCAATCCGCACTTCTTCCACCGGATCTCCTGTCATGGAAACACGGATGGTGTCGCCCAGTCCGAGAAGAAGCAGATGGCCAATTAATACTGCACTCTGGACTATGCAGGAGGTACCGTATCCGGCCTCAGTAAGTCCTATGTGAAGAGGATAATTTCTTTCTTTCGCAAACAATGTATTTGCCTCTATTGTCATGTGCAGGTCGGATGTTTTAATAGAAACAACAATATCCTCAAACCCGTAATCCTCCAGAATGCGCACATGGTCAAGTGCGGAGTGCGAAAGTGCTTCTGCAGTCAATTCGGGATATCTTTTTTTATCTAATGAGCCGCCGTTGACACCAATGCGAATGGGCACTGCACGTTCTTTCGCAAGCCGGACAACGTCGCGCACATGCTCAGGATTTCCGATGTTCCCTGGATTTATCCGTATTTTGTCAATGCCACTCTCAATAGCACCAAGTGCAAGTTTATAGTTAAAATGGATATCTGCTGATAGTGGTGTATCAATGCACTCACGCACTTCCCTCAAATGCGTGAGTGCATCCTCATTGACGACCGCAATGCGCACCAACTCTGCACCCGCTTCGACGAGACGCGTAATTTGCGCAATCGTACCTTCCACATTTGACAGCGGTACATTTGTCATACTCTGAATTGATATTGGAGAATCGCCACCGATGACGAGATTGCGAACCTTAACAGGTCGGGTTTTATGTCTGGAGATTGGCATAACACGTGTACGATAATTGGTGGCACCTCTAAAAACCGCATCCATCTGTGAAAAATCTTAGCAAAAAAAGCGATTTTATCCTATGTACTGTGCCCGCAAGGAAACATCCAGTTAAATATTTTTAGGTTCTTGCATATTATTATGCTATTCAATGAACGTCAAGCAGTAAATTTCTCGATTATTATAATGCTCGATACATAGAAAA
>DYLV01000189.1 GCA_020721925.1 Leptospira biflexa
TGAATTGACGTTCTTGATAGTGGAACGCATGAGATCGACGGTCTGTTTTACATTGCCCATGCCCCGGCTCACTTCATCTTCGGTCTTCTGTATGAGCTTCGCGATTTCCTTGATGCTATCGCCGGTCTGGATTGCAAGCTTGGAGATTTCATCGGCCACCACTGCAAAGCCCCTTCCGGCGTCGCCTGCTCGTGCGGCCTCGATGGCGGCGTTCAATGAAAGCAGGCTGATCTGGTCGGAAATCTGATTGATGACGTCTACCACGGTGGTCATCTGTTTCGAACTGTCGATGATTGCGCCCATTGTTTCGTTCATGGTGTCAAGAATGGCTTCGCCAGATCTCGTCTCACGTGCAGTGGTTTCCGAGATGGAATGCGTGGCATCGATGAGCTCACGGAGTCGCTCAATGGATTTTGAGAGCTCGGCGATTTTATCAATAAGGACTCCAAGGCTGTCGAACTGCCCGCTGACATTTTCAACGACAATATCCATGCTGGCGGAAACTTCCTCAACCGATGAGGTAATCTGTTCCACAGAAGCCGCCTGGCTCTGAGTGCTTTCGCTGAAGCGGGTGGCGGTCGCAGACATTTCCTCGGCCATGGAGGCAAGCGAAATGGAGCTGTCGGTGATGGAGCGATGAAGTTCTTGAAGCGCGCGGTACTGGTTTCTGTTTTTTTCAAGCTCGGTTTCGACATCTTTGAGGGCTTCCCTGTTGGTGGTGATGATGAGCATGGCAAGCGCGTAGGTCAATACCAGACTCAAGGTGCTGTCGATAAGGCCGGTTTTCAGAACGGGGAGCGGAATGAGTCCATCATTGAGATTGAGAAAATAAAATGCAATATGGAACAAAAGAAAGAAAAGAGCCACGACAGTCGTCCATCGACGAAGGCAGAAAAGCGCGGAGAAAATAAGAACTGCCTGTGAGATGTAGATCATTGATGAAAATCCAATGCCCGAAGTGCCCCGATATTGAAGAATTACGCCAAAAACGATGGTCAGTGCGCCGGCAAATGACGTGATGTTCGCAGCCCAGTTGTAGTGTCCGGCTCTAAGGAGAAGAAGACTTATAAAGGTGCCAAGAATCATGGGAATAGCAATGGTTACAACGCGACCCATCTCGCCCCGAATGGCGCCTGTGATGGGAGGAACAAAGAGCACCACGAAAAATATCACGGCGTTCATAATAAAAAGAAGGGCAGCTTTTCTTTTAATGATATTTGTTGAATCTGCGTATTTACGTAAAAATCTTGCGCTAATCATGGTTTCACCTTTTATAGTGATGTAATACGGAGATGTTCACAGGAAGATCGCTCTGTGTTGTCGGCATCCTCGGTGCGAACAGCTTATAAATTACATCACGCAAATTGTGATGTACCTGCAGAGAAAATTTTTCAACTATTTATTCTGGATTTTTAAAAAATATTTAAAAATTGAACATCGTCCAACAAAAAATTTGATTAATAAATATATTACATTTGTGAAAAATAAAATAATCCTCTTCTCAAAAAAGAGCAATAGTTTGATTAAGAAAGATTGATCGCCGTGCCGAGTTTACAGGCAGAGTATCTCGTCTTCAGTGAGGTCTTCCACCTTCACCGGGTCGATCCCTTTTATCATCGCGGCGAGTTTTTTATTCGATATCTCCGGCATTGTGTAGACAATGCGCCATTTTCGATCCTGCAGCCACATGAAAAATCGCCACGCATAACAGTTTTTGCAATGAACTTTCTTTTTTGCAAGGTATGCATCTCCTTCTAACCCTTCGAGCGCCGCATGCTGTGGGCATTCGATGTCCTTGCAGAACGTACCCGATTTGTATTCGCGTGCCATACGTCCTCCGTTTAGGGGGCGTAAAAATTTTTCATCCAAATTAAAGTCCGGATATGTATAATATAGCTATGCATATAGAATTATCAAAGAAACTTTCTTATTCAGTGGCCTATAAAATGATCCATTGATTGCGTGACACCCATCGCACGGGCCAGCCAGTCACCAAAGGATGCTGGAAAAAATTTCAAAAGCGGTATAATGCGCACCATCCCGGGAATTTTCACGTATGCCTTTTCTTTTTTCACTGCTTCCACGACTTTCTTCGCCACGTAGTCCGGTTTCAAAATTGGGTTGCACATCGGAGCTTTGAACCCTTCAAACATTCCCGTGTCGATGACCGAAGGACAGACACAGGTGATGGCGATGGGATAGCCGTATTTTTTCATTTCCATGCGCAGAGAATCGGTAAACCCAACTACGGCAAATTTGGTGGCGCAGTAATCGCCCATGCGGGGTACCGCCAAAAGTCCTGCAGCCGAAGCGATATTGACAATATGCCCTCTTTGTCGTGCAATCATATTCGGCAGAAATTGTTTGGTCATCCAGATGAGACCTAAAAGATTTATATCTATTGTCTTTTTGATTTCTACGTAGGTTTCATCGATAATAGCTTTACCAATAACGATACCGGCGTTGTTGACGAGAACATCGATTGAGTGGTTTTTCATAATTAGTTTTGCGATTTTCTCCACTTCCTTATGATTTGCCATATCACATATATATGTTTCCACCTGTACGCCTTTTCGTGCCGCGTCTTTCCCCGTTTCAGAAAGTTTTTGTTTGTTTATGTCTAAAAGGACAAGATTGGCATTTTCATGGGCAAAATGAAGTGCCATCTCCCTTCCTATACCAGATGCCGCACCGGTGATAAGAACTGTTTTTTGTGTAAGAGATTTCATCGCATCCTCCGCTATAGAAGCCGAATGTTAATTGGTTGGACAACCAATTAACATAATATAAATAGTCGTTTCAAAATTGCAAGAATAATTTTTGTAAAAAATGATTTCATACTTTCATAATAGCGCCAAGCCGTGTGCTCTGGCACCGATTTTTTATTCGTAAACGGAAGAGTACTGCGCGGCACGTCGAAAAGCTTGCAGTATTCATCGCAGAACAAGGGTTGTGTACTAAATATACGCGATTAAATCGACAATATGCGACTTTTACTCTGTTACGTTTACTCTGACACCAGCTTTGGCATGCAATCCCATCTGCTCTCACCCGGTTGCGCACAGGTTTCCCATGTACACGGCACAAGTACAGTTTTGCGATAGCTGTACCGACCTGAACGGGGTACGCTTTCTTTGCTCTGTTTCTTTGCTCTTTTCTTTGCTCTGACACTGCCCGTGGAAACTCTATAGGACTTTTACGCGTATATGCGGTGAAGGTGAGGTATTGCTCATCTAAAAAAAGGGTGCTGCCAGCTTTGTGAGTAATTTGATATTGATAATAATGTCATACTGTCATATAAAATATCGGTGTATGAATGCGACAATCTTTATAATGGCTTTTCTTTACTCATTGGGTAGTCCTTGGTGTCAGAGCAAAATGGTGTTATGATGGCAGGTAGGTGTCAGAGCAAAAATTAAGAGCAAAAATCACTAACGCTGCCAGTACCTGGGAGTACTATGCTATATTCGGGTGCGGATCGGGGAATTGGTGTCAGAGCAAAAATTTTTTAGGATAGCCGGGTTTATACACAACTTCGGTGTCAGAGTAACAACGCGAGTAACAATGCACATTGAAAAACTTGTAACCCTCGATACGCTTCTATCCGTTGGTTTTATGTTTTGCTGCTTTCCAGTAAAAATCAAAGGGGTAAGCGCTGGATGGATTCGTGCGGTGACGCGCATCGATGAGTGATGTCAGTTCGACGCTCTTTTTTCGTACAGAATCATAATAGTAAAGCCCTAAAAACTCCCCGGGAGGTATGTGAAATGAATTCCATATCCATGTTGCGATAGTACCTTATGGCTACCTCTAAAAATCGCGTTCATCCGTAAAAATCAACATCGAAGAACGCGGTTTTTGCCTGTGCGATGTTGTTCATCGATAAATAGCGTATGAATAGTTTTTATGCAGACCTCTATAAATTATGTCGCATAAAAAATGCTTGACAGCAACGCAAAAATATGATAGCGGTATATTCTGGATACAAAGGATAATCCACAATCGAAAACGCGCTAGGGAGGGTGCGAAATGAAGATATCAATTGAAAGCATTATTGGGTCTGCAAGAAAAATCCAGGAACAGCGGCCCCGTCCAAAGGGTGAAAGGGAAAATGGCGCGCAGGTGCGTGCCGATTCTGTTTCAATAGAGCATCGCATCGATAAAAGGCTGGCCGGGATTTACGCCGAGCTTCGCGATATTCAGCATTCTCTCACGAAAAACCAGATTATTGAAGACGGTATTGT
Source organism: Leptospira biflexa (assembly GCA_020721925.1). GTDB lineage: Bacteria > Spirochaetota > UBA4802 > UBA4802 > JAGODF01 > DYLV01. Next base: position 4,245 of record DYLV01000189.1, read on the forward strand.
GCGCTTGCGCGAAGCTATGGCAGGAGGGGGAGAAAACGCTTCTCTCATACTCGATGAAACGCGATTCGAGGGCAATCGGGTGCTTGCATCGTTTGTGGGCGAACATTTCGATATGCAATCGCTCGAGACCGGCCTTGATCGAGTACGGCTTAGTATGCGTGAAGATATATCGCGTTTAAGAAGGCTTCAGGTGGAAGCGGAAAACATTGTTGCTCTGGGCACATCTTCAGAAGGTGAAGCGGGGAGACTCGTCGGCTCCATCGCACACGCAATCGACATAGCAGGGGAACAAGCCTCGTCGAGTTTTGCAATTGATTCTGAGACAGTA
>DYLV01000190.1 GCA_020721925.1 Leptospira biflexa
TTCAGCCGTTATTTATGGGGTCAGAGCCTAAATCCAAGGGGTCAGAGCTCGAATAACAAATCCGCAATCCGGAACATAGATTCATGCAACAGTGAGTATCTGCTCAGTCCTGCATTTAATTTCCCCTGTTTTTTTGGGGTCAGAGCCCTATTGTGACTGCAGATTTAGGGGTCAGAGCCTTTAACCTCAGAGCCTTTAACCTCAAAGGGTCAGAGCCTGATTACAGAGCCCAATTACCAGGGCATTTGATCAAAACATGATTGACGAATTAAAAACTGCCTTTAAAAATTGCTTATATGGGATAGTCGATAATCGGTATACCCTATATTGGAATGCCACTTTCTTTGTGAGAAATTTTAAGGTTGAAAGTCTTTTTGTGTGTGCTCATAATTTCATTTAAGAAAACCTTCAGAATATTTTCATCACTCTTTCATAACGCGTGTACGAGACAATTCTATATCATTTTCGTTGTTTTTTCTTTTAATATATCCTGCCAGAGCGATATCATCTATCATCCCGAACGAAATCTTATTGCCACCCCTGCTGCAATCCATCTTGAATTCGACGATGTGCTTTTCCCCGCCTCCGATGGCACCTTGCTGCACGGATGGTTTATCCCGAAAGAGGGAAGCCGTGCATCGGTTCTTTTTTGTCACGGCAATGCCGGCAATATTTCCCACCGGTTGAAAACTATTGAAGTACTGCACAATTTAAATTTAGACGTGTTTATTTTCGACTACCGCGGCTATGGGAAAAGCGAAGGCACTCCGAGCGAAGAAGGCACCTACCGAGACGCAGAAGGTGCATGGAACTATCTCGTCAATACTATGAACATTTCTCCAAACCGACTCATCATACATGGCCGTTCACTCGGCGGCGCAATTGCCGCATCTATTGCAGCAAAAAAGCAGGCGAAAATGCTTGTGCTCGAATCCACTTTCATATCAACACGAGCACTTGCGCGGGATTATTGCGCGGGATTTGTGCTACTATATCCAATTCTCACATATCGTTATCCCACAATCGAGTATATTACACGCATCACCATTCCTGTTCTCATCATGCACAGCCGGGAAGATGAAACAATTCCCTTTTCGCATGGAGAGGAACTTTTTCGATCAGCAAAAGAGCCGAAAATATTTCTGGAGCTTATCGGGTCGCACAATAACAGCTTTATGAAAAGCATTGACCGGTATCGAGATTCTCTCGATGCGTTTATCACACACTCTCTAAAATGAGGAGTTGCATTATGAAATATTATATTACATTAATTGTAATTTCTATCTCCTTATGCTGTGCATCCGAGCAAAACTATCCGCACACTCCGATTGAAAAGGCGCTTTACAAGCTCGGTGAAAGCCTTGTGGAAACATGCTCCATTTGTGTTCGGCAACTTCGGAAGGAAGCATTCACAATTTTAAATGAAGAATTTCCGCCAGGTAAAATTATCGGCGGTCATGATGTTTTTTTTCAAAAAAGTATTGCCCATGCACAAAGCATCATACTAAGCGGAAGCGACATACGCAAGAAGGGCAAAACAGATGCGGATGTTTATTATGAACTCCCACTCGTTATTTTTCGTTTCCACACCGCAGACAATCATATTGCAGGAATAACTCCCGCGGATTTTACCGATGCAAAAACAACAGGCCAGCTCAAATCGCTACCCTACAGGAAGGGATTTTCCGCAACAGTTATCGCGATTCCCTTTCGCTATGGTGATGGTAAAACATTTTCATACAGCCCGAAGGAAAACATTGTGACTGTGCACTGCAGGGTATTGGTGGCCGGCTCGAGAGAATAAATCGATTGCACGCAACAAGCAGAGCGAAAGGCAACTTTAATATGTGAGAAAGCGCCCCCTCAAAATAACTATTCTTCTTTAAAGGTAATATCAAGAAATCGGTTTTTTTCTATAAGATATTAATATTGTGTCATCAGGGGAATATGCACAACGTGCGTCGTGAAAAGCTTCATTCATTGACAGTGTAAAAGCATCATTGTGCAAAAAACCACTTGACAAAATTGCTATCATTCAATATATGTAATCATTGTTATTTAGATATTATTATTATGAAAAATTACGTAGATTTCATGACCGCCCGTTTCAAGGCTGCAGGCTACAAAATCACCCCCCAGCGAATAGCGGTATTCAGGTTTCTGGATGGAAACAAAAGCCACCCAACCGCTGAGGATATTTTTGCTGCTCTCCGGCGCGAATATCCGAATATTTCCTATACCACCGTGTATAACATTCTCAAATCGATGCTTCGGATCGGTGGCATTCAGGAGCTCGTCATCGATCGTGAGCGCATTCATTATGATCCCAACACATCACTCCATCATCATGCGCTCTGCATAAAATGCGGAAAAATAATCGATGTGATAATGCCGGTGAAAACACTGAAACTTCCCGGAAAAATTTCTGCGCAATTTATCCCAACTTCTTTTCAGATTTATTTTTACGGCAAATGCCGTGATTGCGAGATCAAGGACGCAAAGGAAAAATAAAATGCGATTCGCCGTTCCAGATATCTCATGCAATCATTGTAAAAAAAGAATTGAGGATGCACTCTCCTCGATAGAGGGGATTGAGCAGATTACCGTGAATATTGAAAATAAGACGGTTGAAGTTTCAGGCAAAATCTCAGCCGAAACCATAAAAAAAGTATTGCGCGATGCAGGTTATCCAGTTAAAGATTAAACTATGAAGTTAAAAAATTAATTAACACTCATGGAGACCATCGATGAAAAAGTACAAATGTTCTGTCTGCGGATACGTGTATGATCCCGCCGAAGGCGATCCCAATTCCGGCATTGCGCCCGGAACCCCGTTTGAAAAAATTCCGGAAGATTGGGTCTGCCCGGTATGCGGCGTGGATAAAAGCGCCTTTGAGCCTGCAAATTAAAGGGATATAATAAAGAGGTTCATTATGGATCCGATACTATTGTCACGCATTCAGTTTGCGTTCACAGCGGGATTTCATTTTCTCTTTCCCCCGCTCACATTCGGCCTCGGGCTGCTAATTCTTGTTTTTGAAACACTGGCGCTTTTGAAAAACGCATCGCTTTACCGGCGCATTTCCGCATTTGTGGTAAAAATACTCGCGCTGATATTCGTCATGGGTGTGGCCACCGGTATCACCCTAGAATTTTCGTTCGGCACTAACTGGTCGAATTACTCGAGGCTTGTAGGCGATATCTTCGGCGCACCGCTTGCCGCTGAAGCAATAATCGCCTTTTTCCTTGAGTCCGTGTTCATCGGAATTCTATTCTTCGGAAGGGAGAGAGTATCCCCGAAGCTATACTGGTTTTCAGCGCTGTTGGTGTTTTTGGGTTCCCATCTCTCCGGATTCTGGATCATCGTGGCAAACTCATGGATGCATACGCCTGCCGGCTTTGAGAAAGTCATAATCGACGGCAGACTGACGCGTCTTGTATTAACCGACTTCTCGGCCGCAGTTTTCAATCATTCAACCATGTACCGCTTTGTGCATGTCGTCATTGCCGGATGGATGTCGGGCACTCTTTTCGCAGCGGGAATCGCCGCATGGTATCTCATACGGCAGAAACACATGGAAGAAGCGAAAAAGATTCTTCAAATTTCTCTCGGCATTTTCATCGTATGTGCCTTTCTGCAATTTGTATCCGGCCACGCACATTCCGTTCAGGTCTCCCGCACTAACCCGGAGCGCATGGCCGCTTTTGAAGCGCTCTGGGAAACAAAGGAGCGTGCGCCGATGTCGCTCATCGGCATTCCTATCCAGCGCGAGCGAAGGACTCTCGCGGAAATCGCCGCCCCGGGCTTGTTAAGTTTTCTAATTCATTTTGATGCGAACGCAAAAGTTCCCGGCCTTTCGGAATTTCCCGAAAGTGAATGGCCTCCAGTTCTTCTCACCTACTCTTCGTACCATATGATGATTGCGCTCGGCTCACTGTTTGCCGCAATTGCGGGGATTGGTATACTGCTATTTCTCACAGGAAAAATATATTCAGCGCGATGGTATCTCTGGGGCATCATTTTCGCCGCTCCTCTTCCGCTTGTCGCAAACGAGTTTGGATGGATTGCCACCGAAGTGGGACGCCAGCCCTATGCTATTTACCGAATCCTCCGTACAGCCGATGCAGCCTCTGTGGTGGTCCCGGCATGGCAAATTCTTGTAAGCCTCATCACATTTGCGGCTGTGTATGCGCTTCTTTTTGCGATTTTCATCTACCTTCTTTCTGGTTTCATAAAGAAGGGTTTCGCCGAACAAAAATCGGCGTACTGATACCATGAGATAAAGGAGATTGCACAATGGACACCCCGAATTTTCTGCAGACCACATGGTATCTCATAATCGGCATCCTTTTTGTGGGATATTCTATTTTAGACGGCTTCGATCTTGGCCTGGGAGTTCTTTTTACTTTCATTTCAAAAGAAGATAAGGAGCGCGCGGCGCTTATCCGTTCAATCGGTCCGCTGTGGGATGGCAATGAAGTGTGGCTGCTTACCGCTGGAGGTGCGCTTTTCGCGGCTTTCCCTCTGGCGTATTGTAGCAGAATGTGGTTAAAA
>DYLV01000021.1 GCA_020721925.1 Leptospira biflexa
TTTCCGGAGTTCAGAAAGATGAGGATGGAGGAGGGAAAAAAACTGAAGAAAAAACGGACGGGTCTCACGCGAATGGTTTTCGCCAATATACTGAATACCGCTCAGAGGATATAGAAACAGAGTCGTATGGTTGGCTGATTTTTAAAACGCTCTTCATCATCGGGCTTCTGGTTGGCGGGTTTTATTATTTCTTTCGGTTTGTCACCAAAAAGACGGGTATTCAGCTTTTAGGAAAGGATGTCGCGCATGTGCTCTCGGTGGTTCCGCTCGGGCAGAACCGCTATTTGCAGGTAATTGATCTTGCGGGCAAGGTGCTTGTGCTTGGCGTAACCGACACGAATATTAATTATATTACCGAAATCACCGAGAAAGACCAGATCGACCGCATACGTGTGATGAGCGCAAGAACACCGGCGCCGGAAATGCCCACATTCGGCGATTTCGTTTCGAAACAGATAGGTCGCTTGCTTGAAAAGCGCGAAATAAAGAAAGATCATCGAGAAAACGAGGAAGACAGGCTTGAGCATCTTGCCCGTCAACGGGAGCGTCTGAAAAAAATCCGGGGGGACATCGATGGTGCGTAAAAGATGGATACCGGCCCTTTTGCTCTGTACGCTTCTTGTCCTTGTGTTTCCGGTGATTGCGGATGCGCAGCAGGGTGGCGTGAGAATGCCAATACCCCGCATTGCCTTCGATATACGCGAAGCGGCCCAGCCGAGGGAAGTGGCGCTATCGCTTCAGATTCTTTTCCTTTTGAGCATTCTTTCGCTCGCGCCGTCCCTCATCATCATGATGACGGCGTTTACACGCGTGGTCATCGTACTCGATTTTGTGAAACGCGCGCTTTCGCTTCAGCAGATGCCGCCAAACCAGGTAATTGTGGGCCTTTCAATTTTTCTTACAATTTTCATCATGGCACCCACATTCCGGGAATTCAACGAGCAGGCGCTTCAGCCCTATCTCAACGGTAGAATTGGCAATGAGCAGTTTTACAATCGGGGCATCGAACCTTTCAGAAAATTCATGTTTCGTCAGACAAGGCAGAAAGATATTGCGCTTTTCGTGAGCCTCTCAAAAATCGAACGCCCCCGTAACGAGGAGGAAGTCCCTACTTACTGCCTCATTCCCGCATTTATGATAAGCGAGCTGAAGCGGGCATTTGAGATCGGCGTCTATATCTTCATTCCTTTTATTGTTATCGATATGATTGTGGCAAGCGCGCTCATGGCCATGGGGATGATAATGCTGCCCCCTGTGATGATATCGCTGCCGTTTAAAATAATTCTCTTCGTGCTGGTGGATGGATGGAACCTGCTCATCTACGAGTTGGTGCGCTCGTTTAGATAGTACTTCGGTGAGGATCGAACGATGACGGATGTTGAAGTGATTAAAATATTCCGGGAAGCGCTCATGACGACCATTGTGGTGTCGGCACCGATTTTGGGAGTGGGGATGATTGTGGGGCTGGTGATTTCGATTTTCCAGACCACCACGTCGATACAGGAACAGACATTGACCTTCGTTCCGAAGATCGTCGCGATATTTCTGGCAATTGTACTGTTCGCGTCTTGGATCATCCATTCGCTTGTTACATATACGAAAGGTGTTTTCAGCATGGTTTCAAAAATCGGTGGGGGATAAAGAAAAGGCTTCATGGAATATTTTGTGCTCCATTTTCAGCTTTTCCTTCTCATTATGGCACGGATGAGCTCGATGATGATGATTGCCCCATTTTATTCGAGTGGGGTAATGCCGTTGAAGATGCGCGCGGTGATTGCGTTTTTCGCCACGATATTGATATTTCCAGGTATTGCGCAGCGGGGTTTTGTGATGCCCGATCACATGGGCGGCTATACGCTTCTCATTCTTCAGGAAATCATGATAGGCCTTTTTATCGGCTTTCTGGTTTCGGTGATTTTTTCAGCTTTTCAGCTTGCGGGTCAGTATTTCGCTGTTCAGATCGGGTTTGGCATAAACGAGGTAATAGATCCTCTGGCGCAGGTATCGATTCCCCTCGTGGGGCAGTTTAAAAACCTGATCGGCCTTCTGGTGTTTCTGGCGATCAACGGGCATCATTTTATGATTCAGGCGGTATTTCGTTCGTACGAGCTGGCGCCGGTTATGACGCTCTCCGGTCCGATGATGAACGGCATTCTTCGCTATATGGCATATTCGTTCAGCGGAATGTTTGTGGTAGCACTTAAAATGTCGCTTCCCGTGGTAGCCACAGTGTTTCTGGTAACTGTGAGCCTGGGCATACTCGCGAAAGCGGCGCCGCAAATGAATATTATGATGCTCGGATTTCCGTTCAAGATTATGGTTTCCTTTGCTGTATTGTTCCTTACCGCGCCGCTTGTGGTGCGCGTGATGAACGTTTCTATGGAACGAAGTTTCAATTTTATTACAAAGGTATTGTATCACTGGCCGTCATGATAATTGAAATGCCATATTGGAAATCTCTGCCATGGGTGGGTGTGCCGCTTCGAGAGCTGGGCGGGTATCCATTCGATCTTCAGCTTTTTGCCGCGGAAGACGAAGGGCGCACAGAAGAGCCTACCGAGAAAAAGCTCCGCGAAGCCCGGGAAAAAGGGCAGGTTGCGAAGACACAGGAGCTTGCGCAGGCAGCAGTGATTTTGGTAAGCTTCATCGTGATCGTTTTTTTAGCGGCGTGGATTTACGATATTTTTGCACGCATGACAAAATACTTCCTGACGTCGTTTGCAACATTTTCCCTCACCCGGGCTAGCCTTCTGCGCGAGTTTATCCGCGTTTCGATTGAGTCTGCAAAAGTGCTGGGACCGATATTCGCGGCGACGGTGGCGGCGGCGTTTTTAGGAAACGTGATTCAGGTGGGATTTCAATTTTCAGCGCATCCGATTCGCTTCGATCTTTCAAAATTAAAGTTTGATCCCGCCACCATCATGAAAAGGGTTTTTTTCTCAAAACAGATTGCGATGAACCTGGTGAAGACGATTTTAAAGGTACTGGCGATAGGGTTTGTTGCCTACCTGGTGATCATAAACGACTATGACGACATCATACGAACTCCCGATGTTTCTGTCGCCGCCGCATTGACGATTATTTCAATCACGTCGCTTAAGGTGATCCTTTTTTCGGCGGTGTTGCTTCTGGCGCTTTCAATTCCGGATTATTTTTTCCAGAAACGCGAGTTCATCGAGTCGTTGAAGATGACCAAACAGGAATTGAAGGAAGAGTGGAAGGAAACGGTGGGAGATCCGCATGTGCGTGCGCGGCTTCGAGAAATGCAGCGCGAGATTGTGATGAAAAACATGATTCGAGAGGTTCCGAAAGCCGACGTGGTGATCACCAATCCCACCCACTATGCCGCGGCCCTCAGGTTTGACAGCCTTATCATGGAGGCGCCGCAGCTCATCGCAAAGGGAACCGACAGCATGGCGCTTCGGATCCGCGAGATTGCGAAACAGCACAATGTGTATATGGTGGAAAACAGACCGCTTGCGCAGGAACTTTGCAGGAGGCTGGAAGTGGGGGATTTCATCCCTCCCGATCTCTTTTACGCCGTTTCACTGGTGTATTCGGAACTGTACCGGCAGGGTCGGTTCAATTTCAGGCAGGCAATATAGCGGGGCAGAGCGATGGCGGAACGTACAGGATTTTTTCAAAACCTGCAATGGATGCAAAAGACCGATGTGTTGATCGGCATTGGTGTGATTGTTGTGGTGGCGATGCTGGTCATTCCCATCCCGACATTCCTTCTCGATTTTCTTATGGCGCTCAGTATTACCAGCGGCATTCTCATTCTGCTCATCGTAATGTATGTCCCGCGCTCTTTTGATTTTTCAGTGTTTCCCTCTCTTCTCCTCATTTCCACGGTATTCCGATTGGCGCTGAACGTGTCATCCACGCGCCTCATTTTGCTGCAGGGCGTGGTGTTTGATGGCAAAATCATACGCGCCTTCGGGGAATTTGTGGTGGGAGGAAACTATGTAGTGGGGTTTTTGATTTTTATCATCCTGGTCGCCGTGCAGTTTATCGTCATCACCAAGGGTGCCACACGCACTGCAGAAGTGGCGGCACGGTTCACGCTCGATGCGATGCCGGGAAAACAGATGAGCATCGATTCCGACCTTTCAAACGGCATTATCACCGAAGAGGAGGCCAGGAAACGCAGAAACGAAATTCGCAAGGAAGCGGATTTTTACGGAGCAATGGATGGTGCCTCGAAATTTGTGCAGGGTGACGTGAAGGTCGGTATTGTGATTACGCTCATCAATATCTTTGGTGGCTTCCTTATCGGCATGCTCATGCGCAATGAATCCTTCTCCACTGCGCTCACCACGTACACGCTTCTCACGATTGGTGACGGCCTGGTCAGTCAGATCCCTTCGCTGATGGTGACCACTGCAACCGGTATTATTGTCACGCGGGCAATTTCAGAAGAAAATCTCGGTGAGGATCTGGCAAGTCAGCTCGGTTCTCAGCCGAGCGCGCTGTGGATTACCTCTGCGGCACTTGCGGGTTCGATTCTCATACCGGGTTTCCCAAAACTTTCGTTGCTTTTGCTCTCCGCGGGGATAGGCGCCCTGGCGTATATTTTACAGCAGACGAAGGATGAAGAGCTGAGCAAGGTGAAGAGTGAAGAGCGGGAGGCCGCGCTTCGGGAGCACAAGCCTGAATCGGTGTTGCCCCTTGTGCATGTAGATCCTCTTGAAGTTGAAATCGGCTACAGCTTAATTCCGCTTGTTGATCCAGAACAGGGAGGCACACTGCTCGATCGCATCACCAATATCCGCAAGCGGAGCGCGCTCGACTTAGGTCTGGTAGTTCCTCCGATCCGCATCCGCGACAATATGGAACTTGAGCCGCAGGAGTATTCGATTCTGGTTAAGGGCGTGGAGCTCGGCAGGGGGGAACTGCAGGTGGGAAAACTCATGGCAATGAATCCCGGTGGAGTCACTGAAAAGTTTGAGGGTGATGAATTCATAGAACCGGTTTTTCATCTCTCGGCTATGTGGATATCACCTGACAGGCGTGATCTTGCTGAACGGCGCGGCTATACGGTGGTGGATTGCCCCACCATCATTGCGACGCATCTGACGGAGATTATCAAGCGACATGCGGATGAAATTTTAGGACGGCAGGAAGTACAGCAGATGATTGACAATCTCAAGAACGATTACCCCGCCGTCGTAAACGAACTCATTACAGAAAAGAAGATGAGCCTTGGCGAAATACAGAAAGTTCTTCAAAACCTTCTTCGCGAACGCGTTTCAATTCGAAACATGGTTACCATTCTGGAAACACTTTCGACATATATCACATTTACAAAAGATCCAGGCTTGCTGACAGAATACGTACGCCAGGCCCTCTCAAGACAGATATGTAAGGAGTATGCTGACCGCAAAGGAGAGCTCTTTGCCATCACCGTTGATCCAGAAATTGAAAACATCATTCGATCCTCGATTCACGACGATCCGCTGGAAGGAAGAGTGCTGGGGCTCGATCCTCAAACGCACGAGATGGTGATTAAATCGCTCATTGCGGCATACAATAAGGCCAAGTCGGCGGCCCCGACTCCGGTGTTTCTCGTATCTCCGCATATCCGCAGCGTGACATTTGCGCTTCTGGAGCGTGAGATAGCGGATCCGGTGATTCTTTCGTACAATGAAATTGCTTCGAATATACAGGTGAGCGTCGTGTCTTCGGCTCTTATGCCGAGCGCGGCGTGAGATTGGAATAAATACCAGGTGAGGAGTGTGAAAGATGCGATACGTGAAGATCAAAGCGAAGTCATATCATGATGCGATGATGAAATTAAAAATGGAATATGGTGATGACGCTATTCCCATAAGCCATAAATTCGTGAAAGAAGGGGGGATTTTAAATTCAAAGTTTTTCGGTCGGGAAGTGGTGGAGCTTACCGCGGCGATACAGGAAAAAAAGATTGCCTCCAGTATGCCAGAGAAAAAAAAGCATGTTGATTTTCGCGTCGGGGAGAGTGAGGATGAACGCAAGGTTTTAACGTCGCAAATTTTATCATCGCTCGGTGCGGAAGCGGAAACAGCAGTTCGTTCCACCGCGCCGGCGACTTATACAGTGTCGCCGGAAAGGACACCCGTTGCGCCCCAACCGATTTCGGAAGCTTTGGCGGTTGAAAGAGTTCCCTCTTTGAGTGAAACCGAACTTTCGCTCAAAAGATTGGAGAAAGAGTTCAGCGAAATAAAAGATGCCTTAAGCAGCCTCATCAAGGCAAAAGAATGCGAAAATCGCTCAACGGCTAATGCTGAGACTGAATGGTATCTTGAGCCATACAGAGAAATTTTGAAAAGCAACGATTATGATTCAGAAGAGAGCCGCGTCATCCTTCAGGAATTGAAAAATTCGATGAGCCAGGATGATATGAAAGATCGGTATAAAATTGAGAAAACGCTTAAGGATCTTTTGAAAAGCAAAATCATCACAAGCGGTCCATACAATCTTGGACATAAGAAGAAGGTCATTATGTTTTTCGGTCCCACGGGAGTAGGGAAGACCACCACAATGGCGAAATTGGGCGCAATATACGCTCTCAGGGAAGACCATTCGGTATCGTTTATTACACTGGACAATTACCGCATCGCCGCCACGGAGCAATTGAAGAAATATGCGGAAATCATGAAAATTCCGGTACACCCTGTCAATGACCAGAAGGAGTTTAAATCGATTATCGACAAGGAAAAAGCGGAAATCATTATGATCGATACTTCTGGCCGGAGCCATCGCAATGAACTGAAGATTTCAGAAATTAAAAGCTATGCCGATCTGGTGGATTACGATTTTGAAAAAATACTCTGCGTGAGCGCCAATACGAAGAAAGCGGATATGCAGGAAATTTTCAAATCGTTTGACAAAATTCACTTCGATAGTATAATAATAACAAAAGTGGATGAGACCAATGCCATCGGCAATGTGATTGACGTGGCGAAAAGGTTTAAAAAGCCCATTTCGTATTTTACGAATGGACAGGAGGTTCCGAACGATATTGTGCTTGCAGATCCCGAAAAGTTAGTCAATCTGATGTTCGCTACCACAGGAAACTGAGAGGAGGAAAGCGGTGGACCAGGCGACAAATCTACGTAAGCTGGTGCTGGAAAACAGGCAGGCCAAAAAGACGCGAACCATCGCAATTGCAAGCGGAAAAGGCGGTGTGGGGAAATCGAGTCTGGCGGTGAGCATCGCGATCGCGCTTGCGCGCCATGCGGTATCGGTGACGCTTCTTGATGCCGACCTGGGGCTTGCCAATGTCAACGTGATCCTTGGGATCATCCCGAAATTCAATCTGTATCATGTCATCAAAGGCAAGAAAAAATTGAAAGAAATCGTCATCGAGGTTCCTGAGAATATCAAAATCATCGCGGGGGCTTCAGGGTTTCATCAGCTCGCGAATTTGGATGCAAAACAGCGCGCAGACTTTATCGAAGCGGTTTCCGAACTCGATTCGGATGATTACATGATAATCGACACCGGTGCGGGAGTGTCGCAAAATGTGCTTTCGTTCGTACTTGCCGCAGATGAGGTGATTGTGGTAACAACTCCTGAACCAACAGCCATTACGGATGCGTACGGCATCATAAAATCGATTGCTTCGCAGGCGCCCGAGAAGACTATCAAACTCGTGGTAAACAGAGTGCAGTCTGTTGCGGAAGGGAGACGTGTTGCGCAGCGGGTCATCAATATCGCCGGACAATTTTTAAATGTAAAAGTTGAAAATTTGGGGTTTGTATACGAGGATGTGTCGGTGCCGAAATCGGTGCGTAACCAGAAACCATTTATTGTAAGCTATCCGAAATCGAAGGCTTCTGTGTGCGTGTCTCTCATCGCGCAGCGCATTATCAGCAAGGAGACAGAGGAAGGGAAGGCATCTGGCCTTCCAGGCTTTTTCAAGAGACTTTTCCGCTCCAGCGAATTGGAAGAAGAATAGCCGTGTGTGTAGAGGATGAGAATGGAGATGAGACTTGCCAATTTTTCGGGTATGGGGCTTGAAGCGAAAAGCGCGTCGCTCTTCGGCATCATTGCGCTGGTAGTGTCCTTCGTTCTCGGCCTTCTGGCGGGAAACAGCTTTGGCTTCGTGCTTCTCCGGTCTCTGGTGCTTGCCCTGATCTTCGCGGGAATCGGGTTCGGTGCGATTGTTGTTCTGAGAAGATTTGTTCCGGAGTTCGTTGATGTGCTTGCGGGGAGTATCGTGTCAAATCAGGAAGGTGAAGATGTTGATATTGGCGAGGCTGCACCTTCCTTTGAAAGCACTATATCCACGGAGAATGTCGCCCTGCCATCCGAAGATAAGAAATTTCAGCCTCTGGAGAAGGACGGTTATATGAAAGTGAGCGTCGGACCTTCGGTGACGGAAGGTAAGTTAGGAAAGCATTTTGTCGATGAAAAAAAGACGGTAAAATATGAACCAAAAATTATCGCCGATGCGATCAGGACAATGATCCGCAGAGACGAGTGAGAATAAATACCGGGCGGTGCAGTTCATGAACAATGAAAAATTTAAAGAATATGATGCCATGGACGAAGACGATCTGTGGAAAAAATACCACAAATCGAAAAGCCAGGAAATCCGCGATTACTTTGTGATAAAATACGCACCTCTCATTAAGTATGTGGCGGGGAAAATTTCCATTGCACTTCCGCAGAGCATAGAATTCGACGACCTCGTGTCCTATGGCGTGTTTGGACTGATTGATGCAATCAGCAAGTTCGATCCCGCCCGGGGAATTAAGTTTAAGACCTATGCGATGACGCGGATTCGAGGCGCGATTTTCGATGAGCTTCGCTCAATTGACTGGATACCGCGTTCCATTCGGCAGAAAGCAAAACAGATTGAGCAGGTGATTTCAGAACTGGAAAACAGGCTCGGAAGAACGGTCGAGGACGAAGAGATTGCAAAGGAACTCGGTATATCCACCGAAGAGTTTCAGAACCTTTTAAACAAGCTGAGCGGCACCTCGCTTCTGTCCCTCAACGATATCTGGTATCTCGGAGATGATAACGACGAGCTTTCCATTCTTGAAACGCTGGAAGCGCCGGAAAATATGAATCCGGATATTCTCATTGAAAAGGAAGAAATTCGTGATTATATTATAGAAGCAATCAAGAAACTTCCCGAGAAGGAGAAGAAGGTAATTGTCCTGTACTATTATGAAGATTTGACGCTCAAGGAAATAGGAGAAGTGCTTGATGTGACCGAAAGTCGCGTTTCTCAGCTTCATACAAAGGCGATCATGCGTCTGAGAGGGAGGCTCGGTCGCATTAAATCAAATATTATCGGTTGAGCTTGTGGGAAAACTTAAAGACATACTTTCCAGCCTCAAGGATGATGTAAGCTATCAAGATGAAGTGGAGGTGTATGCAGACTCGGTGAAACAGGCCCTTGAGCTTGCTTCACGGGAGTTGCGGGTTGATATAGGGCAATTGGACTATGAAATAGTACAGAAAGGTACCAGCGGGCTCTTCGGCGTTGGTCGCCAGCCGTATCGTGTGCTGGTGCGCAAGATGAACGCCCCCCATGAGGCAGATGATATTTCTTTGCTGGAGAAAAAACTTCACAGCGCTTCGGAAGAGGATTTCGTTCTCGAAAAGAAACAAAATGATGTGGACGGCTCATTTTCAATTCGGGTGGTGAAATCAGGCATCTGGCTGACGGTAAAGCAGGCGAAAGGCAGGGGCAGGGAAGTCACCCTCAATGACGTCACCACCCGGCTCTATGCGTTACAGATAAACAATGCCGATTTAAAGAAAGTTGAAAAGGAAGTCCGCAAGGCTTCCGGAAAACCGGTTAAAGTCGGAGATTGGGTGCCGAGACCCGAGTGGGATGGAACTATGTCCGTCGAAATCACAGAGGACGAGATGAAGGCGTTCGTTCATTTTGTCGCGCCGAGGTATGCAGGACGCCACATGGATTTTGATGATGTGGTGAATGCGCTTCGAAGCAATGGGGTTGTGGTTGGAATCAAAGAAGAAGATATCAAAGCGTATCTCGAAAAGATGGATTATACCAGTCCCCTTCTTGCGGCGGAAGGTGAACCGGCGCGGCATGGGAAGGATGCATATATTGACTATAAAGTAAGAATCGATAAATCATCTATCAGTTTTGAAGAAGATAAAGAAACCAAGCGCGTTGATTTTAAAGATCTGGATCTTCTTGAAAATGTGGTGGTGGGACAGATTCTCGCGGTAAAAGTGCCGGCGGAAGAAGGAATTCCCGGAAGGACAATTACAAACCGGGTGCTTCCAGCGAAGCCAGGCAAAGACATTCAGCTCAGGCACGGCAAGGGGACCATCCTTTCAGAAGACGGTATGGAACTCACGGCGGAAATCAATGGCCAGGTGGTGTATCAGGGCGGCAGAATTAGCGTTGAACCGGTGTACTATGTCAAAGGGGATGTTTCCCTCGAGACCGGGAATGTGGTTTTTTTAGGGTCGGTGATTGTGGGAGGCAATGTCCAGGACGGTTTTACAGTGAAAGCCGCCGGGAATATTGAAGTCAAAGGGACTGTGCAAAAGGCATTTCTTGAAGCCGAAGGCGATATTATCGTCCGTGGCGGAATTGTTGGCCGGGATGAGGCGAAAATAGAATCTACAGGCGGTTCGGTGTACACAAAGTTTGTTCAGGGCACAAATGTCATTGCCGAAAAAGATGTTATCGTGGCGGAAGGCATCCTTCATTCCTTTGTTGATGCCGGCGGGAAGGTGCTGTGCAATGGGAAGCGCGCGAAGATTGTGGGCGGGCGAATTCGAGCGGGTGAAGAGGTGAACGCGCGGTTTATCGGCGCCGATGCATCAACGAAAACGGAAATACGTGTGGGAATCAATCCCAAGGTTCACCAGCAGATGGTGGAGATGGATCAGTTGAAGCGGCAGATTGAGGAAGAGCTGGATAAAATTAAAAAAGACGTTACAACGCTCACTGTTCAGAAAAATAACGCAGGAGGGAAGTTGCCCCCCGATAGAGAAGAGCTTTTGGTAAAGCTCAAAGCCCAGCAGCAGAAGTTGACCACCAGACAGACAGAGGTTGTGATGGAGCTTGATGAGCTGAAAGCGTACTTGAGTCTTCTTGAGCAAAAAGGGAAGATTTGTGCCGAAAAAATGCTCTTCCCGGGCGTGGAAATATATATTAAAGACAAGAAATACGATGTAAAGGATCCCTATAATTATATTAAAATAACTATTGAGGGGGATAACTGGAAATTTGGCGAGTATCAGCCGCCCGAGCTTATGGAAGAGCAGGCGCGGATTATGCCGACGAGGCGCAGCGCCACAAGGAGAAGGTAGCCCGCGCGGCTCTGTGCTGCGAAAGGGGGGCACTATGGCAATTAAGCCGATTGATCTGCAGGTGAACATCGGGCAAATGCACGATGTCGCCAAGTCTGAGCAGGCAAAAGCAGCCGCCGCGTCGGAAGTGCAGAGTTCTCTGGAGGGTGAGGCAGGGCAGAAGTCGCGTCTTGTCCCCACGCGCATTGAGGAAAACAAGAAGGCCGAGCATGCAATTATCACAAATGAAGAAAGGCGAGAAGAGCGCAGAAAAGGCGGAAAGAGGGAAAAAAACGGAAGAGGGACAGGGCGGGAAAAAAACGAAGATCTTCGCGATGAGCGCATGGGGCTTTTTATTGACGTGAAGAAGTAAAGAGGATTTGGCATTGCGAACGGCTTTTAATGCATCCGATCAGCGCGTAAAATTGTTTTTTACGGCGGGATGTATGCGGCAAGAAAATCAGTCTGCCGGTATACTCATATTAAAAATTAAAGGATATCTAACATGCAGTTTTTTGCGCTAATCATGATCAATATTGCGATGTTTGCGATTTTCTATCTACTCATAAGCCTGAAGCTTGAGCGAAAAGCGACTGAGTTTCGTGAAAAGAGAATGCGGCGCATCATGGAGGAAATGATCAACGAATTCAATGAGACCGCCGAGAGAAACATCAGTATACTGGAAAACCGAATTAATACGCTTCGGCGCTTATTGAAAATCTCGGGTGAAGTATCCAGTCTCGATGTTCGGCTGATGGATGATGCGCCTTCAGAAACAAACAGGCGCAGCAAAACTCCGATGGATAGTCATTCAAACGTATTTTCCGAAGAAGCACACGACAAAATAATACATACTGCTTCGCAGAAACAGAATGCGCGCGAACTGCTCAAAGTACTGATTCATGATGGAGCAGATGCAATTTCTAAAACCATAAAAAACATACGCAATCGCGCCCACAGTGGTGCTGCTGAAGCTGAATTGATATCGGGTAAAAACGATGCAATGGACGGATATCAGGAAAAAGCCAAAAATAAAGATGGAGTTGCCAATCATGCAAAGCACGCGGAGAGTGAGTATGACTCAGCGGCGGTGACCGGTCAAAAAGAGGCTGGCAAAAATGTGAAATTACATGATAATGAAGATCTTGCAGCGCTCTTTTCTGCAACCGGCGATAAATATGCGCTGGTAAGCGACCTTTATGCACGAGGGTATTCTATCGAGTTAATCTCCCGTTCGTCAGGGATTCCGCAGGGTGAAATACGGCTTGTGTTAAATCTTGGTATGCAGTGATATGGCTGACGGATGATTTGTGTTTCGTAGCGAAAAAATTCTTGTATAATACCACCAACAATATGTCCCCCATGGGGGGGATTTTATTCTCGACAGGAGCAGTTCACGTGTTATGATTGATTTTCCTGAAATCAAGCGGTTGACTGAGGAAGAATTTGCCCGCTTCGCAAAACTGATTTATCAGGAAAGTGGTATCTTCCTCAAAGACACAAAATTAACCCTGCTGTCCAATCGTCTGAGAAAAAGGCTGTATGCGCTTAAGATTGATACATTCTCCGAATATTATGACTATATTCAGAAGATCTCGGATAAAACAAAAGAAATTGAAGCTCTGATCGATGTTGTTTCAACCAATGAAACCTATTTTTTCCGTAACGAGCGGCAGTTTGAAGCACTTGAAAAGCATTGTTTTCCTGATATTGCCGAAAAAAAGAAAAATGAGCGAAAACTCAGAATCTGGAGCGCGGGGTGTTCGACTGGCGAAGAACCTTATACCATAGCTATATGCCTTCTGGAAAACATGCATCTTTTTAAGGGATGGAATGTTGAGATTATCGCAACCGATATCGCCCCTTCGGTGCTTGATTTTGCCCGACTTGGAGTTTATGCGGGAAGAAGAATAGAAAAAGTTCCACCGGATTTATTAAAAAAGTACTTTACCAATGATCCCGATCATGCAGAATTGTATGCGGTGAAAGACGAGGTAAAAAAAATCGTAACCTTTAAATATCTCAATCTTTTCAAAAATCCGTATCCGGAGCGCCTTGATATAATTTTCTGCCGAAATGTGATGATATATTTCGACAAGGAACATCAAAAGAAGCTCATAGCGGGATTTTACTCATCCTTGCTGAAAACAGGATATCTTTTCATCGGTCATTCCGAGACATTGCATGCAATTTCCGATGATTTTACATATATGAAACTGCTTGAGACGCCGGTGTACGTGCCCAAGGGGAACTAAAATGGATTTTCATTTTATAAATGTGGGAATAGCCGATTTCGGAATTGCAAAATCGCCGAATATTTTAAGGACCGTACTCGGATCCTGCGTCGGGATTTGCCTCTACGACGAAAGGGGGAAAATCGCCGGGCTGTCCCACATCATGCTTCCCTCTCAGACAGAAAAAAATTCCAATGAAAAGAAATATGCCGATACGGCTATCGCGCTTCTTATTCGGGAAATGGAAACTGCCGGTGCTGACAGGGCCGATCTCGTGGCGAAGATTGCAGGCGGCGCCACGATGTTTAAAATCACGGGAAACAGCATGATGGGGGAAATCGGGAAAAACAATGTTGCAAAGGTAAAAGAAGTGCTGTCGACTCTGGGAATAAAAATCGTGGCGGAAGATACGGGAGGTAATTACGGAAGAACGATTGATTTCTATGCCGAAAGTGGAGTTTTGCGAATACGTTCGCTCGGCAGGGAAGAAAAAGTATTGTAGGTCGAAATATGGAAAGCATGACGGGTTACAGCCACGAGGAGGGATTGACCGATCAATTTTCGTATCTTATCTCTCTTAAGTCATTGAACTCAAAATATTTGGAAATGAACGTTCATCTTCCCCGGGTGCTCAAAGACAGAGAGGAAGAAATAGAGGATACATTAAAATCCGCTTTTGGGAGGGGTAAAATAGAGCTTCTTGTAGATTTTTTCGACTGGACGGAAACAAAAAAGATTAAGATTGATTTTCCTCTTTTGAAAAAGTATCATAGCGAACTGACGGCTATCAACAAAAAGCTGAAGATAAAAAGCGATGTGAATCTGGAGATTCTTTTAGGAATGGAGGGTGTGGTGAGGAAGGAGTGGTCCATTCTCTCACCCAGGGCTCGTAAAGAGGTCATGCGTGCAATCAACGATGCCGTACGCACGGCCAAAGCGATGCGAAGGAAGGAGGGCGCTTCAATTGCGGTGGATCTTTCCCTGTCGCTTGATGAAATATCGAAAGGCCTTACTGAAATTATTGCGCTCACGCAGGATATCCCTGCAAAAGCGTTTGCAAGATTGAAAGAGGCCATCGAATCTATTTCCGGCGGAAAGGTGCCCGATGAACGGATACTCGCCGAGGTGGCGATTCTTGCCGACAGGATCGACATAAACGAAGAGAAAGTGCGCCTGAAAGATCATATTGCTAAATTCAGGTCGATCATGAAAGAGCACGGTCAGATTGGAAAACGTCTTGATTTTTTAGCTCAGGAAATGTTTCGGGAAATAAATACAATTGCTTCGAAATCGGGCGATTCACGCGTCGCGCATCTGGTGGTAGAAATGAAAAACCATGTTGATAAAATCAGGGAGCACTGCAGGAATGTAGTCTGACTTGAAACGGCGGTTATTATGAAAACAATGCTCATCAATATCGGTTTCGGAAATGCAGTATCGGCAGAGAGGGTGATTGCCGTCATCAATCCACAATCTGCTTCGGGAAAACGTATTCGCGAAGAGGCCAGAGAAGGCAGTATGCTGATCGATGCAACACACGGTCGGAAAACACGCGCTATCGTCATCATGGACAGCAATCATGTTATCCTATCGGCAATGAATCCAGAAACGCTCATCAATCGGATTTCAAATGAAAGCGAAGATTGAGGAAAGCTTTGCGATAGTGGTTTCTGCACCGTCGGGAACCGGTAAAACCACCATCATACAAAATGTTGTTCAGGACACCGGCAATTATGAATTTGTCGTTTCTACCACAACCCGGCCAAAACGGAGCAACGAGGTCGCGGATAAGAATTATTACTTTATTCCCGTTGACGAATTTAAAAGAATGATTGAACACGGCGAATTCATCGAGTGGGCATTCGTCCATGGCAACTACTATGGAATCACAAAAAAAGAGATTGACAGGATTAGAGCAACAAAAAAAATCCCAATATTCGATGTGGATGTTCAGGGAGCGGCGACCCTTCGAAAAACTCTTTCCGACGCGGTGTTTGTCTATATCGTTCCTCCTTCGCTGAAAGTACTGCAGGAAAGGCTGAGGGGAAGAGGGACTGATTCCGAAGAACAGATCCGGTTGCGATTGCATAACGCCATTGAGGAACTTAAGTATTATCAGTATTATGATTATATCATTATCAATGATTCAATCCCTGAGGCATGCGAATGTTTCAGGTCGATTTTGAGCGCAGAGTCGTGCAGGACAGCGCGGCTTGAAAAAAAGGTGATGAAAATATTAGGAGAGAGAACCAATGATAATTTCGATCGATAAACTGGTTTCGTATGACCAGAATAGATACATTATGACGCGCGCCGCGATGACTGTGGTTGACAATATTGAAGCAGTTACCGACATGATGATTGAAGGCGAGGAGTGGAGAATCGTACCCAATGTCCTTCGTCTGATACTGGATGGGAAGGTGAAATTCGAATTGCTGGAAAAATAATGCTCTGCGGCTGTGAGCCATGTCGCGTTGTGGGCTTTGTGCGAACGGGATGTAGAGACGAGAAACGGTCTTTCCCCCGCGAAGATTGACAGGCGAGGTGATACGGTATAAGAGCAGTGGTTCTCGTGGGGCCGACGGCATCAGGGAAAACGGCACTCTCTCTGGAGCTTGCTGCCCTGGGTTTTGATATAATATCGGCCGATTCCGTTCAGGTGTATCGCTATCTTGATATCGGGAGCGGCAAGCCAACGTTAGAAGAGCGTTCGTCGGTACGGCATTATTGTATTGATATTGTCGAACCAGACTACAATTTTACAGCCGGTGAGTTTTGCAGATTTGCGGATTATGCTGTCGATGAAATAACCAAAAGCGGCAGAGTTCCGTTGTTTGTGGGAGGGACAGGTCTTTACATTGACTCGTTCTTTTTTGGTCTCTCCGAAATCCCCCCTGTGGGGGAATCGGTAAAACAGGATCTTTTACATGAGCTGCAGAAGAGAGGGATCGCCTCGCTGTATAGCGAACTACAAGAATGCGATCCAGCATTCGCAGCGCGCATTCATCCGAACGACCGACAGAGGATTCTCAGAGGCCTTGAGGTTTTTAAGCAGTGTGGAAAGCCCCTTTCATCCTTTTTCGGAAATGCGTTGCGCAGGGCATCTGTGAATACTGTTTTCATAGGATTGCACGTAAAGCGAAATGCGCTTCGCGAGCGTATTTCGGGAAGGGTGGATACTATGTTGCGATCAGGGCTTGTGGAAGAGGTGGAAGATCTGCGCAGGCGCGGATACGGGCCGGATCTGAAATCGATGAAATCCATCGGCTATGCCGAGGTGAATTTATTTTTAGATGGGCATATAGATAAACGCATACTGGCGGAAAAGATCAAAATCAATACCGCGCGATATGCCAAGCGGCAGATGACCTGGTTTGGAAGGAATAATCTGATACAATGGGTCGCTGCGGAAGAGAAGAGTACGATTTTTGATATCATTTTGAAATGGAAAGAAGCCACAGGGTGAAGTTCTTTTAAGAATTGCAGAACAGTTTACGAGAGGGGTAAAAAAGGTCTTTTACGGCGGCGGAATAGCGCACGCCGATACAATATAAAAATAAGGTGTTACTATGGCCAAACAGGGAAAAAATTTGCAGGATCATTTTCTCAACATCGCGAGGAAGGAAAAAATCGAGATTACCATCTTCCTTATGAACGGGGTACCAATTAAAGGACGAGTGCTGAGCTTCGACAATTTTACCGTGTTGATTGAAGTGGACAAGCGGCAGAATCTCATCTATAAGCACGCGGTTTCGACAATTGTTCCTATCCGTCCTATACAGTACAAGGAAGAAGAAGAGTAAGATATCATATCCATGAAAGTATTTGTTATTGCACTTGTGGTTCTTTTTGCTCTCGGGGCATATTTCACTGTTTTTAAAGTGAAGGATGGTGAATATGCGATTCTTGTGGATCGGGAAAGCGGGGAGATTCAAAGCGTCTTCGCTGCGGGATACAATTTTGTTCCGCGAAACATAGCCTTCTGGAAACATTCCGTGATGTATGGCAGAATACGAGGGACGGTAATCTTCGATGTTCGTATTCCGCTTCCCGGCCTTGCGGATGTGGAAAGCCGTCATTATGCAGTGGATGTAAAGATTCAAGGGAAATATGAACTCGATCTGGAAAACGCGCGCGATGATTTTCTCCTCAATAAAGACTTCCTTGTATCCCTTTTGAAGACCATGTGTAGAGATAGCTTTGAAGCTGAGATGCTTCCGTTCCTTTCGCCTGTGTACGATAATAAAAAACTGGAGATACATGCTGAAAGCGTGATATCGAAGGGACTTGATACCGTCACAAAGCGGGTGAGCGCAATGGGTGTAAAATTGACCGAGGCATCGCTTGTGGGACCGCTGCGAGTACCGCCAGTTGAAATATATCGGGAAGGGATTGCGCTGGCCGCAGAGTTTCGAAAGATTGAAAATGATAACAAAAAAGAACAGATGCTTCTGGAAAATAAATTGAAGAAAGATGAAATAGAGCAAAAAAAGTATTTGGAAAATTTACGGGAGATCGCGAAAGTGGTTAAGAACAATCCCGATCTTTTAAAATACCTGTACATTACGGGATTTTCCAAGAATGTCAATACGATCATTGCGCCTGATCGAACCGGTATGCCGTTTGGTCTGGATTTTTCAGAGAAGGGATCTTTGCCGAAATTTCGGGGGGAGGTGGATAATCTGCGCTGATATACTACGCATGGGCGGCGCAGCAAACCGCGTTTCAATTTCGACCTGTGTATGGTGTTTTAGCAGTGTTGTTGGAATTTCTCTTTTTTTTAGATAGCATAAACTGCACTCATTTCCCGATGAAAATCATCGGATATTAGAAGGGGACTTCTCACACTCTTTCATCAGTTGTTCCCTTGTGAGCATACAGGAGAGGTGAAAACCGCTTTATTTTACGTTACCTCAAGAGATGAAAATAGTTTTTAGATGTGCGCATGGGTATTATTTATTGAAAATCGAGGAGCAAATTGTATGGGTTGCGGCAGAAAACAGAAGCGCAAAAAAATAGCCAATCATAAGCGGAAGAAGCGACGAAGGCTTAACCGGCATAAGAAGAAATAATGTCACATCTTCGGTGCGGGTTCCTCAGTAGCTTTTGCTGTGAAGTGAGCCATTGGATGCGATTGCGGTGAGGTTCCCTGTTGAGAAGGCTACAAAAAGATTGGTGCGTTTATTTTTCGTGCCAATCTTTTTTTTATTGATAAATGTGAGAACATGCTGTATGTATGGATACATGGATACAGCAAAGGTATTGTGTGAAAGGGAATGAAGAGAAAAACAACCGGGACAGGCGGTGTTGTTGATTCCGTCGAGCATCACTGGAAACGAAGGCCTTCGGAAATTCGGGGGTATACAAGGACGCTGTATATGACCGACGACAACGGCGATTATTTGCGTGTGGATTATAATACAAAGGAAAAGCGGGTGCGGCTCTACGTTGAAGACGCGTCTGAAGGCGGGATTCCCTATTATGCCATCATTGCAGGAGGTAGAATAACCGCGGAAAAAAATGCACAGACCGGCAGGTCTCTTAGCCTCAGCGACAAATTCGGTCAAAGAGCGGAGCTTTTCGGTGCGATCGGCAATCGTGAAGTATTGAAGCTTATCAATGAAAATTACGGCATAGGAGCAAAGGGAAAATCCCAACGTGGTATTGAAAAACGAATTGTGCTCGAAAGGACAAGAAAGCGCTATTTTAAGCCTGAAGACTATGGAGGAGTATCGCGAAAAGAGGTTATTAAGCAGTTTTTTAGACTGCAGCGTATTGATGTGATAGATATGCTCATTGGAGCAATGATTGTCTCTATTGTGTATCTGTATTTCTACGATTTTTATGTCGCAGGAATTATTTCCGGCTGTTTTGGCGTATTGATTGGAGGCGTGGACATTTTTATTCGAAAGCGAGATCCGTTTTTTCCGAAAATAATTGCATTTTTTATTGCGGGCGGATGGCTTTATTTCTACGGATATTATTATCGCTGAGAATGGTGAGTTTTTTCGTGTTTGAGAAATTTTATTATTGAAAATCATCAAGGGATGTATCATATTGATTATAGAGGCGATTGGGCGGACGCTGAAGCAATACGAAGAAACAGAACGATTTTATTTACCGGATGGTTTTCAACCATGGAAAAAGAAGCAAAACTACTTGATTCCCTTCAGGTCGTGTGTTTTAAGGTCGGGAGCGAAGAATATGGTATTGAAATTCTGAAAGTGCAGGAAATTCTCAAACTTCCCAAAGTCACAAAGCTTCCGAAATCGGCACCTTTTATTAGGGGGGTCATCGACCTTCGCGGCAAGGTCATTCCGATTGTGAATCTTGCCAGAAGGTTCAATCAAGCGACTGATGAAAAGGAAGGCGACAAGCGGGCAATTGTGGTGGATATTTTCGGGAAACAGATCGGCCTTGCAATTGATACCGTCAGCCATGTGGTTAAATTTGATGCGGCAAATATAGAGCCGCCTCCTCCAATTATCAAAGGTATATCTGGTCGATATATTATCGGAGTGGCGAAACACAATCAGGGATATGTGGTCATTTTAGATATCGACAAGATTTTTTCTTCTGAAGAGCTGAAACTGCTGGTGAGTGCGTAATATCTGCTCGCTGCGTCCCTAACTTATCTTCATCCGTTTTGTGGCGATTTGTAAGCGGTGTTTTTGTATTGTTTCAAGCAAAGCTACCCACGCGCCATAGTATCAACCAGCCTTCACGTCAAGATACATTCGCTTGTATAATTTCCTGCTCCTTGGTTTTCACCAGAGGCGCTATTTCGATTGATCCTCGCCCCATCCGTGCTTGTGCTTTCAGACTTGCTTTAAAGAAGCCCGTATGCCTTATTTTCTTTCACCCTCATACACTTTTATTGCTTGTTCCATTAATTCCCTAAGGGGCTTTCCGGTTGCATCGGCGATTTTTTTTATGTCTTCGTATTCCGGTTTGATATTTGTAATGTAATCGCTGTGTCTGGATATTTTCATCCGGACGATGTGGCCTTCGATGGTAATTTCTTCTGTGCTTCGTTCGAGCTTTTCGCGCCACATGGTCTGGATGCGAACACCTATCGTGGTGGTTTCACGAAAGATAATGCGTTTTAATGCATCTTCATCGGAAGGATTGCACAGGGCGGTGAGAAGAAAACCAGGGCGTCCTTTTTTCATAACAAGGGGGGTGAGATATACATCGAGCGCGCCTGCAGCGAGAAGCTTTTCAAGCACATGCGGAAATATCTGCAGATTCATATCGTCGATTGCGCACACGATTTCTGTAAGAAAATCTCCTTCGCCGGATTTTACTTCAAGAAGGATGAATGCCCTGGTAAATGATGGAAATGTATACTCACACGTGCCGAAACCAATTCCGCTGCAAAGCAGAGTGGCCGGTGATACGCTTCTTGTAAGCTGCAAACCGAGGCTCCGAAGCAGTGCGGCAGCGGTGGGCGTGATGAGTTCTCCTTCAAAATCGGTCATCACCACACGGGCGCCCCTGGAAAGTTCGCTTAAGGCTGGCGAGGGGAGGGGGAGAATGCCATGCCGGGATGCGATACTTCCTCTGCTGAACGGAATCTCGTTGTAGAATATTTTTTCTATTCCCAGGATATCCATTGCCGCACAAAATCCGGCAATATCCAAGATGCTGTCTTTCGCCCCGATCTCATGGAAATGCACTTCCCCGGGTGCAATTCCATGAACGCGTGACTCCGCATGGGCAAGACTGGTGAATGTAGCTATCGCGTTTTTTTTTGCACGCGGGGCAAGCGAGCTTTTTTCGAGCATGGAAATAATCAGTGATAACGTACGTGTAGAAGATTCTTCATCACATGTGACGAGTAGCTGAGTGCCTGCGAAATGATTCCGTACAATTTTTTTCGGTTCTATCGACCAGCCATCTATGGGAATGGAGGAGAGAGTGGATATCAGTTCATCAATCCGAAGTCCCGCGTCGATCAGGGAAGCAAGAAGCATATCGCCGGATGCGCCAAAACGGATATCGAAAAATACGGTTTTATTTGCCACCATCTTGCATCCTCGATGAGGTGGAGAGAAATCGAAATGCCAGGAAAGCGGCACCGAGGCCGTTGTCGATGTTCATCACTGCGATGCCGGGGACACAGGAGTTCAGCATCGCCAGAAGTGCGGCGATGCCGCCGAATGACGTGCCGTATCCCACCGAGGTAGGCACGGCAATAACGGGGCATCGAACAATGCCCGCCACAATGGAGGGAAGCGCGCCTTCCATTCCCGCAACGACGATGAGCACCGATGCGGTATCGAGAAGATTGCGATGCGCGAAAACTCGATGAACGCCCGCCACCCCCACATCTGCGAGAATATCTGCATCAAGGCGAAGCGCCTTCGCACATTCACGCGCTTCTTCGGCCACCGGCAAATCTGCTGTGCCGGCTGTCACGATGATTACTTTACCGGGAATCTGAGATGTATTGTGCTTAAGAAGGGTGATGGTTTTTGCAGACGGATTATATTTCGCGTCGGGAATTGCTGAAGAAACAGCCTGCCATACATCATCGCTTGCTCTTGTCGCAAGAAGATCTGAGCCGTTATTGCGTATGCGCAGAGCGATTTCTCTTACCTGTGCGGGTGTCTTGCCCGCACAAAAAATTATTTCCGGAAATCCCCATCGAACGGCGCGATGATGGTCAACCATTGCAAAACCAATGTTTTCGAAAGGGAGGTTCGTGAGCTTTTCCACGGCATCTTCTTCGGAAATCGATCCCTCTTTTATCTGTTTTATAAGCGATATAATTTGTTCTCTATCCATTGTCAGTATGCGGCGATGAGTATGGTTTCAATTTCATTTTTTGAAAGAGGGCGGGGGGTGTTTTCAATGAAAGGATAGTTGATGGCAATATCGGCGATTTTCGACAGATCGCTTTTCGGAATTTCGAATTGCGAGAGCCTCTGCGGCACATCCACCTCCATTTCAAGCTTTCGCACTCCTTCCACCGCTTTAATGGCTGCCTCAATAACCGTGATGTCGCGCACATCCTCGTCCATCACTTTCGACATCTGCACATAGCGTCCCGGAGACGAAGTGAGGTTGTATTCCATTATATGCGGGAGAATGAGGCCCATTGCGTTTAGCAAGGAAATTGATGTAATGGAATTGATAGCAAGCGATATTGCAAGCGTCACGGATAAATCGGCAATCGAAAATGCAATACCCGCCATTGTTGAGGCAAGCGAGAGCTGATATCGTGCGGCGGCATTCCCGGGTTCACGGTACACCGCCGGAAGATTTTTAAAGATCAGGTCGATTGATCTCAGTGCCAGCGTATTCACCAGACCGTTGTTCTTCTTCGATATGACAGCCTCAGTGGCAATTGCAAGGGAGCTGATGGCACCGCCAACAGTGTTTTCTTCATCGATTTCAAGTGATATTTTTGGATCGATAATTGTTGCGGTGGGGAATAGCAATTTATTCTGGTAGCATTTTTTGATGTTTTCTCTGATATCGTTCACAAAAAACATGGGAATGATTTCGAAGCCAAAGAGGGGAAAGGCCGGTATGGTAATGAGGGTTACGGGATGATGAACGTCGGGATAATCGAACAATTCCTCGCAGAAAAGGTAGTTATTCACTAAAAGCGCGATTGCCTTTGCTGCGTGCAGAGAATCCATGCCACCGAATCCGATGATGATATCGCAGTTGGTTTTTTTAATGAAGTACACCGCCGAGTCGATTTTTTCGGTATTGATTGCTTCGCCAATTTCATCATATACAATCGCCCTCACACCAGCCCTTGAAAGCCCCGCGGTAATGCTGTTGATGGTGCCTTCAAAACTTTCACATTCGCTCGATGAAGTGACAATTATTGCCCGTGAACCGAAATTTTTCACAATTGGGCCGACTTCCTGAAGAACATCGTCCCTCATGAATATCTGTGTGGGTATGTGAAACTCAGGAAGGATGTCCATGGACTTTCCCGTTGTGTCTTTCAAATTGCGTCATTATTCATATCGACCCGGATGGGGTCATTATTCAGTATTTTGTTTCTGCGCGAGCGCAAATTGTAAATAAAAAAAGCGGGTGTTTTGCACTCCGCTTTTTTCTCCGGTGAGCATGGTCTTGTTGTTATCTGCGCAACAGGTAGCTCGCGATTTTATCCGCCACCATTTCAACCACATGGTCATCATCAAAGCGGTTGTAGGTGCCGTTGGCAATCTGGTCTTTAATTTCCCGCACTCTGGCCGCACGATCGGCATCGGTCGTTTCGTGCGCAATTCGGACATATTGCTGATTTTCGGCCGCGCGCATCGCTTCGGCGGAAATTTCCACTCTGTCGTTTCTACCCGCTTCTCTTGTGCGGGAAACGGGTTTCGAACGATTGGATTCCTGAATATTATTGATATTTCCTATTTTGTCTATCACCATGACTTTAACCCTTTAATAATCTACATACAATATCGGTCAATTTTGTCAATTCTTTAATTAAAAATCATTGTAATCTATAATAAAAATATACAATTTTTAATGATTTTTCAATACGTATGTGCTAATTTTTTTCATGGACATACACCGCGATAACAAATTCACCTTTTGTTTTTATTGATTCAATTTTGCCGAATATGTCACGTACGGTGCCTGTAATGATTTCTTCGTGCAGCTTTGTCAGTTCTCTGCCGATTACCACATGGGCGTGCGGCATCGTATCGGCAATTTCTTCAAGCAGCGCATGTATGCGGGTGGGAGATTCATATATTATGCCGACGCATTGGTGGGATACAATGCTTTCAAGTTCTTTGCGGCGTTTGCCTGATTTCCTGCTTAAAAAGCCCAGAAAAAGGACGTTTCGACCGGGAAAACCTGAGACAGAAAGGAGCGCAGTAAGCGCTGAAGGACCGGGAATGGGCACAACAGGAATCCCCGCTTCCCGGCAGGTGCGCACAAGCTTGCTTCCCGGGTCGGAAATCCCCGGTGTGCCGGAATCGGTGAGATAGGCTGCGGAATTGCCAGTACACATGAATTCTACCGCGCGTGTGTATTTTGCATCAGGAGAGTTTGAGTGCAGCGAGTGAAGGGGGAGGGAAATCCTCAGGTGTGCAAGAAGCTTCCCCGTCTGGCGCGTATCTTCGCAGAAAACAGCCATCACTTCTTCGCGGAGAATCCTGATTGCGCGAAGGGTGATGTCTTCAAGATTTCCGATGGGTGTCGCAATGACGTACAGCGTTCCAGGTGTTTGTTTCATAAAATCCGTTTGACAGAATAATGGTACACAATAACGGTATTTATCGGGATTGACCCCGCAAAATCAAGCAATAAAAACACACGTGAACAAAAAGGAACTACAAGCGGCCCTTGCCATAGCGCATCTTTACCCGAATAAGGGATTAGGCCAGCATTTTTTAGTGCACGAGGCGGTGGCTCTTCGGATTGCTTCTCTGGATGGATTTGCTGAGGGCGCGAAGGTGCTGGAAATAGGCCCGGGTTTGGGGGCGCTCACGGGGTATCTCATTGCAAAAGGAGCATGCATAACCGCTGTTGAGATCGATGCCGGATTGTGCCATTTTCTTGAAAAAAAATATGGCGATGCAATTGAAATTCATCATGCTGATTTTTTAAAAATTCAGCTTCCGGATGAGTTTTCTGTATGCGTGTCGAATCTGCCGTATTATTGTGCGTCCGAAATTCTTTTTAAGATTGCCGCACACTATTCGATGCCCCGGGTCTATGTGATGGTGCAAAAGGAAATGGCATCGAGGATTGAGGCGCTTCCCGGTTCAAAGCAGTACGGGGCGATGACAATATCTCTCCGGCTGTATTTTACAGTTCAGCGTCTTTTTGACATTGAACGACAGGCGTTTTATCCCGAACCAGATGTGACCTCATCGTTTCTGCTTTTAGAAAGAAGACAAAACATGTTTACTGAACAGTTTATACGCACATTTCATGTCGTGGTAAAATCGGCCTTCTGGGGAAGGCGTAAGCCAATTGCAAACGCGCTTGCCCGCTCACCCCACTGTGCCATGGGAAAGGAAAAAGCACACACGCTGTGCAGTGAGGTGGGTGTAGATCCGGCATCCCGTGCAGAGGAACTAAGCTTTGATGACTATATCCGCCTCACTCATGCATTTTTAGAAGAGGCACGATGAACAAGAGCTCAATCAATATCGGCAGGCTCCTTTCGGGAATTGAAAAACCGGCCCGTTACACCGGAGGGGAACTTAACGCGATTGTCAAACTCGATGCGGCATTTCGCATGGCGATGTGTTTCCCCGACCTCTACGAAGTGGGCATGTCAAACGCGGGTATCCAGGTGCTCTATTCCCGTGTCAACGCGCTTCACGGCGCGGCGTGCGAACGGGTGTTTGCTGTTGCACCCGATTTTGAGAAGCGCCTGCGGGAATTGTTTATACCTCTTTTTACGCTGGAGACGCGCATGCCGTTGCACACATTGGATGCGCTGGGTTTTAATCTTGCGCATGAGCTTTTGTATACCGGGATGCTCCAGGTGCTGGATTTGGGTGGGATTCCGCTTATGAGGCGAAAGCGCGGTGATGATGATCCTCTCATCATTGCGGGTGGCGAATGTGTTTCGAACCCGGCTCCACTTGAAACATTTGTCGATGTGTTTTGCATCGGCGATGGCGAGGAATTGATTGTAGAAATTGTACAGACGCTCATGAGTGCAAATGCGGAAAAAATTCCGCGTATGGAAAAGATGAAGCGGCTTGGAGCAATTTCAGGGATATATCTGCCCGGAATGAGCGACAGGGTGACAATTGCCAAGCGCAATTTTCGCTCTCCAGCTCCTTCCTGGCCGACGTCTCCCGTGGTGCCGAATATCCGCACCGCTCAGGCTAAAGCCGCGATTGAAATCACGCGAGGATGTCCGAACCTCTGCTCCTTCTGCCATGCGGGATTTTACGATCTGCCATACAGGGCGCTGGATCGAAACATGATCCGCGATGCAGTTTTCAACACGATTCTTGGCACTGGCTATGATGAACTCACCCTCGCATCGCTCTCGGTGAGCGATTATCCGTTTCTCATTGATGTGCTAAATGATATTCTCCCGTGGCTTACACGGCGTGGTGTCTCTATTTCGCTTCCATCGCTTCGGATAGATCTGGAGACGCTTCAGCTTCTTGAAAAAATCTCCCGCGTGAGGAAAAGCTCACTCACATTCGCGGTGGAATCGGCTTCGGAACAATTGCGTCAAAGGTCAAACAAGCGG
This sequence comes from Leptospira biflexa, assembly GCA_020721925.1. Classification (GTDB taxonomy): domain Bacteria; phylum Spirochaetota; class UBA4802; order UBA4802; family JAGODF01; genus DYLV01. The sequence goes on from DYLV01000021.1 coordinate 26,716, forward strand.
CTTTCGATTGATGATCTCAAGGAAATAATTCGCCGTGTCTGTGAAATGGGCTGGAGGCTTATTAAACTCTATTTTATGATTGGATTGCCCGGTTGCGAGGAAACAAATGAGGCAGACGACACAATATTGCTTTTAAAGGAACTGCACGAGATCGGGAAAAGAAAACTCGAAATGAATATCACGCTCTCGCCGTTTGTTCCCAAGCCCCACACGCCCTTTGAACGGGAAGCGATGCAATCACGGGAATATTTTGAGGAAACCATACGCGCAATCAGGCGAAACGCTCCCCGCGGGGTCACCATAAAAGCGCACAACGTCAACTCTTCGATACTTGAAGGCGTGCTTGCCAGAGGAGATGAACACCTTGCAGAGGTGAT
>DYLV01000191.1 GCA_020721925.1 Leptospira biflexa
ATCGCAAATGATTGCGAGCTTCAGCTCAATTCCGGTTTTGCGTAGGATCACTTCGCGGTTTTGTCCCAGCAGATGGGCAACGCCGCTTCCGACGGTGCCGAGGCCGATGAGACCGATTTTAAAGACTTTATTCATAATTTCTCTCCATGGCAACGGGGGACGAAGAACTGCGTTTCAATTAGCCACGTATTTGGCTTTTTTTGTCAATTTATTTTGATGGCGAAAGGATTTGAAACGGATTGATGAAGAAGATCGACAACTTTCACGATATTGGAAGGCGTATGGAGAAGGTGGTCCCAACGCCATGCACTGATTCAACCTCCATCTGGCCTCCGTGATTGTTTGTAATAATGAAGTAAGAAACGGAGAGACCAAGCCCCGTGCCCGTACCGGCCTCTTTTGTGGTGAAAAACGGTTCGAATACCCTTTTCTTTGTTTCAGTGTCCATTCCAATGCCATTGTCTGCAATATCCAGGCAAACCATGGTATGTTCTCTTTTCAGGCGAATTGTTATCTGAGGCTGAAAACCTTCATAGGTTTTTTCCCCCAACGCATATGCGGCGTTTTTCAAGAGATTGAGGATAACCTGTTGGATTTCCGTCTTAACGCAGGGGATTTGGGGAATGTCGTCATCGTAATCGCGGATGATTTTGAGGTGCCGGAAATCCCATTTTTTCTTTAAATCGTATTCATTCGATGCGAGCTCTATCGCTTTTTCAGCCAGCACTTTCAGATCGTGCGATGATTTTGCGGATTCGCTTTTCCTGCTGAAGGAGAGCATATTTTCAACGATTTCGGATGCTCTTCCTCCCATTTCAAGAATTCCCTGTAACGTGGAAATAATCCCTCTCTTCTCCATGTATGCATGGATATTCCAAATGTCAATGCCGCAAAGATCGGCATATTCGTGGTTTTTCTTTAAGGAAGGATCGATTCTTCGCAGGATATTCTGCGATCCCATCATGATACCGCCGAGCGGGTTGTTGATTTCATGCGCCATGCCTGCGGCAAGCCCTCCGAGGGATACCATTTTTTCCGTCTGGATAATCATCTCTTCCATGCGGAGTCTGGCTGTAACATCATCAAGGCGGATTACGGCGCCCTCCATGTCGGCGGCTATGAGGGGATAGGCTGTCATTTCAAATTTGATTGTGTTGCCATTTTTCTCTGCTTGAATGCATTCGACTTTCTGCGGCTGTCCTGTTGAACGTGCTGTTTGTACGGATTCAATGTATTCCTTTAAAAATGGAAGAACTTCAAAAACAGTTCTGCCAGAGACGTCCTGTTCTTTAAGGCTGGTGAATTTTTCCGCCTGGCTGTTCCAGTAAATTATTTTTTCCAGCTGGTCAATTCCAATGAGTATCGAGGGCATTGAATCTATTATCTGTTTAAAAAGGAGGCGCATTCGCACCATCTCGATTTGATGTTTCTTTTCTTCTGTGATATCGTGAAAGACAAGAACTGCGCCGATAATCATGTTGTTGTTATCGCGCATACAGGTGCCGCGTTCGTAAACAAAGCGCGTGCTTCCATCCCTGCAAAGGAGAACTCTCTGCTGGTTTACTGTTTCCATCCCGCCATTGAGGATTATTTCAATGGAATTTCGGCATGGTTTAAGATCTGTTTCATCAAGTATTTGATAAATATTTTCAAGTTTTTCCCCAATTGCTTCATGAAACGCCCATCCTGTCAGTTTCTGGGCAACGTGGTTGATGAGCGTTATATTGCCGTTCATGTCTACGGCGATGACATAGCTGATACCCACCAGGCATAAAAGAAAAGTGATCACGCAGATTCCCACTATCCGCACCATGAATGGAATATAGTCGGTGGTGTAGTTGATGTACAGCATCAAGGTAATGAACCAACCGATAATCGTCATGGTGGCGTAGGTGAGGATGAATGTGTTTAGCTCCATTGCACCCTGGCGGGCCATGGAATTTGCAATGCCGGGAATAATGGTGCTGATAATAAATGCGCTCAGAATAGAAAGAACGCGGTAGCGGTCGCGCCCCGGGGTGATGATTATACGCCAGATTCCTGCTGCAATGACAAGCAAGATATAAAATCCGATGATTGCGGCATTGACCGCGGCGAAGTGTGAATGAGCAAGATCCCACATCCCTGATTCACCGTGAAAGACTTTCCCGTATTTGAGCGATGCAAATATCCACAGCACTCCATCTGCAAGCGCAACGGCGATAAAGAAGATGGTGGCTACGCGAACGAATTTATGTGCGCGTTCGGTGGGGAAGTGAAAGAAAAAGCGGGCAAGAAAAAGAATACCGATCAGCACTGGGGTGACTGTGAGCCAGCGGTGGTACGCCGCAGCGTGATGATAGTACACAAACGCGAAGGTAAACGCGATGCTGGTGAAAGAAATGGAAATAAAGACGGTTGCAAGGTCGATTGTTGCCTTCGATTTCTTTTTTAGAAAAACTAAAAAGAAGCCAGAGAGCAACGTGAACACCGCAGCCGTTGCGGTGATGAACGAAGAGTGGGTGAGATAGATGTTCCCGGCTGTTTCCATCATCCTCCATCTATTTTGACTTCAGGCTGTAGACTCCATCCCAGTTCTTTGAAGGCGGATTCTTGAGATATTCATTGCAGCGCTCAATGAATTTCAGGCTCGGTCCGTCATTGGGGTCTATTTTCAGGGCGTTTTTAAACAGCTGACGCGCTTTATTCCAGTCTCTGCGCGAGAAATATTCAATGCCTTCGAGATATATGGAGAGAATCTCGCTCTGCTCCTGCGTTATTTCTCCCTGACGGCAGAGAAGCTCGTACACGTTGATCGGTTCAGCCTTTCCTATCACGCGGATTCTGTCTAGCGGACGCACCACCACTTGATCCTTCACCTCGCGATATACGTTTTCACTTATCATAATTGATGTTCCGTAAAATTTATTTGCCCCTTCGAGACGGGAAGCGAGGTTCACGGAGTCCCCCATGGCTGTGTAGTCCATGCGCGTTCGGGAGCCCATATTCCCCACCACTGCTTCGCCGGAATTCATCCCGATGCGGACGAAAAGTTCGTTTTTGCCATCTTTTTTCCATGCGGCGCGCATTTCAGAAAGCCGCTTCTGCATGTCTATTGCCGCGAAGCAGGCGCGCGCGGCATGGTCGGGAAGCATTTGCGGTGCTCCCCAGAAGGCCATGATGGCGTCGCCTTCATATTTATCCACCGTGCCATCATAGCGGAGAATGATGTCGGTCATTTCGGAAAGATATTCATTCAGCAGGGAAACAAGTTCAGTCGGGGTGAGCTTTTCGGATATGGTGGAAAATTTTGCTACATCCGAAAATAAGGTTGTAATGATTCTGCTTTCACCGCCCAGCTTAAAAGAATTCGGATCCTGAATGATGTTGTCGATGACTTTCGGGGAAAGGTAGTGTGCGAATGCGTTTTTAATAAAACGCTTTTGCGATTCTTCGCTGACGAATTTCATTGCACCGATGGTAAGCGAGGGAAATAAAAGCGAAAGGGTTATTCCCAGATGATCGAACCACCAGCGCAACGCAACGAACACAATTATGATGATCGCATTCACGATGATAAATCCCAAACCGATGGCGATGAGGGATTGGCGTGCGTTCATTCGCTGCACGAGCATGCCCATCCCGACGGCGACAAGCAGCATAAGAAGAAGATTCCAGCCGGTTTTGATTCGGTTGATGAATTGTCCCTGTATAATTGTATTCAGCACATTGTGGTAGGTGCCTACCATGAGATACTGGGAAGATAACGGCGTTACGCCGAGGTCTTGTGTTCCTGTGGCGGTGAGGCCGATGATGGCGGAATGATTATACAGCCTTTCAATTTTTGCGACAAGTTCAATTGCCGCAGGATAATTTTTTAGGATTTCCAGCTGTTCAGCGGATTCACGGCCCGGGTGCTTTTTGTGCTCTTGTTCGAGCTTTGAAATATCATTTTGAAGTTTCTCTATGAATTTCATCTTGAGCTGGTAAAGCTGATCGGTTAATGCAAAAATGTTTGCGTGAGTCGAAGCATATATATGTGGGTCTTTCGTTTCGGCTAACGCCGCGCTGTCTGAGGCAATCTTCTTTTTTACCGAGTCAATTTCATTCGCTATTGTCTCATCTGTTGCAAGGATTTCTTGCACAGGGCCTTTTACAGAATCATACTCCAGAAGCGCATAGAAGGGGAGATGATTGAAGTGCTCCAAAAACTCCCCTGCCCAGTTAATATACATTCTGCCATGTGCATCGATAGGGATGGAGAGATCGCCGCGGACATGCGTGAGGGGGTGCAGGGCGTTTTTGAGTACGATATGCCTTCCCGGTACGATATCAATTGCTTCTTTCTTTACTCCGCAGAGATCCATCATCATGACCAGCGCCATGTGGTAATACAGTCTTCCGTCAAAGACGCGGAGAAGGCGGATCTTTCGGGCAATGCC
>DYLV01000022.1 GCA_020721925.1 Leptospira biflexa
ATCGATGAGAAGTATATCACCCCTAACTATTTTTTTCTCCATCGAAGTGGCATAGTGCGGCATCGAAGAGCCGCTGCCCGACGCGACGATGGTGGGAAATGAAGTGCCCGAACAGCCGTTGGCACGATAGAAGATTTCAATTTCTGTTGCGATCTCCCATTCAGTGAGACCCGGCTTGACAAAGTCGAGAAGATGTTCCATGCAAAGGTCGGTAATTTCCGCTGCTTTCCTGAGCACGGATATTTCATTTTGGTCTTTTCGTATTCGGAGGGTATTTACCACGTCACCGCCACGATGTAATTTGATGCCCTTTAATGATTCTGCAAGAGAATAATACATGGAAAGGGTTATTGAATGTTCCTCTATGTACATCGTTTTTACACCGAGACTTTTCAGCGTTTGAAGCAAAGTAGCGGGAAAATTATCTTTTTGAAGGACAAACGAAACAGAGTGCGGAAGTATTTTTTTCGCATATTCTTCATAGCGCGAATCGGATATGAAGTACGCGCCGGTGCTGTACACCAGCAAGTATCCGTATGATCCTTTAAAACCGGTCAGATAATAGATATTCGGGAGGCTTGAAATCAAATACGGAAGCTTTTCCTCTTTTGCGAGGGTGCGAATCAGTTTTTGTATTCTCATCGCCGTTTCATTTCAGTTTTTATTAAATTGATTTCTTTCTGCAATTGAATGATAATTTCATCATTATCTTCCGGATCTGCAAAGTCTTTATATCGCTGTCGGTAATCGGTAACAAGCTCAAGCTTTTCCTGCATGATTTTCAGTTTGATGTCATAATAGCGGTCGCGTTGTTCGGATGTGGCAGTACCAGCCCGAATAATGGTTCCAAGCAAAAGCATTTCACGCAAAAGCGCGGTGTGGCGTTCTATTTCTTCTTTATCGGTGCTGTTTGGATACCAAATTGCCTCGGGCAATTTTTCCTCTTTCTCAAGGCGCTCCGAAAGAATATTCAATTCGCTTCGATGCGGGCCTTCTTTGCTTTCTTCAACTGTTTCTTCATCAGGTTGCGCATCCTTTTTTTCTGAAGATCCAAACAAGCCGTCGAAAAAGCTCCAGAAAGAGCTGCTTTCACTCTGTACAGCAACAGAGGGTCTCTCAGAAGGCGTGCGCGGAGAAGAATTCTGAGGCACTGAGCTGCGACAGGTGCGGACAATTGCCGCCGTCACAATCAATGCTACCGCAGCAAAAATGATTTTTTTTAATGAGGGCCGCATAGCTGAAGTTTATTTTCTCAAGAACTTAAGCCGCCTCTGCTGCTCTTTTTTCTTATTGGTGAGCACGTCAAGTTTATCCTGCCTGGTCACGATGTATGGCGTGATGAAGACAAGAAGGTTGGTTTTGCTATCGGAAACGGAATACCTCTTGAAGAGATTGCCAAGAAGTGGGATATCTCCTAAAATGGGAATATATGTTTCTGTTCGGCTTTTGCTGTTGCGTATGAGACCACCCACCACAATCGTTTTTCCATCTCCGACGGTCACTTTGGTTTTGAAATCTCTGCGTCCGAGCTTTGGAGGTATTACACCGCCCGTTTCAAGAACGGTAGTCTCACCGAGAACAGAATTGACTTCAAGGAAGAGATCCAGGGTAATTGAAGCTTTGTTGGTAATATGGGGTTTGCATTTGAGCTTCACACCGACGGATTTATATTCGAAGGTATAAAACTGCGTGCCGGTATCGCTGATGCGGTTGTTGGTGGGAACGGGAATTTCCTCGCCGACATTAATTTCCGATTCGTTGTTGTCTATGGCCAGCACCTGCGGTGTGGAGAGAACATTGAAGTTTCTATCTGAAGCAGAGGCATTTAAAAGCGCATACCCCAATATCGATTTATCGGCAAGATAGCCAAGCTGAAAACCGGTATTAAGCGGGACAGCAAGTGTCTTACCGGTAAGGCCTGATGGTACGGTGAAATTTGGTATGGATCCGGTAATGTTTGAAGTGCCTGCAATATGACTTCCCCACTGGTTACCCAGCATCCAGTCAATGCCGAATCCCCAACCGCTGTCTGCGGATACTTCAACGATCAGGGATTCTATGTACACCTGCTCACGAACGATATCGAGTTCCTTGATCACCCGTTTGACTTCGTTGTATTCTTCGGGGAGTGCCGCGATTATAAGTGAATTGGTTTCTTTGTTGGCAATAATTGAGAGTTTGCTCTTCGGCTGGGCTGCTTTGGCATGCAGTGTCGATTCTTTAATATCTTTTGCCTTCGCTCCCGTTTTCTTTTTTTGATGTAGCGCCGCCGAAGTGTCCGGCATCGGCGATGTGTCGATCATCGCCGTCTCAGAAAACGGAACCCTTGACAGCACTGACGCAAGTTCGCCGGCGTCGGCATTTTCGAGATGTACCACATGGATTCTTCCTGTCGGTTTCTTTTCCTTTTCGCCGGTCGGTAATTCTTCTGTCATTTCCTGGATCGCTCTATCCAGCGATTTCGCGACGGAGACCAGACTATTCACTTCTTCTGATGACCCGCGGAGAATGAGCATGTTTTCTGGCTTGTATGCAATAAGATCTGACTCTTTAGACTTAAGAGTTTGAAGGACATTTTTTATTTCATTAACATCGGCATTTTGAAGTGGATGAAGATAGGTGATGATTTCTCCGGCGGGCACTGCCTTTCGCTCTTCTTCGGTTATCACTTTGAATGAACCCTGAATTGCTTCTTTCATGGGCACAATTTTAATATAATGTTCCGTCTCAACCATTGCAAAACCGCGCAGTTCAAGCACCGTCCTCACCACGTCGATGAGATTTTCAACAGGAATTTTTTTACTGGAAGTGATGGTAATTTTCCCGCGGACTTTTTCGTCAATGATGATGTTCTTCTTCGTCACATTGCCGAGGGTAGTGAGTACTTCGGAAAGCTCGGCGTTATTGAAATTGAGCAAAACACCCCGGATCGTACCTTTCTTATTGCCTTTTTGTGCGACTTTGCGCGCCTTGTCTTTTGCAGGCTTGTCATCAATTTCTATGACAATCCTTGGAGCGGATCCATCACGTTTTTCAGGTTCCGGTTTTGCCTGACTGGGAGATTCTTCCTTTTTTTCAATAATAGGAGCAGGAACTTCCTGCTTTATCTGTGACCTAAGAGTTTTCTTTATTTCTTTTTTTTCTTTTTGCTCGCCTTCAGTGTTTTGCGCGAGAAGGGTCCCCGCATCGGGTGCGGGCGATTGATCGTTTTTCCCAGCAAAAATCCGAATACTCATCAAAACCACAAAGAAAATCACGCTCAAGGAAATCAGGTATGATGAAACACTTTTAATTCTATTAAGATGCCGACTCATCGTATAACCCTCGGGCATAAAAATTTCGCAATCACTGCGTCTTGAGTATTATGCATTGAAAAGGATGACCGATGTCCATTATTGCAATAATAATCATGACTTGTCAATTACACAAATTATAATTTCATAAATAATTGCGATTTCACAGTGCAATATATGAAATCGCTTCAGGATGGCCTATCAGGCGTATGACGCCCACGCACTGCATTTGATATATAAAAAAATCTGCACATGCAATTTACCGATGCGTATCTTCGAAAAGAGTATCCAATCTCATTTTTCACGCTTCCCCTATAAAAGGTACGCCGCGTCATCTTCGCCATCGGTTTCTTCCAAGCAAAGTCGCACGGTATCCGTTGCTTTGGTTTTTATTGTAAATCCGCAATAATCTGGTTGAATAGGCAGTTCTCTGTTGCCTCGGTCTATTAACACAAAAAGCCGTATGGTTCGCGGTCTGCCGAAACTCATAAGCGATTCGATGGCGGCTTTAATGGTACGGCCGGTGTAGATGACGTCATCAACCAGAAGAATGGTCATTTTTTCAATATCAAACGGAATTCTGGTTTCTTTTATCTCTGGCAAGACACCGCGTTTTGAAAGATCATCGCGATAGAAAGTGATATCGAGCACACCGAGGGGGATTTTTACTCCAGAATACATTTCAACTCGCGTGCGAATCCTTTCCGCAAGCGTAACGCCGCGAGTCTGTATGCCGACGATGGCAAGAGAGTTGAGATCAATGCCACTTTGACATATCGCGCGTGCGGTATCTTCAATCACTTTATCTATTTGCGCGGTATTGAGTATCTTTTTCCCTGTCATTGATCTAACCTCGGCATCTGTCTGCGGGAGAGTTTGTATATACGTTGCTCATCATCTGTAATATAGTACATTATCGGCATATGAGGTAGCGGATGAAAATTATTTTACATTCTGCTTATTACCTGCGCTCATGATCTTCCATGTCAAATAAAATTCTTTACATCTGACGGTTTATGGGCATATCTAAAACCGCTTTCATCATTATAAATCGCCAAGAAGAAAGCGGTTTTTATCTATATATTTCCACAGGAGAACTTTTTCATTTATGTGAACGCCTGCCACGATACAGAGGAAATGCTGAATATACGCAACCGCAATATCGCTGACGGTAGAAATTCTCAGCCCGGGATATTTCAAGGGATTTGCGAAAACCGTCGTTTTTCTTGAAATCAGCCGTAAGGAAAGAGATGCCATATTTTTCCGCAAGCGCGAGACCAATTTCATTGATCATTTTCGCATCTTTATGAGGGCTGATGGTGAGCGTGGTGCAGACAGTTTCAATAGATTCTTCTCTCGCCTTTTCAAAGGCGTGCTGAAGCCGAAAGGTGATACAACGCCGGCATCGTTCCGATCTTTCTCCAAGAAAACGTGCCTCTTTCACGAAAGTGAACCATTGCCGCTGATCATAGGTGCCTTCTATTACCGAGAAACCTTTCGATGCTGAATAGCGAAGCAACTCATCTCGTCGTATGATATATTCTTTTATGGGATGTATGTTGGGATTAAAGAAAAATGCAGTTATGGAATATTCCTTTTCCAGCAGGGCAATTACATATCCCGCACAGGGAGCACAACAGGTATGGAGCAATATTTTTTTCAATCTATACAGCTCAATATGTGGAGTCAATGAGATACTTGCAGATAAATTCGCCAAGAGACCGTGCCTTCGCAGGTTCGCTCTTGCTATCCAACCATAAAAGGAGTTCGGTGCTCACCCCTTTGGGAGAATGATATTCATGATGTATGATGTACTTGGCAATTTCAAATTTCAAATCCTCGAAAATCCTTTCTGCAAGCGCAAGATGAGAGGGGGATGAGCCAAGATACTGTCCGATTGCGCATATCAACTCATGTTTTTGAGATTCTTTCAGTGCTTTTCTGCATGTTTCATACACCGGAGATTCAGTCATTACGACGTTATCAGCATACACCACTCCGCCTTCCTGTACCTTTTCGCTTTTTCGTAATTTTTCATTGTGACGTGGCATTTCCGAAATCTGACAAAGATCTTAAGTATTTTGTTGTATTAATTATATAAAAAATAATGCGTAACGTCAACGGAAATACCCGTATTTTTCATTTTGAAAATAAAATTTTATTATTTTTTTATATTTTTAATTTAAATATGATTTAGTATGCCACATTAATGACACGATTGACGTATTTCACAAATTACATGCCGGTTATTCCGCCATTGACACATTTATTTCGCCCGGTTTTTTTTGCGTCATAAAGCGCCTTGTCGGCTATTTGTATCATTTCTGTTTTAATCGACTCTGCCATCACTCTTACCGCAGTTCTTGTTGAGTTTTTAGATATAACCTCCCTGTCCGACGCCTTTTTGCCGTCTAAGGTTACCACACCGATCGACACGGTTTGCCTGATCCCCATCCCGAATTCAGTGTTTTCAACCTTTTTCCGGATGCGCTCCGCAATCGCCATGGCATGCGCATTGTCAGTTTCGGGAAGAATAATCGCGAACTCCTCGCCTCCATACCGGGCAGCGATATCGACAACCCTTACCTGATCGGTAATAATATGCGCCAGCTCCTTAAGCAGCTGATCACCCTTTTGATGGCCATAGGTGTCATTTACCATTTTAAAATGATCGATATCTATCATAAGAAAGGATAAAAAGCGACCCGCGCGGATGGTATTGAGTATCTCTTCGGATATTCGCTGTTGGAAAAAGCGCGATATATAAAGCCTGGTGAGGCCGTCTCTGATTGCCAGCTCGTACAATCGCGCATTATCCAATGCAATGACGATATGATTTGCGAGTATTTTTAAAAGTTCCACATCGCGGAGGGTATAAAGATCGTTATTTTTTCTTTCACCTATAAAAAGGACACCCTTAAGCGAAGCCTGATAGGTCATTGGAATCACAAATGAGGCGCGGTAGGAATCGAAAACCGTCAATATTTCAGGCGACAAAATCTCACCATCTTCTTCAAGATCATCTTTAAAAATTTCTCTGTTCAACAGGCGGACGAAACGAAGGAGATCATGCATCGGCTGAAGGGGCATCATGTGAGCACTGTCAACTCCGTATGTGGCAATAGGCATAAAAGCATCACTTTCTTCATCATGCAGCAAAAGTGCAAAGGAAGATGCTCCGACGATATTCACGATTGTGTCGTTGATAATCTCCAAAAGCCGCTGATAATCAAGGACGGATACCACCTTCATGCTCATGTCCATGATTGTTTTCTGGTAATCGAGCTTTTTTGGAAACACGACTCTTTTTGCAAATCGCTGAATTAATACATACATTGGATTAAAAAGGGCAACGATCAAAAGCCCATAGAGTATTGAAATCAGTATGGAAGTGTTTTCGTTTGTGGTATATGTGATGAATAGTACCCAGATGCCAAAAAAAAGGGCAGAAAGCACCAGATACACCAATAGGCGTTGAAAAAGATCTGTGACGTCTATGAGGCGGTATCGGAGAATGGCATAGCTGATCAAAAGAAACGCAACGATAATTCCGGCATGCCCCCACGGGAAAAGCGGATATGCGAACCGGTGCATCAACCATGAGAGAAGCAGGTTCATAAGAATCAGGCTGTAGAGGACATTGGTGCTTTTAATAAAGCGAATAAAGAATTTTTTCTTTTTAATCGCATAGTGATAGCTTATTATTTCCATCACATAAAAAATGACCACGAGAAGCTGAAGAAAAAAATTGATACCATGCATGCGCCAGGTGATGAGCATTTCTTCCATGCCTGCCATCGATGAGACAACATAGTTCGTTTCGGATAAACCGAACATAAAACCGATTGAGGTACCGAACCACAGAAACCATGCCTGATTCCTTCTCATGCTTGTAGAGGCTCTGCGGTATTCAACGTAGAGAAGTCCAAGGGCATAGCCGACGACAGTAAAATAATACGCATTGATGATGATGTTCCATGGGAATTTCAGCTTCGCATAAAATCCGAAATAGTTATGATGCACTTCGTGGATCACTCCCAGAAGCGCCGCGATGGCAAAAACAACAGCAAGAACGAAAAACACGAGAAGATATTTTTCCTTTCGGCCGATGAATACATATGCGATATTTAAAAAGGCGACCGGAATAAAGACCCAGCCAAAGAAAAAAGAACGCCCAAGATGTGCGGCAAATGAAAAATGCGGCGCAATTATCATACACCCGCCCGAGATCAGCCATAATACAAGACAGATGCAAAAAAGAAATGTGGCGCGAACCATCGGCGCTTTGAATCCACGATAGATCAGGTTTAATGATATGAGGAAAATGATCACACCCGTAAGGAGCGTCATCAAGCCGTATGGAACCAAATTGTGAAAATAGACGTCTAACGCTTCCATTCTTTCAGCCTGTTCCTTTTATATTCACCCACGCGAATGTGCGCAAAACGGGTTGGCGCCGGGATCCGGTATCCGTCCGCACAGGAGTAGACGATATCTGCCGCATCATCAATGCCCACTAAATGCCCGGGCGAAACGAACACGGGGCGGGTATTTTTTCGTGCACGAAGAACAATCCCAATTGGGAAGTTATCTTTGTCAACGATATACGTCCTCGATCCTTCTTCCAATGCGGGCTCATCAAATGAGCCGAAAAGCCTGCTTTTTGCACAGCCAATGGAAGGCAATCCGAGCAAAAGGCCCACGTGCGATGCCACGCCAAACCGCCTGGGGTGCGCAATTCCCTGCCCATCAAGGATTATGCAATCGGGGATGTGATGGAGTGATTTAAATAGTTCCAGAATCAGAGGGGCTTCACGAAACGAGAGAAGACCGGGAATATAAGGAAAAGAGATATGTCCCCAGCAAAAGCGTTCTTCAATGATTTTTAACTCGGGAAACGTAAAAATTAGTATTCCGCAAAAACCAATATTGGAGTTTTTATCGAATGCAATATCGATGCCGGCAATCATCTCAATTTTTGATGGCCTGCCACTGATAATTATATGAGAGGAAAGTTTCTTTTGAAGTTTGATTGCTTCATGGGGAGTAATATCCCAGGGATGTTCATATTTTCGATTCAAGAGAGAACACTTGGATAATATTTTAAAAGTGCTATCTACAAAATAGAACAATACGTGAATAAAAGCAATTAAAATTCATCCCTGAATTCTATCCGAATGATCCGGTGAACAGGTTCATCGTTCTGGAACAGAAGCCCGAGTTCTATGCCGAAATTCATATAGGAATAGCGGAACCCCATATTGAAGAGCCATTCTTCTGGCCTTGAGAAATTATAATAAATCCGCTCTCCTTCCATTTTAATCATGAAATATTGTCCCATGGGAACATCGAGGGAAATGAAATACGATGAATCCGCGGGCACATAGTTCGGCTGGGTTGGAACCCTGAGTCCGAAATTGATATGCTGTTCATCGTCGAGAAGATAAATTGGTTTGGTGATCACGAAATACGGGCCGTATATCATTCTGTTGAGTTCATTATTGCTATAATTCACTGCATCCGGATCAGTTTCATTGCGATAAACCCTGCCCTGCTCTCCGATATAAAATGAATCATATCCTATGGCAACTGAAATGGGAAATCGTTCCCACCCATCAGTGAATTTTAATTTAGCGACAACGCCAGGCACATTCGGTTCAGTTTCTTCTTTTCCAATTGCATGCTGTACATCGAACGAAACGCCAAAAAAAAGATTATCGTGCAGGCCGATGAACGTTTTAAGCTCCATGCCCCCCCCGTCATAACCGAGAATGGAAACCTGATAGGTGCCGCGAGTAATTGTATATGCAGTGGGAGTATCAATCACCATTGTGTTTCGAATATAATTTTGGGCAAAAAGTATGCATGGCGTTAACACAAGAAAAAAAGCTACGAGTAGATTACGAAAAATCATTCTTGAGAGTAAAGTTGTATTAATTCTGCCGATTATTTTCATTGTGTGCACCCAATATCTATATCAACTATAAAGACACCATTTCCTAATTATTTTCGGATTTTTTATCGTATCTCAGTAGAAAATTCAGAATAAATAATATTTTTTTAGATTGACAATTTTCAATTAATAATTTACAAATATTTGGTTTGTTAATTGTTTTTTAGCAATACACGCATACAAAATATCAATTGAAAAAGCAAAGTTTATTCAATTGATATGTAAAAAATCATTTCGGAGGTCAGTTATGGGAGACAGGGAAGGTTATACTGAGGTGACGAGTCAGTCGTGGTTCAGCAGGCTTGGCGAGTCGATTAAAAGCGTGGGGCTTGGGATTATCATCTTTATCGCCGCATTTCCTGTATTATGGAAGAATGAGGGATGTGCGGTTAAAATAGCCCGGGGCCTCACGGAAGGTGCGGGAGCTGTTATTTCTTTGCCCGAACCAAAAGTCAATTCTGCCAACAATGGAAAGTTGGTGCACTTTTCAGGCGATGCGACAACCAGCGATATCCTTGCAGACCCTACCATGGGCATAAGTGAAAATGCCATCCGCCTTGTGCGATCTGTACAGATGTATCAGTGGAAAGAAACAACTTCCAGCAAAACAGAAAAGAAGCTTGGCGGGGGAACCGAAACTCGAAGAGAATATCGGTACGAAAAAGGCTGGTCTGATAGCGTTATTAACTCCAATAACTTCAAAGTTCAGGCAGGGCATACAAACCCGGCAACAATGGAAATTCAATCTGCAACATTTAAAGCGCAGAATGTCACCGTGGGTGAATTTACACTTCCCGAAGGGCTGGTAAACCAAATCTCAAATGAAGAATCGCTGCCGGTGACCCAGGATAAAATTCCTGCCCAATATATGGGTCGCGCACAGATATCTGGAAATGAAGTGTATATTGGCAATAACCCTTCAAATCCGCAAATCGGCGATCTCAAGGTGAGTTTTAAAATTGTCCGATCTCCTCAAAAAGTATCGATTGTTGCACAGCAGCAGGGAAATACCCTGACTCAGTATATGACCAAAGCCAAAACGACGATCATGATGCTTTCCATGGGCGTAGTACCTGCTGATCAGATGTTCCAGCAGGCTCAGGAAAGCAATGTAACCCGCACATGGCTTGTGAGACTTCTCGGTTTTATCCTCATGTTCATTGGCCTTTCGATGATTTTTAAACCGATCGCGACATTTGGCGATGTAGTGCCGATCGTCGGGAGCATTCTTAATTTCGGCATAGGAGTCTTTTCATTCATTGTTGCCCTTGCGCTTTCGCTTGTGGTCATTGCAATTGCATGGATTTCAGCCCGTCCGATCCTTGCTATTGCGCTTCTTGTGGTGGGTGTGGGCGCGTTTGTTGCATTTAAAGTGCTTGGCAAGAAAAAACAAGCGCAGCCTGCAGCACAATAGCCATACGGCAATCGATATATCATCGTAAACACCAGCATGAATGCTGGTGTTTTTTTAGGATAACGATGTTCATGCAGTACTAAGGAAAATTAATAGAATTGAGCGAGCGCGATTTTCGTCAATGGCCGGCCTTTCTGTGGTGCTTACCAATTCAATGACATACCGTTTGCGCGTCGCAGGTATGTGCAGATGATTAAAAAGGGTGAGCACCGCAGTATGCGTGCTCACCCCACTTCATTTCTTGGTTAGATAGCTTTTGTCCTATCTATTATAGAGCGATTATTGTCCGCCTGTTTTTTGTGTCTGCATCGATTTTGCAACGCGGATTCCGACATAGTCGTAGCGAAGATGCATTGCGAAATTACGCCTGAAGGATGAACGGCATTCTCCGCTTGAGAACTGCCAGCTTCCACCCCTCATCACACGCTGATAGCGTGCCTCCGGATCCTCCCTTCCATCAGTGCCAATATATGGATATCGATAATACAGGGAACTTGTCCATTCGAACACATTGCCCGCCATATCATAAAGGCCAAAGGGATTGGGAGGAAACTGACCAACTGGCGCGGGAGTATTGAGCCAGGTATCTTTACCTTCAACACCCCAGAAATTCGCCAGATCATGACTTATACTGCCGCTTGAAGTAGGATATTCATTGTTACGTCCCGCGCGTGCGGCATATTCCCATTCCGCTTCTGTCGGCATGCGCAGGTTTGCCCATTCGCAATACCCCTGGGCTTCATACCATTTGACGCCGGTTACCGGTTTTTCAGGTGCGTTGTAATCAGGATCATCCCAATACTGAGGTTCGGGAAAGCCTGTTGCGCGCAGAAATTTTTGATATTGCTTGTTCGTGACTTCATACTTTCCAATCCAGAAACCTTCGATGGTCACTTTATGGCGCGGCTTTTCATCGGCATCGCCATCTTCGCTTCCCATCTGATATTCGCCCCCTGGAATCCACACGAGTACCGATTCATCATATGGATTGACGTATTCTTCACCCGCCTGAGGCGCTCTGCCGGATTGAGGAGACCATCGGCGACCAGCAGCCGCGTTATCCTTCTTACAGGCAAAGATGCCAGATATGGTGGCCAGAATAAACATGACCGCCAGTGCCCAAAAAACATTTCGTTTGTTCATTGCGTATTCCTCTTCTTTGAAGTGCTTACAATATTTTTCAGCTGATAATTCATAACGTTTAGCCGAACTCATGCTGAATGAAATGCTTCTTCATGCGCAGCACGATGCGATATGCCCGTTTTGCATCACACACAAACCGGGCAGTAATTTCACTTATTGAATCTTTGACGCGGTCCAGCTGTACGCATAGTTAAAATCAAACGGCCCTTCTTCGCTATAGGTGATGACCGCCATTTTGCCGTTGCCAGAATTTCCCTCAAGTGTGCCTTTAAACACCGCAAGACGTTCGCGTCCGTACATGGGGATACGGAAATACACGCTGGAACCCCAGATATACACGTCTTTCAAGGGCGCTTCGCGCCCTTCGCTTTTTACAAAATAGGTTGCCTGAATCTTTCTTCCCTTACGCTGAAGGGAGAGTTTCCCGCTCAAATTCACCGGTCCGGCAACATTGAGTTCCCATTTTCCCTGCGGGCTTTGAGAAATGTGCTTGGCGACCCACACATATTTCTGTCCGTTGCTCCATTCCTGGGTACCACGGATGGTGTTACCTTCGGCGATGCCCTTATAATTTACTCTTACCGCCTGCCCTTTTGCATGTATATTCGCCGAGAATGAAAATTCCTTGCCGGAAACATACGGATTCTGAATGGAGCCGGAAGGTCTGCCGTCTGTTGCGATTGTTCCATCAACAACCTGGAATGTCTGATTGAGAGACAGGATATTTTCGATCTTTCCGGAAGCAGTGGCAGTGGTCCATTTCCACTTTCCCCCTAAATGTGCGGGAATAATCCAGAAAGAAATGCGGTTGTTGCGTGCTTTTGGATGCTGGATGATTTTATCCTGTTTCCAGTCGTGCATATGGAATGCATGTGCGACGCAGCGCGAACCTGGAGCGAGTTCCTGAAACAGTTTTGGACGAACCATCAGGTTGACGCTGTCTAACAGATACATCGTTACCACATTCGCCGGGCTCGCATCAACTTCCATGATGTTGCCCTGTACATAGCGTACTTTGTCGAAAACTCCTGTACCTTTCGCCCTTTCTTCGGCTTCTTTAAGCCGTTGAGGGTTAAGGTCGATTCCCACTGCCCGTGCCGCACCAAATTCAGCAAGGGCGGTTACGACTATGCGGCCGTCGCCGCAGCCCAAATCGTACACCACATCACCTTTGCCGACATTCGCAAGCCTGAGCATCGCTTTGATGACGGCAGGATGCGTTGGTTCATAGGGAACATCGAGTTCGGGATGCATCTTGTCCGCATATCCGGCAATAATCGCAAGCCCGATTACCAGAACTACTGCAGCGGCCAGTGCACCTGCGCGATAAAACGTTCGTTGTAACATCGATTGAAATTCCTCCTTCATTGATCATTAAATCACAGAATACAGCATATATCGTTTGAAAAGCGGTATTCACAACAACTTTTCAAAAACGTGCGCTCATTAAAAGAATCCCTCGCTTAAGAACATCAGAGTAATTGCATTGTACTGCAAATTGGAGGGGAAACAACAAGCTATTACGTAAATATTATGCCATGTATAATGTCAAGGAAAAAACATTTAGAATAACCATTATGTGTTTTGTGTGTTCAGGAATCGTTTTGTTTCACTTTTTCTCAGCTTTTCCAGCATATTTTACTGAAAGGTTCTTAATTGCGGATATAGCCGAAAGATATTCCAGCGGCATCTCAGCGCGAAGATTGTGAACGGTAAACGCAATATACCTGTTTGGATGAATATCAGCGGGACGGGTTGCATCGGCTAACACCCATTTTGTCCCGTCATGCGCCTCGGCCCACATATGGAAAACAAATACATCTCGATGAACACCGAAGTGATCGACGAGAATCAACCCCACTATAGCTTTTGCCGGAATCCCGAGTGCGCGCAGGAGTGCAACGGCAAGAACCGTATGTTCGGTACAATCACCCGTACGTGTCTTGAGCACAGTGCGCGCGCTGACAATGGGTATCCCTTCAGTTTTATTTGAAATGTGATGATACACAAAATTCAGGACATCTTGAATTTTATGAGCCGATTTTGAAAACCGTCGTGACGCGTTCTTAATTTCAGGAGATGAAATCTCAAGAAGGCGTGTATCACAAAGATAACGTGTCAAATCGCCTCTCTTATTGAATTTTGTATTACCCGATTCGATAGTTATTACCGCACCAACCTTCGATCTCTTTGCCGCGATAACGCGCTGAAAATTCGTGTCCGGAAGTGAAAAGTGCTCGTCCGATGACTGCACCAGATACAAGGAATGAGTCTGCGAATACACTTCCCGCACAATACTCTTTCCGGGCACGAAATACATGTCGTCCTGTGAAAATGACACACCCACATACATCACATGTGCAATGATATTCAAAAAAATAAAAAGTGTTTTTCTCCGCTTTGTATCCTGTATTTTTTTCATTGTCCTGCTGTTATTCACGAACTAGTTGAATTTGCATATTCAGCATCGTAAGCTCCGCTTTCAAAAGTATGCCCTTTTCGTCAAGGTACATGTCGAAGCTTTTAAATTTTTCTATGTATTCAATTACATGAAACGCCTGATGGTTTTTCTCCCCGATTTTCACGGTTTCTCTTCCCAATACGTATACTTTCATCAAAATAGGCATTTCGGGGTCAATTGCGGGTTCATAGATATACGTTTTAAGTTTCGTGCCTTTTTTAAAACCGGCCTCAATAAGTTTTGAATAAAAATAATTCCCTTCAAGTTTAAAATCCCTATCAAGTTCAAGCTCCTGGACGGACATACCTGTCACAAGTTTCACCTTTTTCCCGGAAAATTCGGCTACAGTATCGATGTTCTGGGTGAAATTCCCTTTTATGATTTTATTGTACGTCTCATATTTAATTGGCGCGAAATTCTCAGTTTCCGTGATGATTTGCTTTGAAATGCTTGTCACCTCACCGGATTTCATTGTCATTTCGGTGATGGTGATATATCTGCCGTTTTCACGAAGGTTCGCAATTGATGCCAATCCAACCCGATTCCCGTTGAGATAGAGCGCATAATTCCAGCTTCCCAATGGAATCGCAGCGGGAGTCCTGGAGCATGCGCCGACTAAAAGCATCGTCGCAATAAAACGAATGGCTGTCTTTTCCCTCCTCCCGTGTGCATTACACGAAGCGGATTTTGTTGTGCTTCGAAATGGGTTATTGCGCAAAATGATCATAGCCGTATTCCTCAAGTTCTTTTTCAATGTCGTGTATGATGATGGTATATCCTCCTTCGGTTATTTCGCCGATAAGGCGTACCGGCACCTCATTTATGGAGAGGTGTATTGTATCGACAAGCCATTTTTTTGAAGTAAACAAAAGCTCGTATTCCTCGCCACTTGAAAGCGCATACTCAAGAGGAGATTTCCCTTTTTCGCGTGCATACGCTTCCAGCCCTCCGCAAAGAGGGATAGTGTCACCATAGAGGCGCACTCCCACGCCGCTTTCTTCACATAGATGACGAACGTCGGAAACAAGCCCGTCAGAGATATCGATCATCGAAGTAGGACTAAACTGAGCGATGATGTCGTGCACAATATCATACCGTGCACGGGGTCTGCGGTGACGTTGCAAGAGCAGACGGTATTTTGCATCGACGCAAGCATTTTTTAATAGCTCAAGCCCGGCCAATGATCCTCCAAGCGAGCCCGTGACATACAGATAATCTTTTCCCCGCGCGCCGCTTCGATATATTTCACCACCTTCAGCGGCTTCCCCGTATACTGCGATGCTTACGATAAACCCATGTGCACGGGAGAGGTCTCCACCCACCACCTGAGTGTGCGAATCAACTGCTGCCTCTAAAATACCGTCATACAATTCCAGCACATATTCTTCCTCGGCATCCTGGGGTATACCGAGGGAAACAAGCGCGTACAGCGGGATACCCCCCATGGCTGCGATATCGGAAATATTTGCAGTCATTGCTTTCCATCCAATATCACATGCGGTGGAAAATTCTCGCGTGAAGTGCACACCTTCAATACTGATATCGGCGGTCAGAAGTGAGCGAACACTTGGAGAAGCTTTTACCACGGCGCAATCATCGCCGATTGCCGCAACGATGCCTTTGCCTCGAAACTGCTGATTTTGTGCAATACGCTTCCGTATTTTTTTTAAAAGGTCCCATTCACCTGTGATTTTAATGGCGTCCCTCCTCAATGCGTCTGAGGCTCAACAAATCTGTGGTATACATACTCCGCGCGTTTTCTGCATCCTTCAAACCCGAGTATCTCCATCACCTGATCCAGTTCCGGCCCTTTAAGCCTGCCCGTTAAAAGAGCCCTCAGCGGATGAAAAAGATTTTTCCCTTTAAGCCCCGTCCTAACTTTCAACACATTAACCAATTGAGTGATTTCATTTTGCGGTTCTTGATTAAAAAAAGCAAATGTTTCTTTCACAAGTAAAGCCGCTTCGTCAGAACGAAGGAGCGTTTGCGCTTCCTCATCGTATTCGGGTACATCCAGAAGCAACATTCCCGCCAGATTTTTGATGTCTCCAATAAGTTCACAGTATGGCCGAAGAATTTCAATCGCGCGCAGAAGTGTGCGCTTTTCAATTGAATTTGTATTAATGCCAGCCTCTGCGAGAAACGGAAGCATGAGTGGTAATAGCTCTTCGAGAGATTTCGTTCGTATATAATGGCCGTTCATCCACCGGAGTTTCTGGAAATCGAAGACCGCGGCGCTTTTTGCCAGCTTTTCAAGTTCAATTTGCGCAATAATTTCATCAATCGCAAGAATTTCCTTCTCGCCTTCTGCCGACCATCCGAGCATTGCAAGATAGTTGAGCAGTGCTTCAGGGAGATATCCTTCCTTTCGATACATGTCGACCGAGGTAATGCCGTGACGCTTCGATAGCTTTTTTCTGTCATTTCCCATCACGAGGGCGAGATGCGCATATTTTGGTACGGGAAGCGAAAGCGCGCGGGCAATGAGAATTTGTTTCGGTGTATTAGAGAGATGGTCTTCTCCGCGCACCACATGGGTGATGTTCATGAGCGCGTCGTCGATGATAACAATATAATTGTATACCGGCACACCGTCTGAGCGCACAATAATAAAATCGCCGCCGATGTTCTCGCTTGAAAACACCACTCTCCCTTTGATGGCATCTTCAATCACAACTGTTTCACCATCGGGCACCCGAAAGCGAATAGTTGGTTTACGCCCTTCATCAAGAAAACGCTTTTTTTCGTCATCAGAGAGGTTCCGGCATCGGCCAGAATATTCATACGAACCCGTCTCGGCAGCTTTCTTCCGCATTTGCTCAAGCTCTTCCTGTGTGCAAAAACAGTGGTATGCTTTGCCTTCTAAGAGTAATTGTTCGCTGTATCTCCGGTAAATGTCGAAGCGTTCAGATTGGCGATATGGCCCGAAGGTGCCACCTACATCAGGCCCCTCGCTCCAGTCTATTCCCAGCCATCTCAGATCGCGCAGTATCGATTCTTCCGACTGGCGGCTGGAGCGTTCCATATCGGTATCTTCGATGCGCAAAATAAAATCGGCGCGATATTTTCGTGCGAGAAGATAATTTATAATAGCCGTGCGGGCGTTACCGATATGAAGAAAACCCGTTGGGCTTGGAGCAAACCTGAGTCTCATTATATGCAATCCTCCCTTGTGTAGACCATACCAATTAAATTTTCGGGATGGCAACGTCAATGAAGATTTTGAATTATCTTTTACTTGACAGTGACAGCATGTCGATAAAAAAGAACGCAATGTTCCGGGCATTGGAAGTTCGGTTCAGTGGAGGCATATATGTCAAACGATATCAATGCACATGCCGATGACACGCGAAAATCCTCATCAGGGGAAGATGAAGGCGCAAAACGCTCGTCCAATTTCATCAAGGAAATTATAAACGAGGATATCCGTACCGGGAAAAACGGCGGTCGGGTGCACACGCGTTTCCCTCCAGAGCCAAACGGATATTTGCACATCGGACATGCGAAATCCATCTGCCTGAATTTTGGCATCGCTGCAGAATACGGGAGCCTTTGCAATCTTCGATTTGACGATACCAATCCCACCAAAGAGGATATCGAATATGTCGAATCCATTCAGGAGGACGTGCGCTGGCTCGGATTTGAGTGGGACGATCGAATATATTACGCCTCTGATTATTTCGAACAGCTCTATGAATTTGCGGAAATACTCATCAAAGCAGGGAAAGCGTATGTGTGCGATCTTTCACCAGAACAGATGCGCGAATATCGGGGAACGCTTAAGGAACCGGGCAGAGAGAGCCCTTACCGCAATCGCTCGGTGGAGGAAAATCTTACTCTTTTCCGGAAAATGCGTGCGGGAGAATTTCAAGATGGTGCGCGCACTCTTCGCGCAAAAATCGATATGTCCTCCGGCAACATTAACCTGCGCGATCCTGTGATTTACAGAATTCAGAAGGCCCATCACCATCGGACAGGAGATACGTGGTGCATTTATCCCATGTACGATTTCGCGCATCCGCTTTCCGATGCAATTGAAGGCATCACTCATTCGATATGCACACTTGAATTCGAAAACAACCGTCCGCTATACGACTGGTTTATTGAAAACCTTCCAGTGAAAACTCGTCCGCGGCAGATTGAATTTGCCCGGCTCAATCTCACCTACACGCTCATGAGTAAACGGAAACTTCTTGAGCTTGTGCAGAAAAAATATGTGTCGGGATGGGACGATCCGCGTATGCCCACCATCGCGGGAATTCGGAGGCGGGGATACACACCGGAATCCATCCGGGATTTCGCCGAACGTATCGGCGTTGCCAAAGCGGACAGCGTGGTCGATATGGCCCTTCTTGAACACTGTGTTCGGGAGCATTTGAATAAAATTGCCCTTCGCAGAATGGCGGTATTGAAACCCCTGAAAGTGGTGCTGGTGAATTATCCAGAAGACAGGATTGAAGAACTCGAAACAGAAAATAATCCCGAAGATCCGAATGCGGGAAAAAGAAAAATCCAGTTTTCCAGAGAACTCTTCATTGAAGAGGATGATTTTAGAGAAAAGCCCCCGAAAAAATTTTTCCGCCTTGCGCCGGGGCAGGAAGTGCGGCTCAAAAGCGCCTATATCATCAAATGCCTTGAAGTGGTTAAGGACGAGTCGGGTAGCATTATTGAAATTCGGTGCACCTACGACCCTGAAACAAAAAGCGGCACAGGAAGCGCACGAAAGGTGAAAGGTACTCTTCATTGGGTTTCTGCACATCATGCAATCGATGCCGAAATACGCCTCTATGAAAATCTGTTTCTGAAGGCCGACCCGGACGATGTTCCCGAAGGCTGTGATTATAAAGACAATTTAAATCCGCAATCGCTCGTTGTTTTAAAAGGGTGCAAGATTGAGCCTGCGCTGCGGGAAGCAAAACCAGGCGATAAGTTTCAGTTTCTCCGCCAGGGATACTTCTGCGCCGATCTGAAAGATTTCACGCCCGAATACCCGGTATTCAACATGACCGTTTCACTGAAAGACACGTGGGCGAAGATTGAGAAAAAGGGTGATTAAGGGCAGTGATCAGACTGAATGTTTCATAATTGCGATGGTTGCGCCCCAGTTACCACGGTCATCGAAAAATTCAAGCACGGAAGGGCGGCGGGATAATTCGGCACGCACAATCGATTTCATGACGGAACTGCCTTTCCCGTGAATGATCCGTATGCGGGAATATCCCTTTTTTTCTGCATAATCTAAAAATTCACTCACAAGCTCCTTCGCATCTCGTGGATGAAAATGATGCAGATCGAGTTCATCGCTGAATTCAATATGGGTAAGTTCGTCCATAATCGAACATTTCCTTGTCTGAAACAGCAGTAATTGGGCTTTTCATATTCTTTTCAAGAAAAAAATATTGACACCTGCAACCACTTTTGAAATGAAACGGTAAGATCAAATATGAAGATTAACGCAAAAGCATTCCTGTTCGATTTTGACGGCACCCTGGTCGATACAATGGGCGGATTTGCCGATATTGCGGGAAACGTCATCCACGAGCACCATCCGGAAATGAGCTTTGAAGAAGCACGCCGCCGATACCTCGAAACATCGGGAGTGCCTTTTTTTCAGCAATTGGAAATCATTTTCCCCGGTCACCCCAGAAACCCCGAAAGTGCGCGCATTTTCGAAGAAACAAAAAAAGAAGGGTTTTTCAATCAGCATTTCAGCGAGGATGTCCGCCATACCATCACTGAACTTCGCC
This sequence comes from Leptospira biflexa, assembly GCA_020721925.1. Taxonomy (GTDB): domain Bacteria; phylum Spirochaetota; class UBA4802; order UBA4802; family JAGODF01; genus DYLV01. Next base: position 20,012 of record DYLV01000022.1, read on the forward strand.
GGCGCGGTATTATTACCGGCGTGTGTTCCAACAATTTTCAGGAACTCATAGACCGATTCGTCTCGCGAGAAGCTCTTGTGTTTGATGTGGTTCTCGGCTTCCGGGAAGGCTTTGAAAAAGGAAAGGCGCATTTTGAATATGTGATGCAAAAATTCAACCTTTCGCGGGATGAATTGGTTTTCGTCGGCGATTCTCTCAAAGATGCGGATAAAGCACGTGCAAACGGGCTTCACTTTATTGCAATCTGCGGTACCTTTCAAAAGGAAGATTTTCACACGAAAGACCCATCAATTACCACAATTTCAAACATACGGGAGCTATTGGATCTATGAGAGCAATTGTGCTGGCGGCGGGAACCGGAAGCAGGCTCGGTGAAATTACCAGGGCGAGAACAAAAGGAATGGTGCCGGTCAATGGTAAACCGCTTATCGATTATTTAATGGAATTCTTTGAATTGGACTTTTTTGATGAAATTATTGTGGTAGGCGGGTTTTTTTTTGAAGATCTGCGCATCCACCTGAAAAAACGCGGATATCCGCGTGTGCGCGTGATAGAAAATCCGGATTATCTTAAAGGCAATATTTTTACGCTCCTTCGTGCGCTCAAGGAATTCAGCGGCGATTCATTTCTCATCACCAATGTCGATCACATCTATCCACGCGTGATGTTTGAAGGGATGAAGACTGCATTTTCATCGGATATCATCGCAATGTGCGATTTTGACAGAAGTCTCGGCGCAGACGACATGAAGGTTAAATTGCGAAAAGAGGGGAAGTCTGTTGCGGCGATCAGCAAACAGTTACACGAATTTGACTGCGGATATATCGGCATGACCTATGTTGACTCTCTTAAAGAGAAGATATACCGTGAAACTGCGCAAAAGACCGTTGAGAGATTTGGCGAAAAAGCGGTGGTCGAGAACATCCTTCAGATTCTGGCCGAAGACGAAAAAACGGCTCCCGTCATCTGCGACCTGTCTGCTATCGGCTGGTATGAAATAGACACGCCGGAGGAGTTGACATACGCAGAGGAAAAATTGCGAAATGATAAAAATTTCATATAGAAAACATAGTGTGCATACTGCCGATTACTGATTTGTTAAAAGGTTTTATACATCTTAATCCCCAAGCAGCATCGTAATGATAATTGTGAGTGCGATCGCGTTTCGCATTGCCAGCACCGCACTTAATCGATATTACAATTTCTTTCTTGAAATTATGATGGCGGACATGCTTCCGGTATATGCATACATTTGCACTGCGCTAAAACTTTTTTTCCAGCTTCCTGTGGGTGAACTTTTTTCTTCCATCGGCGTATTCCGCCACCGTATGGCCATCACCAATGAGTTTGTATTTATAAATAAGAAGCCCTTCAAGTCCTACCGGTCCACGCGCATGGATTTTATTGGTGCTGATGCCAACCTCTGCCCCAAGCCCATAGCGGAAGCCGTCGCTGAAGCGCGTCGAAGCGTTCCAGAACACATTGGCGGAGTCCACCAGTTCCATAAAGCGCATCGCTGATTTTCTATTATGCGTTACGATTGCATCGGTATGACCTGAACCATAGGTATTTATATGTTTGATTGCCTCCTCTAAGGAATCTACAATCTTAATTGATAGCTTATAGTCCAGGTATTCCGTCCGCCAGTCCTCTTCGTTTGCAGGGGTTGCAGAAATAATCTGACATGTTTTTTCGCATCCAGAGAGTTCGACATGCTTTTCATCCATCGTTTTTTTCAGCGCAGGTAAAAATTGTGCGGCGATGGAATTGTGTACCAGAAGCGTTTCCAGCGCATTGCACACGGCAACGTACTGGGTTTTTGAATCAACTGTAAGTGCAATTGCCATACCAAGATCTGCATCTTTATCGACATACAAATGGCAGATGCCGTCTGCATGACCCAGAACTGGAATGCGGGTATTGTCCATGATGTAGCGCACGAATTGATTTGAACCTCTGGGGATTATCAGATCGATGTACTCGTCGAGCGCAAGCATATCGTTCACCTCTTCTCTTGTTTCCAAAAGTTGAATCCATCCTTCAGGTATTCCGCATTGTGCTGATACCTCAGTTATGATGTTAGTGAGGATGCGGTTGGTTTTCAAAGCTTCACGCCCGCCTTTAAGCAGTACCGCATTTCCGCTTTTCAGACAGAGTGAAGAAATCTGTATCAGAGCATCAGGACGTGATTCGAAAATGACACCGATAACACCGATGGGGCAGCTTACGCGATAAAGTTCAAGACCCGCATCCAGCTCCATTGCGTACTGTGTAATGCCGACAAGCTCGGGAAGTTTCGCAAGGCTTTCGAGCCCCTTTGCAGATTCGGCTATTTTCGTTTTATCGAATTTCAGGCGCTTAAGCAGAGGAGCTGAAATATTCTCTTTTTTGCTCCGCACCATGTCTTCTTCGTTTGCAAGAATAATATCATCCGCATGCAATATTAGCGTTTTTGCAAGCGTATTGAGATATGCATTTTTTGTATTGGTATCGACGGTTGCCAGATACACAGAAGCATCTTTTGCCTTCATCGCGCAATCGATGATATTCATGAGAAAAAACCTCTCTTTTAATAATAATTATCACTTTTTAGAATGTTCAATCGTTTATTATATCTAGTACCGAAATACTCCAATACAGGAGAATTGACAACTGCATTTCGATGTGAATCGAAAAAATCATTAACAAAGCCTTGAACTGGAATTTTATAGTCAAAACGAACGCAATGCGTGCCCAAATCCGAAAAGTATTGGCAATAGACAGTGCAATTGTATTTTTTCCAGGAGCTTTCGCATGAAGAAGGTCATCATTCTGGCAGTTGCAGTACTTTTCCTCATTATTTTTTTCTTGCCAAAAAAATCACCGCGGCCTTAATTAGCTTTAATCTATAATATTTGCATTTTTCCGTTTATTTTATTGCGCGCATATATGTATCCTGCGCGCAAAGCGCTGTATTGTATGTAAATATTTTGTTGGCCTCGCCTGTTTTCTTTATACATTATTATATTTCTGGAGGATCTCATGGCAGATTTTAAGGTCACTTCAATGGCCGCAGTATTTCAGGAAAATGCGAAAAGACTCGGCGAAAAAGCCTATGCCGCCTACAAAAAAGACGGTACGTGGGTCGATATCAGCTGGAATTCAATGAATTCCATGGTTCACAATCTCGCCTACTACCTGCTGTCAATTGGAATTGAGAAAGGCGACAAGGTAGGCCTTTTTTCTCCCAATCGTTGGGAATGGCATTTGGCCGCACTTGCCATCAACTCAATTGGAGCGGTAGATGTGCCTATCTATGCGACAAACTCAGCAGAAGAAACCGAGTATATTCTCAGCAATTCCGACTCAAAGGCATGTTTTGTGGGTACCGAGGAGCATTTAAAAAAAGTTCTTAAAGTCCGTTCCAAACTGCCTCTGGTGAAACAGGTTGTTGTGTTTGATGAAAGCAATGTCAGCGGCGATGATGAATTAACCCTCTCAAAGGCGCTCGCAATAGGCGCACAGAATACAAACGAAAGCCTTTTCAATGAAAGGCTCACCTCCATTCAGCCGAATGATCTCTCAACTCTCATCTACACGTCCGGAACTACCGGCAATCCAAAGGGCGTTATGCTGACACATAACAATTTTGTGTCAAATGTGCGCAACACGCTCATTGAGATGCGTGATCCAAAAACGAAACAAGATTTGCTCACTGAAAACGATCTATATCTTTCATTTTTACCACTTTCGCACTCTTTGGAAAGAACCGCGGGGTTTCATGGTGCGCTCTGGATGGGGGCAAAAACCGCTTTTGCAGAGGATATCAGCAAGTTGATGGAAAATTTCACAGAAGTCCGACCAACCATTATCGTATGTGTTCCCCGCATATATGAAAAAATTCATGCCGGAATTCTTTCGAAAGTTTCATCGGCATCATCTCTTAAGAAAAAGATATTCAACTTTGCTCTGCGCCAGGCTGTGCGCAACCTCCCCTATGTATGTCGCGACCTTCCGAGAACAGGTTTTTTTGCATTCAAATACCGTCTTGCGAATAAGCTCGTTTTTTCAAAATTAAAAGCGGCGCTGGGAATGGATCGCCTTCGCTATGCCATTTCAGGTGGCGCGCCGCTTTCGGTATCCGATGCAGAATTTTTCATCGGCATGGGATTTAAAATTCTCGAGGGTTTCGGTCTCACTGAAACTTCGCCGATTATGACTTTCAACAGGCCCTGGTTTATTAAACCCGGCACAGTGGGACAAGCTATTCCCGAAACCGAAATTAAAATCGCCGACGATGGTGAAATACTCATACGCGGGCCTCAGGTTATGGCCGGATACTACAAAAACGAGGAAGCTACGAAAGAAGCCATTATGTCCGATGGTTTTTTCCGAACTGGAGATATCGGCATAATCGATGAAGACGGATGCCTGAAAATCACCGGACGTATCAAAGACATCATTGTTACCGCCGGCGGGAAAAATATATCACCGCAAAATATCGAAAACAGCCTCAAGGAATCCCGTTTCATCGAGCAGGTCGGAATTATCGGAGACAAGCGTAAATATCTCTCCGCCCTTGTGGTTCCCGCATTCCCCGAACTTGAAGCATGGGCAAAGGAACAGAATATTTCTTTTAAGAACAGAGAGGAACTTGTTGCCAATGAAGCGGTACAGAAACTTTTCCGTGCGGAAATCGACAGGTTTACGTCGCACTATGCCCGCGTGGAACAAATACGTAAGTTTACGCTTCTCACAACCGAATGGACACAGGATACCGGCGAGCTGACACCTACCCAAAAGGTGAAACGTCGCGTGGTAAGCAAAAAATACGCGAAAGAAATTGACGCGATGTATGCAGGCGACAGCGGCGAATGATGTATATCGCAGTAATTGACTGAAATGATAAAAGGGTTCGTGTGGGAGTCTGCGCGAACCCTTTTATTATTGATTCATTGTATGTGTACCGTAAAAAGTTATATGTTTTTACTTTGCTTTTCGCAAATACGTAAATACCACATGCAAACATCGGGCAACAACACTTTCAAGTGAGCGATTGCATGCTATTTCAAGAGTAATATTCCTGCATCAGGCTCATTATTTCACTGATGCCTTCCCTGGCAAGTGTTAACATCTCATCGAGCTCTCTTTGCGAGAACGGCCTCCCCTCGCCCGTACCCTGAATTTCGATAATATTGCCATGATCGTCCATCACCACATTGAGATCAACTTCGGCGCGTGAATCTTCCTTATAATCCAGATCGAGCATTGGCTGTCCATCAACAATTCCGACTGAAACAGCCGCGATATTTCTCTGAATTGGCTCATCGGGAATATCATACTTTTCTTTCATTTTTCTCACTGCATGCTTCAGGGCTAAAAATCCGCCGGTTATGGAAGCGCTCCTGGTACCGCCATCGGCTTGGAGCACATCGCAATCGACGGTAATGGAAAATCCCTGTATTTTTGAAAGATCCAGTGCCGAGCGAAGAGAACGGCCAATCAGACGCTGAATTTCAACGGATCTTCCGTCTTTGCGCAATATTTCCCGTTTGGTTCTTGGATCTGTTGAATACGGCAGCATCGTATATTCTGCAGTCACCCAGCCCTGACTGCGATATTGTGCGTGATTTGGTACATCATCTGAAACCGATGCGGCGCAAATAACCATCGTGTTTCCGCAGGCGATGAGTACGGAACCAGCCGATGCCGGACAAAAATCGAGATTGATATTCAGCGGCCTAATCTTTCTTGTACTTCTCGAGTTCTTTCTCAAGTTTTTCACTTTCCTCCATAAGTTTCTTAAGCGCGCGGAGGTCTCTCAGTTTCTGATTGATGTTTTTATGATAGCGGTTAAGTCGTTTTGCTTTCTCAAATTCCTCAATAGCGCCGTCCACATCTTTTTTCACATACTTTGTAATCCCTTCCTGATAGTGCTTCTCGGCTTCTATTGTATCTTCGACCGTGATAACTTTCAGCATCAATTTTGCGCTGACTGTGAACGAATAGACCGGTCCAAAAATGCCGGTGTCGGAATAGGAAGCATCAACGGTGAAGTTCACATCGCTCACCTGATAATTAAATCCCATCCCCATGGCATATTTTCCTGCATCATTGAATCGATATCCTCCTCTCAAAAACATCAGCTCTTTATAATGCGCTTCAAGTCCGAGATTGATTCGAAAGCTTTCTTCAAACCCATAGGTGAAATCATATAAATCCGAAGAGTTTATCGCGCTTTCAATCATATCCATATTGAAAGTGAGCCATTTCGTCGGCGAATAGGAAGTACCGAATCGGATTGTTCGCGGGAGCGGGCTGTCGAGCGCCCTGGTGCCAAAATTCTGTAGAGCAATACCAACAGAAAAATTTCGCGTCGGTGCATTAAAGGGAGAATACATATACAGGCGTTTGAGAATGCCGACATCGACCGCGGCCGAATGTATGGTGAGGGTATCAATTTTTTTATAAATGTA
>DYLV01000192.1 GCA_020721925.1 Leptospira biflexa
CCGCCTTTCCCGCCGCATCAGAGACTTTAGACACTATTTTCCTCATCCCGGTTTCATCTGCCGCGTATTCAAAAGACGATTTTTCATATTTGTCAAATCCCACATTTCTGGATCTGCCCGGAGCAAACGCGCTCGCATATCGACAGGTATATCTTCAGGGTGAAGGCGCCCTTGCACATCATTGTACAGCACACACACTTGGGTTCGGTTTTGCATGGTCCAATTTCACCAAAAATCAAACCGCCGAAAGTGAAGGAATATCTGCGTCTCATGGAAACCTTTTTACAATCGGAAAGGGTTTTTTCTTCGGGAATGCGCTCGGCTTCGGCCTTACTTACAATTTCTACGGAGACGGCTCCTTCAATGAGTACCGCAGCGCAAGTGCAGGTTTTCTGCTTCGCCCATGGCGCACAATTTCCTTCGGGTTCATATCGCGCAATCTTGGCGATGCAGTTCTTCAGGGAGAAGAAATTCCCCGCACTGATGTGTATTCCATCGCAATCAGGCCATGGGAATGCATTGTGCTGTCTGCTGATATGGCAATAATCGAAAACGAAGGCTGGCGAAATGCAAAATATCTCTATACATGTGAAATGTACACCTTCCGAAATATTTCTCTTTTTGCCTCATACGACAGCGACAGGAATTTTTCTTTTGGACTCAGCATACCAATCGATATGCAGTCACCCGCACAAGCATCGGTGTTTATTCCAGAGTACGGCTTCTCATCCTTTAAAGATGCCCGTATTCATTCATTCGGCTTCGCCCTGTCAGACTCCCGATACCAGTCATCCGTAGCCGCACCGGATGAGCTTTTACATATTACGCTTTCGGGAACTCAAGATGAGATTCCCCTCCGCCATGCAATGGGAAAACAAAAGCCGGTATTTACCGATATCATTTCAGCCATACACAAGGCGGCAACATCGGATCAGGTACGGGCAATTGTGCTGACGATAGACAATCACTCTCTCGGATTCGCTCGACTGCAGGAACTGCGAGAGGAATTGGTTCGATTCAAAGCGCACGGCAGAAAAGTATACGCAATTCTCATGACTTCAGGAAATAAAAATTACTATCTTGCATCTGTTGCAGATCGGGTGTATTTCAATCCAGCCGAAAGCTTCATCTTGAATGGACTTTCCGCACAGATCTACTTCCTGCGCGAGCTTCTGGATAAAATTGGAATTAAATTCGATTCCGTCCGGAAAGGGCGTTATAAATTTTTCAATGAACAGTTCACGAGCCGTTTCATGCCGCGTGAATACAGGGAAAGCCTTCTCGCACTTCTTACAAACTTAAACGAGCAATTCGTCGGCGATATTTCTTCATCAAGGAAAATATCTTCCGGTGCCATAGAAGAAATGTTCAGCATGGCAATGATAACCGGAAAAGAAGCGCTTTCTCGAGGATTTATCGATGAACTCTCCTACTCTTCCGAAGCTTTGCACGACATATCGAACCGCGAGGGCCGCCTTCGAAACATCTCTCTCGAAGATTATCTTTCGCGCGAATACCATACCATGCAGTGGGGGCCTCTTCCCGAAATCGCCGTTATTCATGTGGAAGGCTCCATCGTACGAGGCAAGACCAGCAAAAGCGGGTTGTTTGTCCCCGAAGCGATTGGCGATGAAAACTACCGCGATCTTCTGGAAAAGTCCATGGAAAACCCGCTGGTGCGCGGCATTGTGGTACGGGTCAATTCAGGAGGTGGCTCGGCAGTCGCATCAGACCTCATGCTGCACTATTTGAAAGACATGAAAAAGCGAAGCAGGAAACCGGTTGTTTTCTCATTCGGTGACATTGCGGCTTCAGGTGGCTATTATATCGCCTGCAGCGGCGATAAAATTTTTGCCTCGCGCGGGACACTTACCGGCTCAATAGGCGTAGTGGGAGGCAAAGCATCACTTCAAAAACTGTACGAAAAGCTGGGCATCAACAAGGAAACAGTGAAGCTCTCGGAAACAGCAGACCTGTTTACGGAATCACGCGACATGACCGAGAAAGAAAGAAGTATTTTCCAAAAAAACATCGATTCCATCTACGAACGGTTTACCACTGTCGTCTCGGAAGGAAGAAAAATTTCAATGTCAAAGATTCCCGACCTGGCCGAGGGTCGGGTCTTCACCGGAAACATGAGCATTGCAGGGAAACTCATCGACGAAATAGGAAACATCATGAAAGCAATCGGGCATGTTCGCGCCCTTGCCGGTATAAAAGGGGAATATGTCATCCGTCATATGCCGGAAAAAAAGACGCCTTTTGCGGTGGAGCTATTTTCGCTCGCCGAAAGCAATTCAATGCATGTACCGGCTCCGCTTCAAAAAGCTTTCCGCGAGATTGCCGAAATCGAACTTTTATACTCCCGGAGGGAATCGGCGCTGTATTTATTCCCCTACAAAATTGTGATAGAATGAGCTTCATTCGCAAAATTCTTCTTGAATCAAAAACAGCCTCCTCGTGATAATGAACTCAAAGGATGCACATACGTGCGATACAGTGTGTGGCATACCAACACTCTCTCAGGAAAACAGTATGATAGTGACCACAAAAAAGGATTTCAATGAAATCCTCACACATATTGCCAATATGAGGAAAATTGTAATTGTCGGCTGTGCCGAATGCGCAGCGGTATGCCAGACGGGAGGTTCCCAGCAAGTTGACGAGATGGCAGATGCGCTTTCCGGGAAGGAGATTCTTGCGACCATTTCAATTCAGTCGCCCTGTGATAAAAGGATTTCAGCGCGTGACATGAAGCGGATTGCCGAAGAAACCGGTGAGGCGGATGCAATACTCGCTCTCACGTGCGGCAGCGGCGTACAGGCGCTTTCTGAAGTAACAGGCAAGAGGGTGATAGCCGCCCTCAACACGCATTTCCTGGGCATGGTGGAACGAGTCGGCCGCTTTTATGAGCGCTGCTCCCACTGCGGCGAATGCATCCTCAACGATACTGCAGGAATATGCCCTGTGACCAGATGCCCGCGAAGAATAAAAAACGGGCCATGCGAATTCATCATGGGTAACAAGTGCGATATCAATCCCGAAACTGAATGCGTATGGCACACCATATATAATCGCCTGAAAGAACTCGGTAGCGAGAAGCAGTTTTTATCCTACCACGCACCCACCCGGTGGGAGCATCACCATTCGCCGCAGGAGGCAGTGTGGCAAAAATGAACGAAACGCTCGCATATTATCCCCGGATAGAAGACATCAGCGCCGCGCAGGAATTCACAAAAACTGCGCAAGGGCATTACGTGCTTTTCGGGGAATACGGCATTTTACCATTGGTGCTGAAAATCGATGAAAAACTATCTCCCCGGCCGCTATACGAAATTATACTCTCAGATAAAAATCGCATGCTCTTTATCAATACGTTGCTTTCCGCACATGCGACTTTCTTTTCAGGTGCTGTCATCTCCTCGGGACAATTTGAAAAAAAAGACAACATGCCAATGCCGGTGTTCGATCTTGACACCACCCAGGCGCTGTGCGCCGCTGTGGAACTGAAAAAAAAAGGAACGCTGCCGGCGGATTTTCTCCTCGGTGTGCGTGCCGCTTCGGGAAGTGAAACCGCCGAGCTTCGCGCACGGAAATTCATTGATCTTGGCGCAGATTTCATTGTCCTTTCAAATGCAAAGCCGATTCATGGATTGGAATCGCACACAATGTTCTTGAAAACACTGTAATGATCGAATTAGCACAGAATACACCCGGGAAAATCATCCTGGCCATGGGGAATGACGCCATCGTTCGCGGCGGGCTTGAGGCGGAAATCGGCTATTTCAGCACCTATCCCGGCACACCCGCATCGGAAATCGGCGAGGTGTATACCGCCCTTTCAGGCGTATTTCCGCATCTGCATGCGGAATTCAGCGTCAACGAGCATGTTGCCGCTCATGGAGCACTTGGCGCAAGCTGGGCGGGAGTGCGTGCAATGACAACCATGAAACATGTGGGCATGAATGTTGCCGCGGAAGTTCTGCACTTCGCTGCCTACACGGGTGTGAAAGCAGGGCTTGTGGTTGTCATCGGCTCCGACCCTGGCGCGACCAGTTCCACTTCCGAACAGGACGACCGCTGGTATTCGCTGCATACTCATCTGCCAATCCTTGAGCCATCCGACATTCAGGAAGCAAAGGATTTTACCCTTCGCGCTTTTGAGATTTCGGAAAAATACAATCTGCCCGTGGTGCTTAACGCGCCGTCCAAGCTCTGCCACAATATCGGTTCGCTCAGGCTCGGCCCTCTGCCCAAAACATTCAGGGGGAAAAGTGCAGGCAGTTTTGAAAAAAATCCATCCCGCTACATCAATCTTTTCGGCGGGTCTGTGGCAAACCACAAAAGGGCAATGGAAAACAAAGCAAGGCTC
>DYLV01000193.1 GCA_020721925.1 Leptospira biflexa
TGCGGCAACCGATAATATGGATAATATTTGAGCGGTTATTATAAAAGCAATCGTGGTGGAATCGTATGTTGAATCTATCGCCACGTTTTTCAAGAAATTTAACTCATTTTTAATATTCAATCCACGGTTCGTCGAACCATCCCATCCAAAAAGCCAGTCGATAATGGTTGCAGGTCTGTAAATAGTTGCATTTTGTTTGCCTATTAAATCATCGTATTTTACTAAAGGCTTTCCATACTCAAAATCACTTGACTGGTACACAATAAGCTGTTTGCTGTATTCCTCCATAACTTTGCTCATCCGCAAATCGTAATTGTGCGGATTGTAAATGTTTGGTGCATGTTCCTCCCCGCCCCGGTACCATACTGTACGAAAGCTGAGACAGTAATCGGTAAATTCATCTTTTGATGTATCGTAGCGAAAAGAAAAATAGGAATCAATACTGTGTAAAGGATCTAAACCTTCCAGACCTTTAAAAACTACTTTTATCTTAGCTTCGTCAGCGATGTTTTGCTTAATCCAATTTTTTGCATCAATATACTTATAGTAGCTATCGCCCGATAAAATAACAGGAGTAATTCCATCCCAGTCTTCTCCGCCGGTGACGAGTGAATTGCCATCGGCAATCGGTTGGAATGTTAGCTCAATTATTCCATCGCCATCGCCGTCTTTTGATTCATCGAAGTGCATGTATTTGCCGCCTCCATAAATTGTTTCCCCCGCAGAGAACACTTCGTAGTCTTTTTCAGATGGAATTCCAGATCGCAAATCTGAAAGCTTTACACTTATTTGAGATTCGTATAATTCCAGAACTGCAGATTCTAACAGATTGATAGAAAAATTTTTCACAAGGCTGTCGTTTATGCTTCCAATTTTTTCCTTCAGCACACCGGGCGTGATCTCTGCTCCCCATGTGTCTAAATTGAAATTGTAGATGCCTTCACAATCGTTGAGCCGTGCATCTTTCACGAATTGAATGATCCCTTCGAAGTCAAAATCTCGAATGAATCCAATAATATCATCGATGTCCGATTCCGTGAGGCCTATCTGGGAAAGTCCTGCGGCCTCTGCCTCGTCTCTAGTGGGTCGCGGGGAAGGTGAATCCGGACTCCAGTTTTCTTCGAGCCATTTCGCGTAGAGGTAATCATTGAGTGCGGGAATTGCTTTTTTTAGAAATTCCACAAACCGCGTGTCACGGGAAAAGTCGCGTACCAGCGAAAGTTCGCGTTGCAGCTGTTCCAGTGACTGGTTGTCGGCAAAATACATAAGCCTGTATATGGGAACATCCCAGTCGATCTCTGGATTGCGGTTGCCATCAACCCAGAATCGCACTAAATTCGTGTAGTCCCCTTTTTCATCTTTCGGCCCCCGCGTCATTGCAAAGGAATTGAAGTATGAGCGGACCATACTCTTTACCGCAGATTCCATACCTCTTTTAAGGGGCTCGAGATAATTGACATTCGCATATTTACTGCGAAGTAGCCTGGGAAGAATGCCCTTCCGCGAACCGGGGACAACGGTATCAGATGCAGGATCGTGATCGGTGAGTATGTTTATCAGTGAGTTTTTGTTGTACAAAGGCTTTGGTGAATTTCTATTAATGATCTCTGTTGTATATTTCACTGTTTGGGACTCTCCACAATTGCCATCGCAGTCGGGAGCTATACAGACAGTTTCCGATTTAGTGATCGTTTTTTTGTCATAATCTACAGTAGTTTCGTTTAGGGCAACACTGCTCAGCACGAACGTATCGAACATGGAACGAAAGCCGGACCGTCCGAAATAGGTAATATTGCCATTATCAATATCCGCGGCTGTGGCGGGGGTACCTTTCCAATCTTTATAGACGGTGCCATCCTCATGAATGGTACCTGCGATGAGCGCGATGAGGGTCAATACATCATTGAACATGCCCTGGTCATCTTCACCATCATCATCTCCCCAGTATTCCCACTCAGTTGCGTTTCCATTTGCATCGAAAGCAACTGGATACGTAACACCTTTTACACGAGGAACTGGGGGGAACTCGTTATCGCGCAAAGTATTAATATCGATTTCGGGATAATATTCATCATAAAACTTTGTAAACTTTTCCATATCGTAATCGGTGGGAAAATATTCGGGCGAGATGATATCGCTTTGAGAATAGGTTTTATTCACCATGGTGATCATAACCTGCAAATTATCACCCACTAGTGGAGGAAGAAGCGGCCCACTGCCGAGGGAATCCCAGGTAAGCTTAGGTGTTTCATCGGCGCCTTCAACCGCTTGTCCTTTGGCAAAGTAGCGATAATCAAGCGCGACCAAATAATCACGGTCATAAAATGAAACGCCGCTCAGACGGACAGTTTTATAATCCGACCCTTCCCCTACAACATCCAATATGTAGTTAGGTTTTGTTTCCATTTCAACAGGTGCGTTACTGCTTAAACCTGAATTCCAGATGGCATTGTCAGAAATATTCGGTCCGTGTCTTTTCGCATGTGCAAGCCCTGCGAGCCCGTTTGAAATAATTACGCTGAACGCATAAAACTCTATTTCGCCTATCCATAAAGAATCCGACCATATTTCATCCCATCCGTGAATTGGAATGATGTAGACGTATTTCTTTTGGTTAAAAAGCCACTCAAGATTTTTTCGTATTGCTTCTTCTCTGAAAGTGCCCGGTTGCAGGCATTCGTTTGCTGGTTGGGAATGCTGGGTAGTATAGGTCACCCATGAATCTGCGGGATCAAGACTGCTTTTTCTTTCCACATCACCCCACTCGGTGCCGATTTTGCTCAACGTCAACGTTTTCTTCAAGTATACTTAGATAAAAGTCTCTCATTAGAAGTGAGGGATTATCTAAATCGCTGGCATTGTTGAATAATGTGTAACCTATGTCCAGGTTTTCCAGCAGGGTGTCGATTCCACGGTATCCTATATCGGAAAGCTCCTGAGTGGGGCTGAAGAGATCCCAGTAAAAGGAGCGTTCGCCGGGATCGATCACCCCATCACGGTTTTTATCATCCCAGTTGCGCAGCTTTTCGGTCAGTGAAATGAGGGAATCGATGCCTTCTGTCATCACAGAAGGATCCAAATCCAAAAGCTTTTGCACAATGTCGAGGGTGGTATCCAGAGAGGCGGGATCTTTAGCGTATGCCTGATGAAAGGAGTATACGCTTTCGGAAAGGGAGCACACAATGTCAGGGAAAAAAGCGTGGGGTCCATACATTGAATCGCCAAGAATGAGATATAGTTGGGCATTGAATTCAGGATTTGCGTCCAGCATCGCATTTGCTCGCTCATTGAATTCATTCGGATCTAAATTATTGAACATGGAGCGGATCGCGGGTGTTTTATCAAAAACATTCAGAAGCTTTACTTACGGTTCAGGTTTGAGCTGCTGAAACTCATTGGAATCGTTATTCGAACAGAATAAACCTGGAAAGAAAATAAGTGAGTAGCACACGAATAAACCCAGATAATTTTTCATTTTTTTCATACCCCCCCACCTCTGGATATGTGGTAATTATAGTTTATATTTTTATATAAAATTTTGCATTGGTACTCTCAACGTATTAGGAATTCTCCTCGCTTTGTATAAATTTTCGCCCTTTTGCAAGATTTAATAGTTTACAATAATACATTACATTAAAAATATAATAATGAGAATAAAGTCTGTCAATATGAAATTTGTATTTTTTTATTGTAACATGAAAATTTTTAATTTACATTGTATTTTTAAATGAAATAGACTGAGATGTCTATCATGACAAAAACAATCATGAAGTCGATATAATATTTTTTGCCGGTGTTATTGTGAAAAATAATGCACGAATATGCGGGTATGGTGATGATCGAAGCATACAGGAGTTATTTGAGAACAGATAGCGGAGAGTAAAGCAGGGCGGTATTACAATAAAAAAATCTCTCCCGATGAATGCATGGAGAAGGATGTCTGCCGGGGTGGAAAACCTGTTGTTTTCGAGGGGATTGATAATTACCTTTTCTGCCACTGTTTCTTCAGCACGTATTCCAGAATTCTTTTGCCCGCTTCAGTGCCGTGTGTTGCAGTGTTGCTTTCCATTTCAATATAGTCTGCGTGTTTTATTAGAGAAATCATACGCTGAAGCGTTTCGGCGCCGTGGAGTGTATCGGTCTTTGCGCCCACGATGAGGCAGGGTGTGGTGATGCGGTGAAGTCTGTCCCATGCCGAGTACTTCATGAGCGCCAGCGCGTTTGCCTTCAGTTTATATGGATCGGCATTGTCGAGGGTGCGCTCGTATTTCCGCATTTGCTCCGGTGCGTGTTTTGTGTCCACCCGAAAATTGCGAAGGTACCACTTCACAATGGGATTTGCAATGGCGTACAGCGAAGGATGAATCGTCA
>DYLV01000194.1 GCA_020721925.1 Leptospira biflexa
GGTACATTTGAGCTCTCTTTATGAGAAAATCGGAGGGCCACGCTAATGCGCATATGTCTTCTTTGCTATCGAGCCAATCCCTACTGTGGTGGGCAGGGTGTTTATGTGAAATACGTTGCCGAGGAATTAGTGCGCCAGGGGCATGAAGTGCATGCAATTGTTGGGCCACCCTGGCCACTTCCCATGAAAGGGGTGACTGTGCATCGCATTGAAAACAAACAGTATTTCATCAGAAAAGGTCTCAACATCATCGATGATCAAGAACCTTTTAAAATTTTTTCTCCCCTCAATATGTACGAATATCTGACAACCAGACTTAATTCATTTTCAGAAATAAACGCATTCAGCATTCGGGCTTTTCTGTACCTGCGAAAAATTCAAAACAACATACCGTTCGACATCATCCACGACAACCAATGTCTCGGTTACGGGCTTCTCATGATGAAATCTTTCGGTATACCCATCATTGCCACGATTCATCATCCGCTGTCAATTGACCTTGAAAACGTCATTGAACGCGGCGCATCTTTTTTAAGCAAAGCAAAAGCCGTGATGTTCTATCCGATTGCGATGCAAAAAATAGTTTCCCGGCGGCTTGACCACATCATCACCGTTTCCGAAAATTCAAAGCATATGAATAACAAGTACTTCGGCGTACCGTGCCATAGACAAACCGTAGCATACAATGGTCTGGACAGAACGATCTTCAGACCCCTTCCCGGAATAAAGCGCAAAAAAGGGAAAATCCTCTTTGTTGGGAACGTGGAAGATGGAAAAAAAGGATTTGCATATGCCGCAAAAGCTCTCCGGCTTGTAACACACGATGTATCTTTAACCGTTGTGGACGGCGGCGCACCGCATCACCAAAAAACAGATATCCTCTTGAAAAATCTGGGCATTGGTGAGCGGGTTTTTTTCACGGGGAAAATTACCGAGGAGCAGCTCGTGCGACACTATAATGAAGCAGAACTTGTACTCGTGCCCTCCACGTATGAGGGATTCGGTTTTCCCGCTGCCGAGGCCATGTCCTGCGGTGCACCGGTGATTGTGAGCGACGGCGGAGCTCTTCCGGAGGTGGTTGGCAATGCCGGCATTGTGGTGCCCGCAAGGGACCATCGCGCATTAGCTGACGCGATCAATCACACTCTTGACGACAGAACACTTCTATCTCGAATGTCGAAGGGAGGAATTGAACGAGTGAGAACACATTTTACATGGGAAAATACGGTCCGTACTATGGTAAGTGTTTATGAGCGCCTCATATAGTTCCAAACCCCTGCTTTCAATACCTTCACTGCTATTGCTTTGTCTTATCTTCGGGTGCGGCCTTCTCGCACATTCCACTGATAATTCCCTTTTTGGCCCGATATCTCCTACTGATTATCTATCAGGATGCTTTGATCCTGAAACGCATCCTCTATTTGTAAAAATTTCAGAATATGGAATTCCCGGCAACAGAGTTCACTATCTCCGCAGAGAAACCGCTGAAGCCCTTAAAAATATGTATGATGCCATGAAAAAGGACATGCCCGCCGTAAAATTCTGGGTACAAAGTTCCACACGAAACTGGAACACACAAAAATCAATCTGGACGCGACGATGGCACGAAATCGCCATGAGGGAAAAAAAGGCAAAAGCATCCGATATTGTTGCGGCCATTCTTCGGTCATCATCCATGCCCGGCACTTCGCGTCATCACTGGGGAACCGATTTTGACATAAATATTTTGAAAAACGATTACTACCGTAAAGGTAACGGCGCTTTAGTATACCAGTGGCTGAAAAAACACGCCGCAGCCTTCGGTTTCTGCCAGCCCTACACTGCCGGCAGAAGTGCGGGCTATGTGGAAGAACGGTGGCACTGGTCGTATATGCCATTAGCAATGGTATATCAAAAAAAATGGAACGAACTTTTCAGCAAACATCCCGATTCAATTTTACAAGGTGATGGATTCATCGGTGACCGAACTGCCGTTGCCATCGCTCCTGTATATGTGAATTCTATTGACGCATCGTGCTTCCAAGGTGACGCTCAAGAACAATCCGAGTAAGTGGCATTCCCAGCATTACTGGATTTGGATACCTTCCACGAACCCCACCAAAAATGCACACCCCATCTACCAAACCATGAGGAACACAGGCTGAAAGAAGCGCGGGGTGAATTGAAAAGTTCGATAAACGTATGAATAATCTTTCCTTTTGCAATCATGCTGGTGCATCTGTCATCTTTGATGAGTATGCAATAGAGCTAATACTTTTTGTACAAATATTTTCATCATCGCGTACGATAATAACGCATATACTCAATGAGGCACAGAAAAAGTTGCCGCATACTCTCCGACCCCATCGAGTACCATCTGTATACCTATTGTTGTCACAAACAATCCGGTAATTCGAATCAGCGCGCCTATGATATTGTGCCGTTTAAGGTGTGTGTGGATGATCCGTGCAGTAAGCATGATCAGAAGATTTATAAGAACCGCACCCACGATTGAAAGCGTGGTGATTCCGATTCCGTATTTTGCAGGAAATGAAACAGCGGCAGCGATAGTAGCCGGACCGGCGATCATGGGTGAGGCGAGCGGAACAATTGAAAAGTCTTCGTACTTTCTGGTGTGTTTCAATTCAAAGAAAATCCCTTTGTTGAGCGCCTCAAACCCACGATACACAAGCACCATGCCGCCGGCGATTTTAAATGAATAAATTTGAACATGGAACACATGTATCAAAAGCGGATTGCCGATAAAAAGAAAAACCAAAAGTATGATGGCCGCCACAAGCGATGCACGTATTGATATGCGTTTCACTTGACGAAGGGAACTCTTTTCCGCAATAGTCGAGATAATAAAAATCTTACTGACAGGATTTATGAGCGCAATAAAGGACAACAGACAATCGAGCATTGTAAGCATTGTTTGGCTGAGAGTTTCGTACATAATATCAAACTTAGAAGTTCATCACTATACAATTACATTTCTCCTGTCAATTCATATATTGGCGCAATTCATGCGACATAATTCTGTACTGGTTTATTTATTAATAGTATTTTTCTGCTTGAATAAATATTAATGAATAGTTATATCTGACTTTCATATGCGTAACATGTCCATGAATGACATCAGCATATATCGTAGATACAGCGCGGGTCGTTACTTCCCGCAGGGAGCGTGTGATGAAAATAATACGTGTTGCAGTTCTCACAGGTGTGTTGATTGTCATGGTGCCCATGTGCACTGGCCGGAATAA
Source organism: Leptospira biflexa (assembly GCA_020721925.1). Taxonomy (GTDB): domain Bacteria; phylum Spirochaetota; class UBA4802; order UBA4802; family JAGODF01; genus DYLV01. The sequence goes on from DYLV01000194.1 coordinate 3,246, forward strand.
TGCGCGAACATCCGAAAGCCAGGTGGATAAGGCGATTGACACTGTTGCCACAGCTATTGCGCAAAAATCCGATGTGATAAAGGACAGTAAAATTGGCATCTTTGATTTTACCACTATAGACGGCACGGTAACCCCCGCCACGAAACAGGTGTCGACGCGGCTCCTCGGCAAGCTTGTGGATTCGACAAAGCTTATCATTATCGAGCGGTCTGAGCTGGATAAAATCCTCAAGGCTCAAGAAATCGAACAGACTGGCATCGTAGATACCGATACAGTAAAATCAACAGGGGGAATCTCTTCTATTGATGTGATGATCACCGGAACACTTGTTCCTACCATCGGTGGCGGTGAGCTTTCGGTCAAGGTGACAGACATCAGTTCGGGAAGAATCTACACAATGACCAGCGTGGCTTACCCCGTGAAGGAAAGCACCCCGAGTAAATCAGATAAAGAACTTGCGAAGATTTACAGAGAGCACCCAGATAAGCTCGATACGCTGAACCGGACATACAACGAGCTTATTCGCCTGGGAAGTAATCGTCCAGCAGTTTTCCTCCTGGCAATGCTGGACAGCGAAGACCTGACAAAAATTGACCCGAAGGTGAAACGGAAACTCATGCGAATAAAAGAAAAGATATTCAGTGAGATTCCCAAGCTCCAGCGGCGAGTTATGATCCTCCGGAAGAACATCTCTCTCCTCAGGGAATATACGCCGGAACGGTACAACAGGCTCTCGGACAGAAAAAAAGAACTCATCAAGGGAATCCCGGAAAAAATTCAATAAATGCGGTAAATTGATCGTGCAATAATTACGTCTAAAGATACCACGAAAAGAGTTTCAGCTCCCGTGGTGATGAGGGATGATGAGGCTTTCTATAGCAACATCTATAAACTCTGAAGGCAGTACACTCACCAGCAAAAGGCATCGACCATCTTTTCAGCCTGCTATTTCATCATCGTCCATTTCGATATCTGTGCGCAACACCGTCCAACGCGGCGGACACACAAAGTTTGTGCTAAAAATTTGTGCAAAAATTTGTGCCAGAGTAAAAGTGAATAGTAGTGATAAACCGGCATTCGTGTTGATGAGGTG
>DYLV01000023.1 GCA_020721925.1 Leptospira biflexa
GCGATATACATAAAGCGGGTGATGAGAGCCAGCTGTGCTCATCACCGCTTGACAGTAATACAATGTCTGAGATAACAATTGATGCATACGACCGCGAGGAAGGCTATTGCCGAATGCTCGGGCATTATGTGCCCTTCAGGTATTGTCGCACCGTGAAAGACGGGTTTCCATGCCACCGCATACTTGATTGCTGGTTTGAGCGGCTTCCTGTGCAGGAATTTATTGATGCGCAATACAGCGAGGAAGAACAAAAAGTAATTTTCGAACAGCCAAAACCGAAAATGATGTCGCTTCTTGAGATCATCGAACGGGCAAAGAAAAATAAAAGCTGATTTCAATTTTTCTCGAATTTGTGAAAAGGTATAATGCCAGAGGCCGCGGCATCGAATTGATGATGGAGATCGTGTTTTCGATTTCGTCATAGGTGAGAACGGGCATGAGCGGCCCAAATATTTCTTCTTTCATGATTGGATCTTCCAGTGAAACATCATCGATCGCAGTTGGAGCGATGTACCGCTCAGCTGCGTGTGGCGCCGCGTGAGAAAAATTCGCGCTGTTTTGTAATCATCTGCCCTATGGTGTGAGAAGTCATTTCGTGGTTTCCTTTTTCCTGGTAAAGAATTTTCTGTGTTTTACCAATTTCTGGTGCGCAAGCAATGCGTTGTAAGCTTCAAGGCGGATATTTTTGTTCTGATGGGTGAGATAATGAATCACTTTTTCTCTTGTTTCCTCGTCGAGTTCATAGCCCTTAATGGCTTTCAGCGTTTCTTCGACAAGTGTTTGCTGATGGTCTTTGGAATCGAAAAGGATTTTCGAAAGTTTTTGGTAAATACGTGGATCCTTAATTCGAAGATATTTAAGGGTGGCAAACCTGACATTATTCGAAGGATCTTCCAGAGCCTGTAAGATGTATGGGATAGAAATAAACCTGATGGAGTAATCATTAATTTTCAAAAGTCCCTTAACCGATTCCTCCCGTATGAGCCAGTCTTCGTCGTTCATCCCTCTGGCGAAGATGAGCGCATAGGTGGGATCCCTATAAAATCCGAGAGTTCTGATTGCATGCCAGCGGATGTTTGGATGAGTTGATTTTTCTGCAAGTTCGGATATTCTATCGAGAGCTTTCGCGGGTTTATGTCTCCGCAGTGCCCTGAGTGCTTCAATCACCACTGCTGAATGGCTGTCTTCAGTTGCGGCAATTAACGCGTCAATGCTTTCCGGATCGTTGAATTTTGATAATTTTTGTATTGAGCTTCTTCGAATTGTCCAGTCGTCCGTTTTATACATGGCAATATATTCGGCACTCGTTTTCGTTTCAGGCTGTGACACAAAAGAGCGCGCACATGAAACTGCAGTGACGAGTTCGAATATGACCAAAAGAAAAAGAGAACTATTCGTATAGCGATGCATCAATACGTGCGCTTTCGTAAAATTGAATCAAGCAGTCCTTCTCCAGCTTTGGTTTTATCTTTGATTCTATTTAGCTCGTCAATATCGTAGCGATCGAACCAGGTGTTCACAACGTCTTCGGGAACGTTACGGGGAGGGGTTGGCGGCGTATCTTTTTTTATGTCGCTTTCCTCGCGGTCGCGCAACTGATAGGATTTGATTATTTTCTGGTTTGAACTGGCGATGTCAAGTTTTCCATTAAAAACGATTATTTTGGTTTCGTAGATAGTTGCAATCACTCCGAATTCGGTTCCTCTAATTCCTGCAATTGCAGTTGGCGTTTTTAAGATGAGGGTATGTCCCTTCCTGAAGATTTTTTTGACCGACACGCGAAGTTTCCCGGTGAGAAGGCGCAGCCGGGTGGGCTCTTCGGTCTTATCATCTTTAAGGGATGAAACATTCAGCACGGATATATCGCGCATCTGAATGCGGGTGCCATTGTCGAGAAGAATTTCCGCGTACGAGCGCTTGCCCGTTCTTATTTTATGATCGGTGTTGATAACAAACCCTGCATGAGGAATAATTTTCTCGCCGGTGGTAAGCGAAGTGACGTCCACATCATTAATAAGCTGAACTATTTTCCCCACCCGTTCGACAGCATACGCGTGCGTGAAAAAAAACGCAAAGGCGATAATCATACTGCTTGTGCGCATCATGAGCCTGCCTCCAAATCTCCTTGTAATCTGCTTTCGCAAAGAATCATCCTTCCATTCAATCCGCAAGGGGTAAAATATGAGAACCTCTCACAATATCTTCACGGGAAGTTCCCATGCGGGCACCGTACATTGGCAAAATCCGCTTTCCGTGATGTTGATTCTTCGGACTAACGCAGTTTTGTGAGATGCCCCATGTCTCAAGATATAGTACTTTCCGGAGAAGGTAAAGTACAAAAATTATTTTTTTCCGTAGACAATCTTCCCCTGGAGATAATTCTTTTTCGTGCGCAGCATATAATATCGCGTTTCATCAAAAGGCACCTGTTCAATGAAGAAGTGAAGATCGTCGGAAGAATGCTTTTCCATCCATTTTGCAACATTTCCCGGCCCGGCATTATAGGCTGCTATCATCAGCTCGATTTTGCCATTGTACATTTTCCCGAGTTTTTTAAAATAATGAGCGCCAAAATCTATAGATGTGCATGGATCTTTTAGATTGTAGGATTCGGCAGACAGTTCCCTGGCTATGCCGCGAGCGGTGGTGGGAATAATCTGCATGAGGCCGACTGCTCCTGCGGGAGATTGTGCGTCGTGTTTGTAGAGCGATTCTGCTCTGATTATTGCATACAGAGTGGGAATATCGAAGCCATACTTTTGGGCGGCGCTTTTTACGCATTCAAAATATGCTGGGGGATAGAGCCGCCGCATGGTGTCTGGCTCCATCAGAAAAAAATTAACCGGGATTTTTGCAGACTTGAAGAGCTGGAGCGTTGAGAAAACGGAACGGTGATAAAAGCCAAATTTTTTGGAAAAATGTGCAATTGCAGTATGAATATCGTTTTTTACCTCCTCATCTTCTGGCAGAAGCGAAAGCTCCCTGCTGATCGAATTGGAATCGCCTACTGCGAAGTATTTTTTCAGCGCTTTCAAATTGCTTTCATAATCCGAGTGAAGGGAAAGCGACGAAATCGAGGATTCAATCAGCCTGTACGGCTGGCGGTTGCCGAAAGAGTATTTTTTCCAGCGGGAACTGGTTGCATTGATGTTGCATTCTTTCACCGTGAGAAGCGCATGATAGAGCATACGGCATGTATCGGCCGTGCAATTTTCGAACGACGATAAAAGTTCATCATGCGAAGCCGCCGAGGAGACAGTTTCGAGCAATGACCAGGTGTAAGAAGAATCTGGATTTCTCTCAACCATATCAGAAAGGACAGCCATCGCATTGTCATTTTTTCCTTCATTTATCATTATTCGGTAAAGCCAAAAGCGAAGATGATCGGAATATTTTCCATCGGGGGAGTCGGCAAGGCTCTTTTCGATGATTGAACGGGCGGAAGAGAAAATAAAATTGCGGATGTAACTGCGCGCAAGAAGCCATGAAAAAAAGCTGGCTTGCTGGTCGTCAGGATATTTTGTGATGAAATCACGCAAAAGCCCTTCAAAACCGGGGAGTTTTCTCTTCTCGGAGAACATGCAGAGACGTGCAAGCGAGTGGCGTGCATTTTCATCAGTGCCGCTTGCAAGCCGTCGGTAAAGGTTGGCTGCTGCAATCTGCTGACCGGCGTTCCACAGTTCATCAGCGGCAATCCGCGCGTATTCGCGGTCTTTTTTTTGGGACTTCGCATTGGCGATGATTTTTTCAACGGTGTCGAAGTGCTTTGTGCGCACAAGCGTTTTAATATGGCAATCGGCTACATCGGAGAGAATGGCAGATGACATTTCGGCAAAAAGAGAAGCGGCATCATCATACTTTCCGGCATGGTAGAGCGCTTTTGCCAGAGTTTTTTTTTGTTCGGGGATAAGTGCCCTTGCGTTATTTTTCAAAAGATGGAGGATCTCCTCCGCTGCTATGGCGGCATGCCAGCTTTCTGGCGCGATACCAATCGCGGTGAAATATTCATCAAACGCTTTTCGTTCATCCTTCGCGTTGATGCAGGCAGATGCAATGCGTATGTGAAATAGCGCAAGGGCATTTTTTTCCTTGAAAAGTGAAATTCCTTCCCGCAATGTCTCAATTGCCTCATTGTCACGATCGAGTGCGGATAACGCCCTGGCCTTTAAAACCAGCGAATCGCGGACAAGAGCTGTAGGTTTTTTATCGACGAGATCAGTAAGTTTCACGACATGATCGAACTCCCGGAAGGAATTGAATATTTTTGCAATCGCATAGACTGCATCGTCGTAATATTCCGATTTGATGTGAAATTGATTTAAAAATTTATACACAGGCCCGGCAAACAGACGGAGCTTTTTTGCGCGCTGATATACGAAGGCCGAATTCGCAAAATGATAAATCGCTTTTTTATGGTCATTTTTTTCAAGATATGCGCGGCCAAGCATATAGTGTTCCGCATAGGTGGCGTTCTCTTTATCAAGAGTGTCAATTATTTTCTGGGGAGTTGAGTATAGACCCAGAGCAGCAAGGTCTGTTCCCGAAGACCCGCTTCCCGCACAGCACAGAAAGAACAAACTGGTGGCGCAAAAAAGGATGGTTTTATTCATAGGCGAACCTCAAAGTTTTAATTGGCAATCAGTTATTCGTGTATGGAAAGGATCGTAATGCAATTATTGAAAAGGGAAAAAGCATCGCCGCGTTAATCGAGCGTGCTTTTGTAATGCTGATAATCTTCAATTGTATCAACCTCGGCCTTTTCCCAGATTTCATCATACAAGGACTTTTCCGCGGTAGTCCTGAAATAGCTGTCGTAATGAATTGTCAGATATTTATTCCGTTCCGATATGCTGACATACTGAAAAATTTTGTCGGAGATGGTGTTGAATGAAAGATTGGGGCGTTCATATTCGTACAGCGCGTCGCGAAGCGCTTTGATGACCTCTCCAAAGGGATAATACACTCCGGTTTCGGGCGCTTTTCCCTTCTTGCTTTCCGCAACGGCGATCATCCCGAGAATTGCGTAGCGTGAACCGTGTTTTGCGGTTTTCATCGCTTCCACGTATTTGTACAGGCGCATGGAATAGAGATTTTCGGTGATATTATCGCCCATTCCTAAATAGATGTTCGCAACGTTTAAGTCGCGGTATCCGAGGCGCAAGTAGAGGAGCGAATCTTTGTCGCTAGATTCAAAGACCGAAGGCACGATGCCGTTTAGAAGAATTCGCGCGTTTTCGATGTCGCGCTGAAGCGTGCTTCGATACACATCGATGAGAAGCTTCTGGGCTTTTCTGATTTCCTCGTAGGATTCGTGAAAGAGAAACTTCATGTAGAGCATCTGAGAAATCATATCGCGCAATATTGCTTCACGAAACATCTTCTTATCATCATCAGTGCCAAAGTTGGTTACGGAGGGATTGATGAAGTAGAAGAAGTATCTGTTGTCTTTCAGACCCTTTTCAGCTTTAACCTGCTCTCCGGCGCGGCTGCTCGTTTTGGTGCGCTGAGCGTGGGCTTGCGAACCGAAAAAAAACAGCATTGCGGTGAAGAAAAGGAAAATCAAAAGTATGTTTATTTTTGCCTTCATAAAAAGATGATCAGGGTTTCAGTTCTCACAAAAATGAGCGCCTTTTCGCATTTCGGCTATAATTATTGAATTAATGAGATTATTTCAAGAACTTTTTTCCCCGCAATTTATGCAATCTTTTCAATGTAGTCACGAATGGCAGGTTGATATTTTGAAAAACCACTATGCAGTTACGAAGCATAATAAGTACAATTTTCGGATTGCTGTTCTCATAATGATGATGAAGAGGATTTCTTTGAATTGTTTCTTTTTAAAATTTTTTCAAAAAATAATCATAATAAATGGTGATTTTTTTTAAAGATGTACAGAGTAATGATATTTCCAGTATTGTTTGCCCATAGGTTTTGTAATCATATTATTTGTCAAGTTTTTAGGTGATCGATGCATGAAAAAGATGTTGAGAGTAAATTTGCCGGCTATGCTCACATGCAAGAAGAGTTCTTGACATTTGAATGTGTATCAACAACAATGCTGGTTGGCATGGAGTGGTGTTTTAAGCTTTCTTCCGGGAGGCAATGAAATGAAACGATATGTGATGATATTCATTTGCAGTATGTCCATTTTTATGTGTGCTTCAAGCGAGTCGGGCTCGCTGAATTTTTCCATTCCAAAAGGGATTACGCTTCCCGAGGTGCGCATCAAGGATTTCGACATCAAAGCAATCAGCCTTCGCGATATAGACTTTCAATTTGATATTGAAATCATCAATCCCTATCCTATTGGAATCAGGCTTGAAAAAGTAGAATTCAAGGTGGATATAGACAAAAATGAGCTTTTCAAAACAACCACGCCGTCGGGATTTAAAATTAAAGCAAATGGAAGTGCGGTAACGCCATTGCTTTTAAATCTTGAGTATGCAAAAGTAATACATATTGTGAAAGATTACAATAATAAGGAATATTTAGTCTGCGACATTTCAGGTAAGCTCAGCATACCTCTGCCGAAAATACCGGGATTGCCGAAGACGTTTTCATTTCCTTTCACTGTCAGCAAAAAGATTCCTGCCATCAGGCCTTCTGTAGCGGTTCATAACTTCAAGGTAACCGCTCCGAGCAAGGCGGAAATTCAAGAGGCGATTCGCAAGGCCGGAAAGAATCTGAATGCCGATAAAGTGGTTGGCCTTTTGGGAAATCTCATCAGCGGGAAGAAGGTCGACGTGAAAAAAATTGGGCTTTCCGATCTCGATTTAAAATTAAAAGTAAATTTTGATTTGAAGCTAAAAAATAATGCCAGAGCGAAGCTCTTTTTCAATAAACTCAACTATGATTTTTCCATCAACAATGAAAAAGTTTTCCGGGGTGACACCAGCAAAACGCAGATGGCGGGTGATACGCTTATTGTATCCGTGGCAAATGAACTCAGCTCAAAATCGCTGGGGAAGGGCGTGCTGAGAATTTTTAAGGAGCGGAAGGGGCTTTTTAAAATAAAAGGAGAAACTTTCATCAATCTTCCTGCTGATATCAAAAAAACTCCTCTTCGACTTTCATTCGATGAGGGGGGAAATTTCGGATTGTGATGGTGTTCTTTCAGTCAGAGTAAAGACGTGGTAGATGGGGCGCATGAGTCGCTGGTTGTGCATGTTGAGCTTTTCCTTGCTTGTAGTGATGATGTACGCGTACCGCGTCCGACCCGCCAATTCGGTGTCTGAGACAAAAGTTGTCGGTGGCATTGCGTTTGTCCACATCCCGGGTAAAACCTTTTTCATGGGGATGCGTGATTGCGGTTTGAGCGTGATTGAAGAATGCCCGCAACATCATGTAATGGTGTCGAGCTTCTGGCTGTCGAAATATGAAATCACGCAAAAGCAGTATGAAGCGATCATGTGCCACAATCCTTCCACGGGTAAACGCGGAGATGAATATCCTGTAAACAATGTAAGCTGGGAGGACGCGAACGAGTTTTGCCGTAAATTTTCCATACGTTGTGTGGTGAATGCAGTTCTTCCAACCGAGGCGGAGTGGGAATACGCGTGCCGCGCGGGAAGTGAAACAGAGTACTTCTGGGGCGATGAAATTGATGGAAGTTTTTGCTGGTACTTTCATAATTCCGGGGCAAAAGAAGGGAAAGTGGGTCTCAAACCGGTGGGCAGAAAGCGCCCTAATGCGTTTGGACTCTACGATATGAGCGGCAATCTCTGGGAATGGTGTGCCGACTGGTACGATCCACGGTATTATGCACAATCGCACAAAAAAAATCCCCGGGGACCGCGCAGTGGTGAGCTCAAAGTGCTTCGCGGTGGATCATGGAATGACGGCGGTTACTATCAGCGCTGCGGAATCCGCAACGCGGGCGGGCCGCGCATCGGCGATGAGTACCGGGGTTTTCGCGTCGCATTGTTTGAACGCTAATGGCTCAAAAACCGCTTGACACCGGTAACATAAATTTTCATACTTGCAAAAGAGAGTATTGTTCAATGAATGCAACCGGCACCGTAGCGACGCTGAACTCGGAAGTGCTGGTGCTCAATTCAGCCTTCCTTCCCTTACGGATTTCTACCGTGAAAGAGGCTATTTGTCTTATTGCGTCTGAACGTGCAAAACCTGTCGTGGAAGAAGATGGATATGTACACTCGCCTTCGATGATTTATCGAATACCGTCGGTGGTGTCGGTGATCGGCTATAATAAATTTCCGAAAAGAAAAGTCGCCTTTTCAAAGCTCAATGTCATCTATCGCGACGATATGGTATGTCAGTACTGCGGGAGCCGCTTTTCGATGCGCGATCTTACAGTAGATCATATAATTCCACGCAGCAAATGGGAACAGGTGACCGGCAAAGACTTGCGCAATGGATTTTCAAGCTGGCTCAATTTAGTGTGCGCGTGCCGCTGGTGCAACAGCCGGAAAGGAAACAAGCTCCTTCATGAACTCGGATGGGCTCTTCTCAATCAGCCCTATGAGCCAGAGTATCTTCCCCATCTTGTTATTTCCTTCGAAAAAGCACGCCGAAAAGGATGGTTGCCCTACTGTACGTTTAACGTGCGGCTGATAAATTCACGAGTTTAATTTCCGATGATGTAACGTTTCAAAAATCGTGAGAGTGCAGAGAAATGAAATAAGAAAGTCGAGTTTTTACCAAAAGCCATTGCAGGTATTGGATTTAAAAAACATCACCCTTCCGGGAAAAAGTGCACATTCGGCCTTCCGTTGTAGACGCTCTTCGACACAAATACGTCAGTCCCGAAATACTGTTTGATGAGTTCTGGATCGATGATTTCGTGACTCCCGAGCGCTTTGAGGGCGCCATCATGCATGACGGCAATTTTATCTGCCGTCTGTGCGATGAAATTGATATCATTGCCTGCCAGCACTGCGGTTCTGTTGCCGTCCAGCACATAGTGAAAGAGCATTTTTTGTAAAAGCACAAGCCCGCGAATGTCCAGGCCATCGGTGGGATCATCGAGAATAAGCACATCGGGATTGCGCGCGAAGCAGAATGCCAGAAGCGCGGCTTTCAGATGAGTGCGGGAGAGGTCTTTCAGGAATGAGCCGCTGAATAGTGAAAGTTCGAATCCCCCCATGCATTCTTCGGTAATTTGCAGATCATAGTGGGAAAAAGGGTTCAAGGGTTTCTTAAACGGCGAACGGGAAAGGATGATAAACTCGGCCACTGTCATTTCTGTATTTTCGGGCACTTGCGGAATTGCGCAAATTTTCTGTGCTTTCTCCTGTCGGGAAAAGGCGCGTATGGGGCGATTGTCAACGAGCACTTCTCCCTTAAACTGGCGCTGAGCGCCCGAAATTATTTTCAGAAGTGACGATTTGCCACAGCCTCCGGGTCCGATTATTCCAAGGATTTCCCCGCATTCCACTGAGAGATTGATTGCTTTCAGTATTTCTCGTGAATAGCGCACCAGCGCCACGTCTTTTAATTCTATCATTTTGAAAACCTCCGGGCAATATACGACCACAGAATTGCCGCACAGATGGCGATGATCGCAGCGGTTGTGCCGTCAGAAACTGCCTGCAGTACGGCAAGAGTCTGGACAATAAGTGCAATGCGCGCGGGGATGGTGGCATAGTCCGACATTTTTTCTTTTCTTTTTGAGAAAATGAATATCATGCCGGCGGCAGCAAACACTCCGCTTCCCAGCACGGAGATGGCGGTTAACATGCACCTCGCCCATTCCATTGCAATGAGGGATGGAAAGTATCGGTAACCTGCCTCCTCGAAAAAATCCATACCCAGCGAAAAAAGTCTAATTTCATTGCGAAGGAGAATTGCCGGAATATACAAGAGTGCTATAAAAAGCAGCGCAGCGTATATAACCCATTGAGAGAACGCCATTGCGCGAAAAACTCCGGTGGCAATTATCTGGACTGATGAGTATGAAATGCCGAAGCGGTGAATCAGATAGCCGCAGGCGACGAGCGCGACGATATTGGCAAAAAGTCCCGGGTAAGATGAAAGATCAGTGAGAAGGAGAAATGTCCGAAAAAGAATAAGCGCGCTTAGGCAAAAGATGCCGGCAATGGCGAAACCCCCGGTCGGGAACAGCACCAGCGATATGATGATTCCCAGAATGGCCGCCATTCCATCTCCGTTATGTAGATAATTGAGTCTATCGGATTTTCCTCTCTGCACTTTTGTTAGCAGATCTGCGGCGAAAGACGCAATGAAAAGCCATGCGATTGTATCAAGTGGATAGTCAAATATGAAAGCGTTTAAAAAGGTGATGGCGAAAAGCAGTGCAAAGGTGACGGCTAATTCGATATTTGCGAAAATAAGTGTTTTAATTTTTTCCTGGTTCAAGGGGCGTCGATGTACTCTTGTTTTCGGAGGATTTGTTTGGTGCGGCATTTTGTGCTGCGCGTTCTCTTTCAACTTCATTGATGATGGTTTTCAAACCGCGATGATTTCTGGCGAGGGAAATGAATTTATCATCGTTGAAATATCGCCGTACCATTTCCCGCGCGCGCTCATTTCTTCCTGTTTTAACATATGCAGCAGCTAAAAAAGCGGAATCCTCGCTTCCAAGCGAGAGTTTTTCATATTCTACAATTGCGTTCTGGTAGTCCTTGAGGCCATATGAAGTCCGTGCGGCAATAAGGCGCATGCTGCTGTTCCAGCGCTCGCTGGAGATGAAATCCATCACCTTCTTTGCATGGGCAAAGTTGGATTTTTCATAGTGGTGGCGTGCCAGAATTTCCATTGCACGGCGGTAGCCTTCGGGAGCTTTTTCTTCTTTGGCTGAAAGCGCAAGGTATAGCCGATCAAAATACGCAATATGACGCGCATCGTTTTTTCGGTAGTGGATACTACCTATTTGCAAAAGCACCGACGGATCGTTTGGTTTCTTCTTTTCTACCAGTGTGAGAGTTTTAAGCGCTTCGTCGTAATTTTCCTGTTTGATATTGACGGCGGAAAGAATGAGAAGCGGCTCTATTTGCCCGGGCTTCATTCTCAAAGCGGTGTGGAGATCTTTTTTCGCACTTTCAAATTCGCCGAGCCGAAAATAGGATGTACCGCGTTTGAGGTATAGCTCGTATTCAATATCTCCGCCGACGAGGCTGTAATCAATTGCACTGCTGAGGTGCTCCGCAGCGCTGCTGTACTTCCCTTCATTATAGTACATATTGCCGAGAAGAAGATGTACGTCGCCGTAGAACGGCACTCGCGAAACAATCTCGCTGAAGAGTGCGGTGGCATCATAAATTTTGCCCTCCCGGTAATGCCACAGGCCGAGCTCAAATTTGGGAGCTAAAAAGCGGGAATCGGCGCTTATGGCGTCACGGAAATGTTTTACCGCCTCTTCCATGTTGCTTTTTTTCAGCTTCATGCCGCTGTTGTATTTTTCAACTGCTTCTGCGTTGTCGGACCAGATCGATTTGTTGATGAGGGTTTCGACTTTTGTTTTCATCCCTCTATCGCCCGCCCGACGCCAGAAGGTTTTGCACATCTTCACCAGTTCGTTGTAGTTTCCCATTTGCTCGGTGATGATGGTGAGATTCCAGTATGACATCTTGTAGTATTTTTTCGACGCGTGGTTCTCGACTGCCAGGCGATAATATTCTATCGCTTTGTCGAAATTGCCGAGATTGCGTTCGATCTCACCTAAATAGAAATACGCGTTGCCGTTTTCTGGAAAGACTTCCACCGCTTTTTCGAATTGAACCTTCGCGTCATCGTACTGCTTTTTGTTATAGGAGCGGATACCGTCCTCGTAATATCCGGCCAGAAGAGGAGTTGTCGAAGCTATCAAAATGGCTGAGATTATGCTTGCTTTCAGTTTCATAGACACTGTATTATTCGAGTGGCGCTCTGGTTCATGCTCTCAAAAGGAATTCTTATCGTTTTCAGTATATCCGGGGATTTGTCAAGAATGAAAAACAAAAAAGGCGGGGCATCCCCGCCTTTTGCTCGCTCATTGTTTCTGCACGGTTAAAACTTGATGCCCTTTGCTCCTTTTTTGATTTTTTTTAAGTTAAGGGGAGTGCCCTCCCATGCGTTTTCGAGCACCATCATGCAGTCGTTGAAATCAAGATCCTCGGGGTTGTAAAACTGTGAAGCGTCGCGCATCGCGGTGCGCGCGATGTCGGGAAGCTTTTCTTTTGGTACCATCGGCTTGCCTTCGCGCCCTATGATTTCTTTTAAGAAGCGTGCGTGGCGCCCGACGGTGGCGTGGTGCAGTTCGTCATTGAGCTTACGGATATGCTCGATTGCCTTAAGCGCTCGTACATTTTTCGGCGTGGCCGCATACACTTCGGGGCCGGCAAGTGGAAGCAGCAACTCGGCTGTGAGTACACCTGAGCGATGCAAATTGTATTCGAGACCATACGGCAGAAGGATGCTCATGCAGACACCATGTGGAACTCCACAGACTCCACCGGTGGCATGTCCCAGCATATGCACCATCCCCACCATGGAATTGGAAAACGCCATTCCGGCCAGTGTTGAGGCGTTCGCCAGCGCGAGCCTTCCTTCCAGATCGTTTGGATTTTTCACCACCTTCAGCACATTCGATGCAATGAGGCGTATCGCCTCAAGGGCAGTCACGTCGCTCACCGGGTTTTTTGCCATGCAGGTGTATGCTTCGCAGGCGTGCGTCATGGCGTCCATTGCAGTGGAGGATGTCAATACAGGGGGAAGCGTTTTGGTCATACGAGAATCGAGTATGGCTACATCGGGAAGCAGAAAATACGATACAAACGGCAGTTTCACGCTCCGTGAATGGTCGGCTATCACCGCCACAAGTGTCATTTCGGATCCAGTACCAGAGGTGGTGGGGACGGCAATCATGGGTTTTAACTTTTGCTTCACTGCGCCGGCACCTGCGTAGTGCATCAGCTCGTCGCCGCCAAGGGAAACCAGGATGTTCACACCCTTTGCGGTATCGAGCACCGAACCTCCGCCAACGGCAATAATGGCATCGCACCCTTTAGTGCGATATATTTTGGCCGCTTCACGTACAATGGTGAGCTCTGAATCTGGCGGCACATTGTCGTACACGGCGGCAACAGAAGCCTTCGGTCCCTTTGCCGATTTAATAGACGACTGCACAATCTTGATAAGCCCCGCACCGGCGACTCCTTTGTCGGTGATGATCATCGGTTTCTGCGCCTCCATTCGTGAGAGCTCGGCAGGAATTTTTTCCAGGGCTTTATGCCCTGCGATCGTTTTGACCCTGCAGCAATATTCATAATATCCAGGTATAATCATGATGGTACCTCCACGTGTATTTGATTATCAGGCGATGAGCCGTACGTACGTAAGAAGCCGGCTCGTCCATTTCCGCAGGGGTGAAAGCTGAGACCATTTCGGATATCGTTTCACTCCGAGCTTTGCCGCGAACTTCGGAAGAAGAAGCACTTCGAGCAAATCCATAATGTGAAGCACATTGCATGCGGTGGGAAGATCGCCGTCGACGATGAGCCGATCACGCGCAGTCGCGGTGCAGGATGACTCCAGAAACGTAAACATGCGCATGGCGGCTTCGATGTTTTTAATCCGCATCGCAAGGGTGATTTTCTTGCCTGCAGGATTCCATCCTAAATATTTGATTCGGCCTTTCTCATCTTTTCCCACAATCATGTGCGGTCCGTTCGGAACAACGCCGAAATCCAGTACGAAGTCGTCCGGCATCTGCGCAAATTCTTCTCTGGCGCCGCGGTCGACTCTCGAGACGGCCTGGAATGCCCTGCCGAATACAAAGAGCATGGTCGCGACATATATGCGCTTGAGCAATTTTTTTCCGGGTTTTATTTCAGGGTAATTGTTATAGTTTATCATATATCATTCCTCCTTGTCGTAATTGATGAATGTGTGCACTGCTACAAGGCCATGGTAATTAACTCTTCAAGGTCCTGCTTTTTCAGCGCAGATTCCTTCGTCGCAACAAGCGCAATAGCTTCCCCGGCCGTATGGCGCGGTACTTTAAGGCTAAAAAGACCCTCCGGTATACCGGGAATGGATGAAATGAGATTCATCAGGGCTGCCTCGCCTTTATTTGCGCGATCATTTTCCGCAGTTTCCGCATATCGGTCCGCTCCTTCGATTACCAGAAGGAGATCGCTTCGGAAAGGCTCTTTTTTCATTGCGCGAAATTTCAACGCCGCGGGAAGGAGGGCACCCATACAAAGCCCTGGCAAATGGCCGGTGAGCTTTGCAAGCGCCATACCGAGCGCATGAACGGGACCGGGAAGCTGGTTGTGAAATGCGGCGGCGGAAGCAACTGCTGCGTTTGCCATAGCCATGCTTGCCTTTTTATTGCGTGGCCGTTTCACTGCTTTTACGATGTGATCTGCGATAATTCGCAGCGCCATTGATGCATATGCGTCGGTCAGATGGTTTGACCGGGGCGAGAGAAATGCTTCCACTGCCTGCGTGAGAGAGACAAGCGCGGTGGCGCATGCGCTTTCGCTGCAGCATCCCCGAATCATACGGGTGTCAATTGCAATGATGTCCGGGAAGAGATAATCTGACACGAGTTCTTTTCCTTCAAGAGCAGCAAAGCCGGTGAGATCGTAGGGTGCAATATTTGCAGTAGGTACAACCACAAACGGTTTGAGGTGTCCGGCGATGGTGTTTTTGCCTTCAAACTCCAACACATCTTTGCCGGTTGAAACGATAATGTTAATGCCTTTGGCCGCATCGACAATGGAACCCGTACCGATTGCGATAATGGAATCGCACCCGCGATCGCGATAGAACTGTGCGAGTTCCCGAATGAGTGCGATGCCCGCATAGGCAGGCACGCCATCGTATAGCGCACCGATGATGGTGTTCGAATCGTAAAGGGCTTTTACAAATTTTTTCACAAGGCCCGAAGAGGAAATTTCCTTGCTTGTAATCACAAAAGGATGGCGGGCATTGAAACCGTCGAGCTCGACGGGTATGTTTTCCATCGCAGCAATGCCCGACATGATTTTCGGCTGGTAGAAGAATCCATATTCACTCTGAGATCGCATTGCAAATACCTCACGTGTTATATTCAGTCTATTGCGTCATAATTATTACTTTTTCTCGATCCCTAACTTTTTCAAAAGCCGATCAGTCGGGATCCCGTTTTTATCGAATTTGCGTACGTTATAGTAGCGTTTCAACATCCATTCGAGGGGCACCACTTTGCCCCGATGATCGCATTTTCTCGGTTCGGAAAGAAGGCGGACGGGAAGCGTGTCGTCTTTTTTCGATATTCCTTCCCGGGTGTTCATGTATCGCTCTAAAACGTGAATTCGTTCGCCGATTTTCTTGAAGCCGGGCATGCTAAGTCTTTTACCCGTCACACCGGACCAGAGCTCTGGCCAGAGGCTGATATCCATTACCGTCAGCGCTATGGGGGTGAGATTCTGCACCATGATCTTGAGCATTGGGACCGGAGTGAATTTCACCAGAGGCGGCTCAAGGAAAACGGCAAAGGCAGTGAAATGGCAGATGTGCAGGGAATTCATTGCCGCGTACACGTTTTCAAAAAATTTCACCATCGTGGCTTTTCCGCGTTTGGCATTGGGGCTCGCCATGCCAAAATATGACTCAAGGGTGAACAGCGATGTTGATAGATGACAGGCACCCCGGTTTGCGACAGCATAGGAGAGGCCGTGTCCGATGCATCCGCGAGGATCGTATGCCGCCATTTCCATGCCTTTCACATGAATTGCGAAATCCTCGCCGCCGTATTTCTTTGAAAGCCAGCGGGATCCCATGGCCAATTCCTTCCCGATGCCGCGGGTGTAGGCGATGTCTTTCAATGTTTGCGCCACATTGTCTGTGGAGCCGAATTTGAGATTTGATTTGAAAAGACCTTTTTCAGTGGCTTCCATCGCCCATGCGAGCGTTCCGCCGGTGGAGATGGTGTCCATTCCCATGCGGGTGCATATCTCATTCCATTCCGCAATCACAATTGGATCGAAAATTTCAAGATTCGAACCCATGAGGCCGGTCGTTTCGTATTCAGGAACAGAACGCTCTTTACCGGCGAACTGACCTTTGTGTCCGCACAAAATGGAACACGGTTTGCAGGTATGGTATTTTGTGTTGAATTTTTCTGCAATAAGTTCGCCGGAAATTTTATGGGCTTCACCATGAGAGCCGCCGGTAAAATTTCTCACCGGGAGAATCCATGCCGCATTTGAAAGGTTTACGTTGGCATTGGTGCCGAAGTTGCGGTACGAACCCGAGGTGATGCTGTTTCGGTTGATATACGCGTTGAGTTTTTTGCGTGCTTTTTCGAATTTCTTTTTATTGACGGGGACAATCCTGAACTCGCCGCCTTTGGCCACAACTGCCTTTAAATTCTTTGAACCGAATACTGCGCCCATTCCACCGCGCCCAAGAAAACGGTGCCCGGAGCAGAGATTTGCAAAGCGAACGAGGTGCTCACCCGCAGGGCCGATGACAACTGCACCTGTTCCTTCTTTTTCAATGATGGATTGGGCTTCCTGAGTGTCCTTACCCCACAGCTTCTTTGCGTCCCTTATCTGCGCGCCTCTGGAGTCGATATACAGATAACTCGGCTTTTTTGCTTTCCCCTTGATGATGAGCGCATCCCATCCTGAAGTTTTTAGCGCCATTCCGAAAGGCCCGCCGCATGAGGCGGTGACCATGATGCCGGTGAGAGGCGACTTGGTGATTGCTTCGAAGCGGCCCGAACATGGAGCGCCCGTACCCATCAGCACGCCCGGCATGAATGCGATCATGTTTTCTTCTGAAAGGGGATCAATTCCGACTTTCATCCTGTCGTACAAAAGTTTCAATCCCAGACCTTTGCCGCCTAAATAGGCGCGGCGGTCTTTCTCGGAAATTTCACTGATGGTGAACGATCCGGTGCTGAGATCGACTTCTAAAACTTTGTTGCTGGTGCCCGCTATTTCCTGCATAGGCATACTCCTTCACATTGAATATTCGGCAGGTGGTATCGGAACAGCTCGCCACCGAAATTCAGATTGATATCCGCGCATAATTTTCCGGTGCGAAATTATATTTTTTTATCCGATTTTGGTTAACACTATAAAAGCAATAAAATTCTGTCGACTCAAATATTTGGATCATACAAGAAAATTTCATTGTACTCTCACTCGATACTCGGTGTTCTTTTAAATACCAAACAGGGGCATGAAAGTTTATCGCGCGTGAAAATATGCACAAAATGAAGAATAGAAAGAACCTTCTAATAAGGTATCATGTATTATCTCGATATCCCCCTGTGCGCATCCTAACTCGCGAAAATTGCGTTCTTTGCTGTCGATAATGGGTAAAAAAAAGTTTTGTTGAGATACTCATAATAAAATCGGAAAAGATTTTTGTATAATAAGAGCGGTGTGGCACGCGATCAATAATTATTATGTCCATGAATTATATTGTAATGAAGCCATTGTTATTTGTTATTACAGGTAGCTGTTATTAACCACAATTATTTGATAAATGAATGGGAAAGAAAAGGCAAAAATAAATTAATCCATCCGGCCGGAATTGTTTATTAAAATGCTTGACAAATAACGAAACTCGTTAGATACATCATTCCTGATCCTGTTATAAAAAATAAAGACAATTTTTCTCATTATTTTCCCGGTTAGAATGGATATGTGTAGGGCGTATGAACTTCTCGAAAGCTACCTGAATCGTGCGGGTCGCGTGTGTTATATTGTATACGGCACTATGAAATTCAAATGAAAGAATACTTTAATGAAATCGTAAAGACGCATGGTCTGGAAAGCGATGATATTGTCGATCAACTGAGTCAGGGCGTCTTTGTGGTGGGGCTTGACACAAAATTCCATTTTGTGAATAAGCATCTTCTGCAAAAATTCGCACTGACCGGGGATGAATGCCGGGACCGCTCGTTTCTTGACTATATTCATCCGGCGGATAAGGAGTATGCCAATTCAATTTTTAAGTCGATTATTTCGGGAATTGAAGTTTCTTCGATAATCCTTCGATACCAGACACCATACAGTTCCGGGACGATTAAGGTACGAGCCAGATCGCTGAAAGGAGAAAAAGGAATTGTTGGCATCATTGGAGTCGCACAGGGTATTGAAGAGAGAATCTTTCATGATTTCGATTATTTCACGTTTTTAAAACTCCTGCCATTTCCTATAGCGCTCTTTTCTCTAAATGGATTGGTTGAATATATCAACCCTTCTTTTGAAGATGCTTTTGGATATTCACTGGAAGAAGTGCGCACATTTGACGAGTGGTTTTTGAAAGCGTATCCCGATGAGCAACTCCGTGCAAAACTTCGAAGCGAGTGGGATGCCGATCTTGCCGTGATGCAGCAGGATTCAGTGGTACACAAAACTCTTAGTGTGACGTGCAAAGATGGCAGAGAAAAAAAAGTGATCATGAGTCTGATGATCATGAAGCCGCAGAAATTCTTTATTATTGCCGAAGAAATAAAGGATGATTTGTTGCAGTCGTCGATATGTGAAGAAAGGCTTGGCAATGTCCAGACATTAGAGTCATTCAGCGTTCTTGCGGGAATGTTTGCACACGATTTCAATAACATCCTTTCGGGAATAATGGGGAACATTTCGCTTCTGAAAAGGTATTGCGGGAACAATCCTCAGATTGACGAAATTATCAGAGATATCGAAAATTTTTCGAATCAGGGCGCTTCTCTGGCGAAGAATTTGATTGCGCGTGCGAAGGGGAGCGAACTGCAAAGAAAAATCTTTGATATGAATACAATCGTCCGTGAGAGCGCAACGGTCTTTGGGCGGCTTCACGGTGAAATACGCATTTCTTTTACCCTGTGCGATATGCATTGTCCAGTGCGCATCAACCTTATCCAGTTTGAACAGATTCTGCTAAACCTTTTTATTAATGCCTACCATGCAATGCCGGACGGCGAGGGTTCTATTTATATTTCTACTGCTATTGTTGAAGTTAATGCGAAGACCGCTGAAAAAGAAAAAATTACGCCGGGAAGATATGTCATGCTTTCAATCCGCGACACAGGCTGTGGAATGGACGCGAACACATTGCAAAAGATCTTCGACCCATTTTTCAGCACCAAAGAAAGGGGCGGCAGCGGTCTCGGGCTTTCTTCCGCACGCCAGATCATCAAACAGCATGGCGGCGCGATCACTGTTGAAAGCACCCCGGGCGTGGGAACGATATTCAATATCCTTTTGCCTCTCGAAGAGGAGTGATGTTTCCTTTCGTTTAGTGCGATTCAATACGTTCGAGAGGAGAAGGATGCGTGCCGAACCAGAAATGATACACAGGATGCGGCAGGACGTCGCTTCGGTTGGCAATGGCGATCTTTTTTTCCATTTCCGCGAAAATTTGCCTGTTGCCGGTGAGTTCGCAGGCGTAAGAATCGCATCGGCGTTCCATTGCACGGGAGAGTGAATTTTTTATTGGCTGTGCGAGGAACATAAGTATCGAGAACAGAAGCACGAGATGGGCTATTTCCATATCCCGTGCTGCAATTGCGAGCGAGTGTTTGAAAAGAATAATGCATATCTGATTCATGAGTATCATACCCGCACAGAGCCCTAAAGCCCCCATGATAATGCCGATGATAACATGCTCTTCGCGGTAATGGCAGAGCTCATGGGCAATGATAGCAAGAATTTCTTCCTCTCTGTAGTTTTTAAGGAGAGTATCGAAAAGGTAAATTTCCCGATATGGTCCCCAGCCGGTAAAAAATGCATTCACCTGTTTTGAGTATTTGCTTTCGTCTAAAACAAAAATTGCACGGACAGGCGTATGCGCACTCTCCAGCATCTGTGCGATCTTTGGTGCGAGAGCGGTGTTTTCAAGAGGGTGAGTGGAATGCGTAAGCGGAAGTATTACGCGGGGATAGAGGAGCACACCGGCAAGCGAAAACAAGAGCACGGCCGCAGGAAAGAGTATATAATATCGCTGAAAACGTGTCACCGTCGAGATAAAAAGTATTACCGCAATAATTGAAATCAAAATCCCTACCGATGTGGAAACGACATACCGGAAAATCCAGAGGGAAAAATTGGATGCAAGAAGGCCGAACATTTTTTTCCGCAGATAGTCGGAGACAAGTGCAAAGGGAAAAGAAATGAGATGAAGAGAGACGAGAGTGAAGCATACCACAATAATCAGACGGAGAGTCTTTCTTCGTATCTTGTGTTCGAGGAAAGAAATTATGGAACGATGTTTATAGATACAGAAAATAAGAACGGCAAGCTTTGCAAGCCGCGAAAGGATCGAAGAGACTGCGCCCCATGTGAAGTATGCGCGCCCGACCGAAATCGTTTCGGATGAGAAATGTGTGTGCGCAATGCGTAAAGCCTGTTCATCGCTGTTGCCCATGATGCCTAACAGTGCAATTGCAAGTATGCAGATCGCATATATACACGCTACAAAGAGTATGCGAATGTTATTTGAATAGAGGTTTTTCATGTTTCGGGAGGTTATTCTGTGTGGTGCTGATATTTGTCATTACAGATGAAAATGCAGGATGGATGATTTGCAAATCATTTTTTTCTGCGAGTGCAAAGCTTGGCTCTGATTTTTGGGGTAATGCGACGGAAGTTTCACGCTTTGATTTTGCAAGTGCAATTGAGTTGTGCAATATGTTTGCCACGAGGATTTTCCTCCTTGATGCATGTACATTTAAAACGCAAGAAGACTTCGTGCACATGACTCGTTGTTTGCGCGGTCCTTTACTCTTACGAATAAATGATGCACTCCGCGCGATATTGCCTTTTGGGGAAGGTTCGCTTCTGCCCAATTCCGGTCATAATCGAATGTTGCAGGATATTTCATTCCGTCAATAAACACCCAGATTGATTTGCTGTTGATGCCGGAAAGGTCATCGGCAAAGTAAAGGCGCAGTACTCGAAATGGGCCGGAATCGGTGATACAATCCTGAAAAGGGGGTAGCAAAATGAGAGGAGGTTTGCTATCCCTCACAAGAAAAAAATACCCGTTTGCCCGGGTCCCAGCTTCGAAGCTGTCTTTTACACGATTATAGACAGTGAGAAGCCCTGAGTGTCCGGTGTGCTCAAATGAATGATAGATGAGAATATTATTGGCCTCTTCTTTGGAAATAAAATCCGGGCGCTTGATAGAAACGTGCGCGTTCCTTCGGTACAACTGGTCGAATGGATGTACGGCATAGACGACTGATGCATCTTTTGCCGTTATTATACCCGCGGAAATTAATTTTTTCACTGTTTCGTTTTCTGGTATGACGAGTATTTTCATCATCGCATCGTGTTCAAGAGATCCTTTCGGTATGGAAAATGCAAAACGTCCGGATGCATCCGCAAGCGTCGTATGTTTCGATGATGGTATCTTTGCAAACCCTTCAGAAGGGTCGCGGGCATCGGCGCGATGCTTCTCCAGAGAGAATTCCACGGTGGTTTCGTTTCCTGCATAATCGAATACTTTTATGATGAAATTCCGTCTTTTGTCTTTTGGTGTGATGTACCCGTTATCCTGTGCAATGATGCGGCTGAATGTATTTCCTCTGCGTTTGCAGAGAAAATAGGTGTAGAGCGACTCTCCTGCAAACGTCGGAATTGAAGAGTCGAATATGTATTTTGCCATGGAGCTGTCAGCCCATTGGTAGCGAGCGAAATCAATTTCATAAATGGGCGCATCCTCTTCAAGAAACAAGATTTTATATACCGCGCAGCGGTTTTGCGAGGCAACGCGGTCGAAGCAAGAAAGCTTTATAAAGCATCGATCCCCCTCCCGCGCATAAAAGACTTTCTTCTCCGGTCTGAAGCCCCGCCATGTTTTATTCACCGCGACTGTTTCGCTGTAGACGGTACTGCCGTTTTTTTCCACGCAAAAAGTGATTGCGCGGATCACCGGCGCTTCGCCATCGGAAACTTTTACGAATTTAAGAGGGTTCACCACGCCGCCGGTTTCGCGAAGCGCGAAGTGCAGATGCGGTGGTCCGGAACCCGTTTCGCCGCTTTTGCCGATGAGATCTCCCTTTTTAAAATATATTTTTGTTTTTCTGAAAATAAAATTTTCCACCTCGTTCTCGTAGAGTATCTTAATCACTTCCATCAATGTATTGAGCCGAACGCTTCCTTCAACAAAAGAATCCAGATGTGCGTATTGCGAAAAAATGTCGCCATGCGAAAGGATAAGGGAATTCCCGTAGCCGCGGCTTTGTGCGGTGGTGGAATAAAGATATCCGCCCTCGACGGCATAGACTGAATGTCCGGTTCTGCCTTCAGTTTTCACGTCGATGCCCGAATGAAAATATTGTCCGCGCTGCTCCCCGAAAGTGCCGGTAATGGACGGGGCAAGATCCACCGGCCATCGGAGTGCTCTTCCCGCCGCAAGAATGCCGGTGGCAATAAAAAGCAGGAGGGGAATGATGCGGAAAATTTTCATGTGTTATCGCTTCTCTTCATGTAAAGATAAACGCCAGTGAATAAGGATAAAGAAATCGGTAAAAATTCAATTACTTTTTGTATGTCGCCGGCGGCTTAAAGTGCGAAAATTCTTGCAATAATATATAGGATCTGCTATAACCATGCTATCTGGATTAAAGGAAAGAACAATATGAAAAATCTGATGGCTGTGAAGATATGTCTTCTCGTTTTGATGTTGCTCGCCTGCGCAAAGGATGCACCTATGGCAGTGTTCAATGCTCCACCAGGAATGCCGCCCATCGGCAAGAGGATTCCCGATTATACATTTGATGTCTTTTATAAGGGGGAAATTTCTCAATTGGCTCTTTCGAAGTTTAAAGGGAAATGGCTCATCCTGTTTTTTTATCCGGCAGATTTTACTTTTGTCTGCCCCACTGAGCTAAAGGATATGTCGGCGCATTATGAAAAATTCAAAAAAGCGGGCGCTGAAGTAGTGAGCATCAGCATCGATTCGGCGTATGTGCATCAGGCCTGGGCACGGGATCATGATGATATCAAGCAGATAAAATTTCCGATGGCATCCGATCGTCCGGGAAAATTTTCTCGCATGATGGGCGTGTACAATGAAAACAGAGGAATTGCCCATAGAGCAAGTTTCATCGTCGATCCCGACGGCAAAATAGTCGCGCTGGAAATGACCGACGAGGCGATAGGAAGGAGCGCGTCCGATCTTCTTCGGAAGCTTGAGGCAGCGATTGCGGTACGTGAAAGCGATGGCGGATTTTGCCCGGCGAACTGGCACAGCGGGGAGGAACTCATACGGCCGAAGTAAGCATGAGAGTTTTTGTCAGGTTTTATGAAGAGCTAAATGATTTTTTGCCCGTCGCGAAGCAAAAGTGCGAATTTGAAGTTGTCTTTCCGGGCACCCGTTCGGTGAAAGATCTCATCGAGAGCCAGGGAGTTCCACACGTGGAAGTGGATCTTATACTTGCGAACGGTGAATCCGTCGGATTTGATTATCTCGTACAGGACGGTGACAGGATAAGCGTGTATCCGATGTTTGAATCGATCGATATTGCGCCGGTTACGCGCTTGCGCCCTGCGCCTTTGCGGGAGATGCGCTTTGTACTCGATGTGCATTTACGAAAACTCGCGCGGTATTTGCGACTGTTCGGATTTGATGTGCTGTTTGATGCATCTTTCGACGATGCAGTGCTTGCTGAAATCTCCGCTCGGCAGAAGCGCGTCCTTCTTACGAGAGATCGCGGGCTTCTTATGCGAAGAATCGTCGAGAGAGGATTGATCGTCAGGAATACCGATCCGAAGATGCAGCTTCATGAGGTGTTAATGCGTCTCGATTTGTACTCGTCGTGCAAACCTTTTTCGCGATGCCTCGACTGCAATGGGCTGGTTCAGCCGCTTGAAGGCGATATCCCTCTAACACATATTCCTGCAGGCGTGTATGCGTGGTGCAGAGAATTTTATCGATGCACAGGATGCGGTAAGATATACTGGAAGGGAAGCCATTATGAAAAATTGAAAGGATTTGTGAAAACGGTGCGGGAAATTGGGCTTGCTCGTGAAAAAAAGAGCTAAAATATTTTTTGCTTTGTCTGTACAGTGATATATGTTGACTATGATAAATCGGTGGGGAACAGTGCATGAAGATTTTGCTTGCCTATCTGTGTCACTATGAGGACCGTCACAATTACTATATTTCACTTCTTCCGGTGGGTCTGGTTTCGATTGCCGCATATCTCCAGTCGAAGGGCTTTGAAGTGACACTGGCAAATTTTTCGAAAAGGGGATATCGGAAAGCTCTCAAAGATATTCACGCACTCCGACCGGATGTGCTGGGCATCTCGATATTTACACACAACCGTGTTGATTCATTAAAACTCATACAGGGGGTAAAGAAAGACCTTCCAAAATGTAAAATTATTGCAGGCGGCCCCCATATCACCTTTCTTACCGATGAATACTTGAAACGCTGTCCTGAAATTGATTATATCATCCGGGGTGAAGGGGAGCGTGCGTTTTCACAGCTTGTGGAGCAATTTGCCGTAGGACGCTTTCCCGCTGTAAAAGTACTCGAAGCGGAAATAATTGAGCCGCTTGATTTACTTCCCGCGCCTTCTTCCTTTTCCGGTGCCACCATCGATGTCGATTTCAATGAGCAGTACAAACACATTATCACCTCCCGGGGATGTCCCTTTCACTGCACGTTCTGCTGTTCGCCTGTATTCTGGGGGAAACGGGTACGGTTTACCGATCCGTCGAAAGTGGTGGAGGAGCTCGTTTTGCTCTATAAAAAATACGGCATTATATATTTTACCATCCGCGATGATAATTTCACTCTGAAAAAATCGCATGTGATGAAATTTTGCGAACTTTTAAAAAAAAGCGGCGTATATATGATGTGGAACTGCCAGGCGCGGGTGGATACCGTCGATGAAGAAATGCTGACAGCGATGAAATACGCGGGTCTTGAGATGATACAGTACGGGGTGGAAACCGGTTCGGAAAGGATACTCCGCTACTATGATAAAAAAATTTCACTGGCGGACATAAAAAAAGCCGCAGCGGCAGCGCGGAAAGTGGGCACCTACCTTTCGCTGTATCTGATGGTAGGAATGAAGGGAGAAACCAGGGGCGATGTCAGAAAGACCGTTTCACTCATTAAACAGATTCTTCCTGGTGACGGCATTGTCTCGCCGGTGGCGCTATACCCGGGAACGCGATTGTACGAGCAGATACGCCAGGAAGGAGGAATATCCAACGCGACCTGGTTTGAACGGAAAGAAGCAGGTATATTCCTGCGTAATGACAATGAGGTAAGGGTGTGGATGAAGGAGTTGCTTACCATGCTTTCCACCATCAGAGAAAAATCCTGGTACAGAGAAGCAGACTTTAAGAAACATCGACGGGTTATGAGTAAAGACTGCTGGGTAACCGACATACTCGAAGGCGACTATTGGCTGGATGAAGAACGCTATGTGGCTGCCGAGCGCTGTTATTTAAAAGTTGCGCGCACATATCCATTAAATCCATGGGGATTTCTTCGACTGGGAAAATTGAAATTCCGGGAGGGCAATTTTGCCGAGGCCGAAGGGTTCTATCGTGAGGTGACAAAGCTTGTGCCCGCATACTATGGGGGATGGCTTAAACTGGCAGAAAGCCAGATTGCGATGGGAAACAGGCAGTTTGCCAGAAAAACCATCGATGAAGCATTGAAGCTTAATGGCTTTGATGTGCGAGTACGCAATCTTGCGGAAATTCTGAAAAAGATACCGTAACAGCAAGCATGAGTGCGCAATGGTGTCGGAAGGAAAATTCAGTATTCTCTGGACAGGCGATGGAACGCCCACGCTGTATTATGATGAATACAAAGAGGCAATGCATACAGTAGATGGCGCGTATAGCGAGGCTTTGTTCAAACACGTTATTCCCTCGAAAGTGCTTGAAAAAGCTGAAACGCCAATTCGGGTACTCGAGGTGGGATTTGGCATCGGCTACAATATTCTTGCACTGCTTGAAACCTTTTTGCAAGATACATCCGGGCGATTCCTCGAGGTAGTGACTCTGGAAAAAGATATTGATGCAATGTCTAATTTTGAATGGGATTTCGATGATGAAAATCGTCATCGCATATTTGCATTAGTAAAAAGCATTCCAGAAAAAAAACAAATAAATCAGGAA
>DYLV01000195.1 GCA_020721925.1 Leptospira biflexa
CGATGAATCAAGCTATGAAGGATTCAATATTGAGCATTTTATCCGCGGGATGGATTCTCCGTGGAAAAAGCGCATCGCTCCCGAAATAGTAGATCTATGTTTACAATACTGTCCGCATGCCGCGGTGGTCGCGGATATTGGCGGTGCTCCGGGCACAATCGCACGGCACTTTGCTTCTCGGGGGCTTTCTACCATCGTGTTCGACTTGCCCGAATCGATGGCGGTCATGAAACAGGAGCTGGAAGTATTGCCGAATATAAGAATTGAAGAGGGTGATGCAACACGCGAACTGCCATCGGGGAAGTATGATATTGCGTTTCTGGGAAATCTCTGTCACGGTCAATCTCCAGCTGACAACGCGCGTATTATTGCGATGTGTTATGCGCACCTGAACGCTGAGGGAATCATTGCTGTATTCGACAATATCCGCGGAGAGAGCAACTGCGGCGCAACGTTAGCGCTCCACATGATCACCCAGAGCAAGGGCGGCAACGTGTATTCGCGGGATGAATACACCGCGTGGCTTGTATCCGCATCGTTTCGCAATATTGCGGTGATTCAGCTTTCCGATCCTGCCTGGCAGCTCATAATCGCAAAAAAAGAATGAGGAGGTGAGTGATGAGCGAATTTTTACGAATCTGGACTGAAGTCGATATCTCAGAGATTCAGTCGCATATCGTTGTGGTTGATGATAAATTCGGCTTCTGCACAGGATGCCGGGAAATTGGAATAAAAATTGAAGGGTTGCAGAAGTGTCCAAAATGCGGCAGGGAATTTAAGTACGTCACTTCACGCGATAAATCTCCCGCAATGGTGATGCGCACAAAGAAGAAACTGCCAAACCTCATTTTTGTTGATTACGACGATTATGAGCGGCTTACCGGCAAGAAGAAAGCGGAAACGCTGTTTAAAAGCGTTGAAGAGTGATTGCTGCTTCAAAACAGCGATGTATCAATAATCGCTCCATGATTCATGAATTTCCTTGAGAAGAATTACAAGATCCATCCATCGGCCGTTTTTATCTTGCAAATAATTTTTCAAAGTGGCCTGAGGGATGAAATTTATTCTTCGGGCTGCGGTGATAGCCGCGTCATCCTTTCCGGCCACAAGCTGGATTTCGAGAATCTCGAGCTTAAGAAATTGTGCAATTGAGACCAGTTCAAGGATAATCCATGTTCCGAGACGTTTTTGCTTGTACTTTTCATCAATGAGAACCTCGACCTTCCCAATATGCCGTCTGGCACCGAAGTGCGAAAAGTACAATGACCCCATGCCTGTAAGTACCCCATTGCAATGTGCCAGAAGATGCACATTCTCTTCCGGATTGAAGGAATTGATGAAAATATCCATTGCTTCAGGACGGGTATAATCCCGCGTCATCACCCAGAGGTCCTCCGGAGAAATCCGCGGGAAAAGATCGGTGATCCCTTTTATGGATTCCCCATCGGCAATAGAAAAAATGCATTCGGTATTGTCTTTTAGTATAATTGTTTTTGGGTAATCTTCGAACATACACATCCTCCTCGACGTCTTCAACGCGAATATAGAGGAGATGGTTATTTTATGCCACAATTTTTTTTTCATCCAGATATATTTTCCGGGTATATATTCTGTCACTTCGCAATTATTTAGAAGGTATTGTATGTATATGGATCATTGCAATACGAAGCCTATGAAAAACTCGAGATGAAATGATAATATTCTTGACGAACAGCACTAAATTTTATAGTATAACAGATAACAGAAGCACAGTAAAAACTGACGAAAAAAGGGAGGAATCCGGATTCATGCAATACCGTGTATGTATGATAGCCGCAATCATGGTGATGCTGGCTTCACCTCTTTTTTCTCAGGAGTATATAGGGCTTGGAATGCATGCAGGTATTCATCATGATGCCGGCAATCAATCCAATCAAAACCCGATGATGGACTACGAAGCGCAAAACAATGTTCTTGTCGGTTTTTCATTCAAGGTGAATATGTATTTTCTTTTCGTCCGAACAGGGTGTGATGTTTCCTTTGTGTTGAATAAAGCGAAAGTGGAAAATTCAAGCGATGAAATTGAATACGTATCGCTCAGCTATATCAATGTCCCTGCTTTTGCGGGGTTTCGCTTTCCTCTCAGAGAAATGGGTGAATTGTATATGGGAATGGGAGTTTCCTACCATATCGGAGAAATGAAATATAAACTGGCAAGCGCCTCGGAATCCGATGATACGCTAAAGATAGCACTCGGATACGGGTTTGTAACCGGAATCGAATTTAAACTTTTCCCCTTTGCCCATATTTATATGGAATGGCAGTACTATGACTCTCGTTCAGATGCAGCGATAAACACCGAAGGCGCTTCGTATAATGATTATCATATCGATTTTTCAGGACATCGCATATTTATCGGCGCCATGTATTATATCATATAAGGGATTCTCGAACGATGATGATACAGGATAAAAAAAATGATCGGTGTACCCATACGACTTTATCAAAAATCGCCGCGATCATCTTTATCGTTGCGCTGTTTTTGTCTGCGGTAGTGTTCAAGGTTGAGGCAGCACCCATCAATTACGCAATCGGGCTGTATACAGGAGTAGCGCCATCGGTTGGCAATGACCTGCAGTCCTATCGACAATATTATGAGTATGGCTCTCAGAGCGGAGTCGAAGGGATCAACCGCACCCAGGATGGTTATGATACCAAAAACATCGACACCCTTCTTGGGCTGGGATGGGGAATTTCGTTTAAAGTGCTCCTATTCGAACATTATCAAATACGGCTTGCAGCCAACTATGTGCGCGGAATGTGGGGTGGTGAAGGGATCACGCTCTATGGCGGCACTCCAAATATTCTTGAATGCGATTACTCCTTTCGCATGTACGATGTACCGCTCACCTTCGGTATTTCAATACCATTCTGGAAAGACGTCAAAATTTCATTCAATTGCGGAGCAGCCTTTGCGTATGGATGGTATCAAAACAGATTCACCGAAAATTCCACCACGACATATAAGGGCAAATTCGCAGGCAGAGGATATCCGCTTGTGATACTCCTTGAAGCGGAATATTTCTTCACCGACAAAATCGCGGCAACTTCCTCGCTCAGCTATTACCGCGGCACAACACCCCTTATTGAGGATGACTACGATGACGATGGGAACGTTGACTACGCACGCGTGGATTTTACCGGTTATCGGTTCAGTCTCGGTGCGGTATATTATTTTGTTTCAATTTAATTTAAACGGGGATATACTGCTGAAATGAAAATGATAAATGCATGTTATTTTTGTATATTCAGCATGATAAGTGTGATAATTGCCTGTTCTCCCGCGTTTGCGATCGGGGAATTCGCCCTCGGCCTTAATGGTGGGATTACGTACGATCCAAATTGCATTGAGGATCTCACCACCCGCTACGGGCTGGCGATGGAAAATTATTATACGAGCAATGCAGGAACGGATGTTGGTCAGATCTCCGTGCCGTATTCCCCTGTTTTTGGTCTGAATATACGATATCAATTCAATTTCTTTTTCTTTCGCATTGGGTATCATTATACCGCTCCGTTCCAGACAATAAAAGGAAGCATCACGCCTCCCGGTGGAGTGAAAAATACTGTAAAGATCGATGTATTTCAGGCATCTGCCCCGGCAACAGTGGGGCTTCTTGTTCCCATGGGACAGCGAACCCTTTTTTTTATAGGCGCAGGCCCGTCGCTTCATCATGCGAGCGTTACCATCACGCAGAGCAATCCTGTTCAGACCGCCCCTGCTTTCAGTTTCAATACCATTGACGGAAGTTTATCATCGAACAAACGGGATAGTTATTCTGCCGCTTTTGTCGGCTATCACCTTATGATCGGTGCGGAAATTCCTGTTCACGAAAAATTCACTCTATCGGTTGAATGGATCCATCAGGAAGGAAAATCGCATCCAATTGAAAATGATGGAACCGATGCAAACGATCTTGATGTCACCACTCCGAACAGGTCAATCAGCATTACGGGTGATTTTCTCCTTTTCGGAATTAACTACTATATTGCGTTCTGACCATGCCGAATTTCCGCTTATCTGCACGCGTACTTCTTTGCTGCCTTGTGTCAGGAGTCGTGTATGTTCATTTTTTATTCCGCGAAACTCACGCTGCCTACCGCGATGCGATATCACCGATTTTGAATTTTGATAATTTAGAAGTTGCAGGCAGTTCAGATCAAACAATTCGAGTTGCGGTGTATCCCTCCGGGGGATTTGCTCCAGGTATCCTGGCAAACGGCGGCATGAAGACCTCGAAGGATAGCATTTATGGGAAAGATGAAAAAAT
>DYLV01000024.1 GCA_020721925.1 Leptospira biflexa
TCAAAAAATGATTTCTACTGCACTTCTTGAAATATCCGGCATGATTGAAAGAATGTACACAATAGCAAATTACATGGCATAGATACCAATCATCTATTAAAAATTCTTACGGAAACGGTTAAAGATAAATTGATTTGTTGAAATATGCACATGAATTTTGAATGCATGGATTCATGGAAACAGTCCTCACATCAAAAATATCATCATCCTGGGCCGGAATAAGCCTCCTTCAGTTTCTTTCGACTCGTTTTAAATATCATTCGGAACGCGAGTGGATTGCTCTTATTTATTCCGGCAAGGTGTTGATAAATGAAAATCGAGCAAGGCCAGAGTCCATGCTTGCACGAGGGGATGTGGTTTCCTACCATGTGGTGTTGCGCGAACCACCGGCCAACACAAACATCCAGATTGTGTATGAAGACGAGTATTTGCTGGCGGCATCGAAGCCGCCGAATCTCCCGTCGCACGCCGATGGAAATTTTATTACACACACGTTTATATATATTCTCAATGAAATGATGCGCGCAAAAGGGAATTGTATCCCATACAAGCTCGTCAATCGACTGGACAGGGAAACAAGCGGATTAATTCTTGCTTCGAACAATCCAGCGGCGCATAAAAATTTATCGCGTCAGTTTGAAACAGGGCAGGTGCGAAAAGAATACATTGCTGTCGCGAGAGGTGTGGTTCATGAGGATTCATTCAGCGTCGAGGGGACGATTGTACCCGATTCAGAGAGCAGAATATCAATTCGGCGGAAGGTGGGAATAACCGGTGGATGCGGAAAACATCCGGTGGTGACATCCTTTGAGGTGATTGAACGGCTTCGCGGGTATACGCTGATCCGCTGTATTCCCGGAAGCGGAAAGACCGCACAAATACGGGTTCATCTTGCATATGCGGGCTTTCCTTTAGCAGGCGATAAGCTCTATGGCCGAAGCGACGAAGAATTTTTGGAATATGTCGCCCGCGTACGCGCAGGCAATTATGAATCGCCAGAATGGCTGGATGCGCCACGCCACATGCTCCATGCACATCGACTTGTTGTACTGCATCCAGGGAAACATGTTGAAATGGAATTTGCCGATCCGCTCCCGGATGATATGGCGTCCTTTATACAGGCACAGCAAATTAAAAAATGATGGTTGCAAAATAATATGGATTGTGTATGCGTATACAAAATCAATTGTTTTGAGGTTCGCCATGAGTACCGTTCTTCACGTGGACAGCAGTACGCTTTTCCGAACTTTGTTAAAAGAAACCTTCACCGGTTTTGGATGGAAGTATCTTGCATCAAGTGGAATACGCGAATCGATTGATATCATAAGTTCCATTCCCGTGGATTTGGTGGTGACCGCCCTGGAGCTTTCTGACGGGCGTGCAGATGATCTGGTCAACCTGATAAATGACGGAAAGCGGAATGAAATTCCCATTGTGATCATGTCCTCGAGCGATTCCATTGAAGTTAGAAAAAATCTTCTGCTGCGCGGAGTGATAGACTTCATACCGAAAAACATCACACAGGAGCAGCTTCGGCTGTATATTCAGAAGCTCATCCGCCGGGATGATATCGTTGAGGCGATGGAAAATATTTCTGTTGCGGTGCTCGACGATAGCGAGTTCGACCTGAAGTACATGAAATCGCTTTTTGATTTTCATGGCGTGAAAAATGTAGATTTTTTTAAAGAGCCCGACTTGTTGTTGAGGAGTGAAAAGAAGTATGACGTATATCTTGTCGATGTGGTGCTTCCTAAATACTCCGGCGACCAGGTGGTGTACAGCATTCGCTCGCGCGATAAAGGCTGTGCGATTATTGCGGTATCGGCGGTGGATCACTTTAAAACGATATCGAATGTACTGCTCTCCGGTGCGGACGATTATATTTTAAAGCCGTATAATGAAAGCGTATTCATGGCGCGATTCAAGTCGTCAGTGCGGCATCTTTTGCTGTACCGGGAACTTGAAAAAAAGAATCGGGAACTTGCGAGGATGATCATCACCGATTCTCTTACCGGCCTTTACAATCACCAGTACATTTATGAGCAGATCAAAAATGAAATCAGGAAATCCGACAGATATGAAAGGCCTTTTTCGGTGATCATGTGTGACATTGACGATTTCAAAAAGATAAATGATACGCATGGGCACCAGGTGGGCGATGGTGTGCTTATGAAAATTTCAGAGGCATTAAAAGAAACCGTTCGTGACGTCGATATTGTGGGGCGATACGGGGGAGAGGAGTTTCTCCTTGCACTTCCTGAAACAACGCTGCAAAACGCATATACGCTTGCAGAGCGGATACGCAAAAAAATTGAGAAGCTCAAGTTTGGCGCAGAGATTTCGGTCACCATAAGCGGTGGTGTCGCTGAGCATAAAAGCGACGAAGATGAAAAGATGCTTGTGGCAAGGGCAGATGATTTGCTGTATAAGGCTAAAAAAGAAGGAAAAAATAAAATAATGAAATAAATTATATTGATGTGGCCGCATGATGTGGTTAAATCTTATTCTAACACTGTATTCGCAAAGCGATGGACGATTTGTGCAAAATACAAAAGCTCAATGCCCTTCGCCTCACTGAATCCGTAACAGGAAGCGGGTGAGCGGCGAAAATAGGTCCGGCGGACCTGTATGAGGTGATGCGCGGCACACGCATCCCAAAGGGCAAAAATATAATTGTGGGCATGGACGATGCCGATGATGCGGGAGTGGTGCGCCTTGATGATGATACGGCCCTTGTTCAGACCCTGGATTTTATTACACCGATTGTCGATGACCCTTTTATGTTCGGAAGAATAGCCGCCGTAAACAGCCTGTCCGATGTCTATGCGATGGGTGGCATTCCGCTCACGGCGATGAACATTGTATGTTTTCCAACCTCGCTTTTTTCGCTCGATATCCTTGGCGAGATATTAAAAGGTGGCCTTACTGCGATAGAAGAAACGGGGGCGCAGCTTGTGGGAGGACATTCGGTTGAAGATAAGGAACTCAAATATGGCCTTTCAGTGACGGGCATTGTGCATCCCGATAAAATAATCCGCAACAACGGCCTTGAAGAAGGCGACGCAATTGTGCTTACCAAGCCGCTCGGAACCGGCATCATTGCCACAGCCGTGAAAGCGGGGCTGGCAGCGATGGAGCATGCAAAGCGTGCAGAAGAAACAATGGCATCTCTCAATAAATATGCCGCAGAGGTGATGCTCCAATTTCCTGTGCATGCCTGCACCGATGTGACCGGCTTTGGCCTTGCGGGGCATCTCAAAGAGATGATTGGCACCAGTGCGGTGGATGTGGAAATCAATGCGGCCGCATTGCCCATTCTGCTGGGTGCCGCTGACTATGCGGCGATGGGCCTTAATCCTGCGGGATTGTACCGAAACAGGGAGTATATCGGCGATTTGTTTTCAATACACGCGGGAGTGAAACAGGAGTTAGAGGATATGGTATTCGATCCTCAAACTTCGGGCGGTCTTCTTGTTGCACTTGAGAAAAATGCGGCAGGTGAGCTTGTGAAAGCAATGGAAGCAAAAGGGGTCACAGCTGCCGCGATTATTGCATATACAAGAAAGGGTGGCGGCCTTATACGACTGATATAGCATGAAAAATTGGGAATAATTTGGGGGGATATGGTTTTTTATCTTGACATACAGAACGAACGTTCGTAAATAACGCATATTATTTTTATTCATATCAGTGGAGAAATATGGATCGATATATTCAATTTGTTCTCAATAGACCTAAAAGTGTGCTCTCCGTGATGCTGGTCATTACGGTGATACTTGGAATCGGCATTCCAAAGCTCCAATTCGACACTTCCGTAGATGTGATGATGCCCCAGCACGATGAGCAGTATCTCTACAATGAAGAAGTGAAAAAAGTGTACGGGAATCTCGGCAAGCTCATCGTGATGGACATTGTGTCGAAAAATATGTGGAGCGAGGAATTCTTCAGGGAAGTGGAGAAGTTTACGGAAGACCTTGAAGAATATAAGAAGTTTGATAAGTTCAGGGAGGAAGCACGGCTTGCGCGATTTCGGGAAATTGTGAAAGCCGGGCCTTATGAAAAAGCGAAGATTCTGGCAGCCTTTGAGGATGATCCTGTATATGCCAGAGCGGTAGGCCGGGCGCTGTCCGCGCTTCCACTGCATGGACAGGTGCTCAATCCAATACTGCTTTCAGAGGCGGAAAAGAAACTCGTGAAGATGAAATCCCTGAAAGAGCAAAAGCTTATCGACCGCATTATCACACCGGTGACAATCCAAAATGTAAGCGGTAAGGACGATACTCTTAAAGTAGTAAATCTGGTGCCGGAAGGTAAAAACGGGAAGAGGATAATTCCAAAAACGCCTGCGGATTTTGAAATATACAAACAACAGCTCTTTAAAAATCCTGCGTTTGAAAGAGCGCTCTTTGCGAAAGACAAAAAAACCGGGGAAATTACCGGTTTTGCGGCAATAGTCCGGTTTGAAAACATAAAGAAGGATGATGAGATTTCACGAGAAATCTGGAGCATCGCAAAAAGTTACAAATCTATAGAAATAACTCCGCAGGGCATTCCTATTACCAATATATTCATGAGCGATTACATGAAGCGCGACCTTTTAAGCTTCCTGCCGCTTGTGCTTCTGGTGGTGCTCGTGGTGTTTTATCTTAATTTCAGAACCATACGGGGTATGCTTCTCCCTCTTGCGACGCTCATTCTCACCGATATCTGGATCATGGGGCTTATGGGACATCTTGGAGTGAACATCACCGTGGTGGGAACATCGCTTTCAGCGCTCATGGTGTCGGTGGGAAGTTCGTACTCCATACATATTCTCAACCAGTATTACCTTGATCTGAGTTCTATTTTGTCCATTGGAAAGAAAAAAGGATTGAAGCTTGCAATGAGGCATATCGCCATCACGGTGGTATTAGCAGGATTCACCACCTTTGTCGGATTTGCTTCACTTGCAACAAATCAGGTGACGGGCATACGGGATTGGGGGATTTTCTCCTCAATTGGTGTTGTCTTTGCGGTCATCATATCGACTTCCATGATTCCTGCGGTGCTGATGCTCATTCCTCAAAAACAGCCCCGTTTGCGAAAAAAAGAAGCTCATGCCGAAACGCATATCAAAGAAAATTGGCTCTCGCCGTTTATTGCGCGTGTTATTTATTGGTCGGTTTATCACCATAAAAGAGTCCTTATGGTGCTTGGATTTGTAATTGTGCTGGCGCTGGTGGGTGCGGCGCAGATGAAGGTTGATACAAATTTTTTAAACTATTTCAAAGAGCACGATTATGTGCGCGAGAGCGTACTTCTCATCGGAAACCGATATGGCGGTACATCGGGCTTTAGTATTCTCATCGATTCGGGCGAGCCTGAAGGAGTGAAAGATCCAGCCTTTTTGAAAACCGTTGATGAATTCAGATCATGGCTTGCTTCACCTGAAAACATCAATCTGAGCATTTCCCGAACCGATGCCTTCTCCGATGTCATTAAAACGATGCACATGGCTATGAACAACGATGACCTTGCGCACTGGCGCATTCCCGATAAAAAAAGCGATGTGATCGATTATCTGGAAATTTATGCTGGCGATGACGATAACTTTGACGGACGCTATGACGATTTTGAACCGTATATCGATCAGCATTACAAAACTGCACTCGTCTTTGCAAAGATAAATCACCATAAAGGTGAACTTCTGGCGACCAGCGATGTGAAACGCATACAGGCGAAGATAGATGAACATTTGAGAAAAACTCTTCCGGCACCCTACACATATCGCATTACCGGAGAGCCTGCGGTGATGGTTCGTATGGCGGAATACCAGATATCCGGACAGATGTCGAGTCTGGCGCTTTCGCTGATGGTGGTATTTTTAATTGTAGTAGGGCTTTTTAAGTCTTGGCGAGCGGGGTTTGTGTCGCTCATACCAATGACAACGGCAGTCATTCTCAACTTTGGAATCATGGGCTGGACTGGAATTGCACTTGATGCAGCCACCTCTATCATCGCCGCAGTGACTATCGGCATTGGCATCGACGATACAATCCATTTTCTGAACACATACCGGCATTATCGAAAAAAAGGGTTGAGCATCGATGATACCATTCGGCACAGCTTACGCATTGCAGGAACGGCCATCATATACACCTCGATTGCGCTTGTGTTCGGGTTTTCGGTTCTCACGGTTTCAAATTTCAAGCCGCTCATTTATACTGGTCTTCTGATTGCAAATACGATGACTGCAACAACGCTGGGTGCGCTTATATTGCTCCCAAGTGCTATAAAAGCGCTCGGCGGCAAGCTGGATCCGAGTTCGTCTGAATCGATGTTCTGGAAAATATTTTATATTGGAAGATTTTTCGATTTTAAGGACGATGATAACGAAGAGAACTGAGATACGTTATCCAGGATAAGTGCAGTGCTTTTTGGGTTGAACTTTTGATAAAATCGGTTGGCAGCATCATGATGAGTCGTCGCGTAGCAATAGCGACAGCCGTGCGCGCAGGTATTGTAAGCCCCTATATCAATACTTTGTGCGCAAAGGCAGGTTTTGCGCTGGCCCGAATCCTTTTTCCATCCGCCGATACCGGAGAGATGTTCCACCAATCTCTCGTCGATACAGCCCGCGAGCGTAATTCCGTTTTCTGCACACTCATGCGCAGTGATGTCATCATCGGGGGTGCACCATTGTATTTCAATTCCAGAAGTTTTCGCGATTTGTGAAAGCCGGGATGCAATTTCGAGCTTTTCATCCCTGCACACGGTGCGGGGAATGATGGGCATGAGATTGCGCAGGCTTTTTGCATACCCGTAAAAAAAGCTAATGATGCAGCGCCTGGTGCATCCCTCAAGCATTTGTGCGATTGTTTCAAATGTCTGATAATGATATTCCCGGGTGATCTCATCTGTAAGGATGATTGGATCGTACCGCCAGCAAATCCGTATTGGATCGAGTTTTTGCGCAAGAGCGGCGATAGCAGGCAAAAGAGTTTTTAGCGAAGGAACCTTTGGCTCAATGATACTGCCGTAGCCGTTGAGGGTAATTAAAAAATAAAATGGTATGCGGAAAGACTCGAAGAGCTCAATTTTTTCAAGAATCGGCGTTGGATTTTTTGTCCAGAATACAATGCAGGATACGTTTGACGGTAATAATGAAACCAGTCGCTGTTGTGATCGATTGAATGGGTTTGCCACAATCACAAAGCCTTCTTGCAATCGATGCAGAAACCATTCGGAATAAAACGCGGGAATATCTGTCCGCCTGCTTGCGCTAATAATGACGGGACTTGCCGTCTCTGTTCGAAGCTCGGGTGGGATTGTTTTTGAAATCGGCATAATGCTCTACAATTGCTCTTATAGATTTCTCATGCAATAAAAAAAAAGACCTTCACAGATTACTGGAAGGTCACATAAGCGGGGGTATTATCAAGCGCAAAAATGCGCTCGAAAATGCGTATTAAAAAAATGCCACATGTGCTGATGACAATATACAAAAATAAATTTCATTTGTCATGTCAAAATCTGATAAATCTTAAAATGAGCAAAAAAAATGTAAAAATAATCATGTTTTATTGAAAACCGTCCGGTAGGTTGATATTATGCAAATGCGTGAGAGAATACAGGCAGAGCCTTTGAGCGCTTTGTGAGTGTGAGACGGGTCAGAGCCTTGTTTTTTATGCAGATACGATTAAACAGCTTGACAGGGTTTAATGAATCGTACAGAATTTTCATCCCTAAATATAATGCAGTGGTGAGGTTGTATGAAGTTGCTGGATTTCTTAAAAACAATATTTCGCAGACATATCATCATTCTCATTCATGGCCTTGAAAATAAACCGCCGAGGGAACTTCTGAAAACCTGGTGTGTACGTGCTATTAATGAAGGGCTCGAGAGAATTGGAAAAGCGGGAAAAAGTTTCTCATTTGAACTGGTGTATTGGGCGGATCTCTTTTATGAGCGGCCACAGGATCCAGCAATTACTGACGAAGGCGACCCATACTTTCTGGATGATCCTTATGTGCCGGGAGAAAAAGTCAATTCCTCTGCCAAAAAGAAGGTTATCCAGAAGAAAGCCCTCGATTTTCTTGAAAAGCAACTGGATGATATTTTTTTCGATGAAAAAAAAGGTATTAAGGCCGAGAAAATTTCAGAATATCTGGTGCAAAAGCTTTTCCGCGACTTAGATGTGTATTACCATAAAAATTGTGTGGTTCCTGCATATGCCGCTATGAATGCGAAAAATAAACTTCGGAAGCGGCTTGCTGATGTGCTGAAAAAACACCGCAGAAAAAAAATCATGCTGATTGCGCATTCCATGGGTACGATAATTGCCTACGATGTGCTTTCACACACGGCGATGGATGTCACTGTCGATACATTTATCACCATAGGATCGCCTCTGGGACTTCCGCTCATTATGAAAAAAATATTCGATGAACGGGGCATACCTTTTAAAAAGGGAGTAAAGACCCCGGTGCCGGAAAATATTTCAAAGCAGTGGCTGAATTTTTCCGATCTCTCCGATCCTGTTGCAATGAATTACAATCTGGCTGATGACTATGGCGTAAATTCAAGGGGTGTGGGCCCCATTGACTTTATTGTCGAAAATGATTATGTATATAACAAAAAAAGGAATCATCACAAGCTCTATGGGTATCTGCGCGCGAAGGAAGTTTCGGAGGCGATTGGAAATTTCATTGAAAACTGAAATCACAAAGCCTGACCGAATGCAATTCGCACAGGCTTTATGTTTCAGCGCACCTATTTTTTACTTAAGATTTTCAGCAACGAGTTCTGTCAGCGATTTCACCTCGATGTCCATATTATATCCAGATTTTATGGTATCGAGCTGAAAGATGCAGTTTTCGCAGGCGGATACCACGATTTTCGCACCGGTTGCGATAATCTGATCATATTTTGCTTTGCCGCTTTTGATGCGGAATTGCTCATTGTCGAGCGCAACAAGTCCGCCCCCGCCGCCACAGCACCAGTTATGTGCACGGTTAGGCGTCATTTCACGATAATCAGCACAAAGTGACTGGAGAATTTCTCTCGGCTCTTCGTACACGCCGGCGTTTCTTCCGAGCTGGCAGGGATCGTGGTACGTAACGGCGTCTTGTATTGCTTTATCCTTAATATGAATTTTTCCTTCTTTGAGATAGCGATGAATCACTTCAACGATTGAGGTTACCTTGAAAGGAAGCGGCCCTAACATATATTTCGGTATTCGATACGCGGTGCCGCATTCCACAATGACAACTTCTTTTACACCAAGCTCAATTGCTTCATTGACCACGCGATTAGCAATACGCTGCATCTTTTCCGGGTCGCCCAAAAACGCGCCGAAGTTGACTGCCTCAAACCATGAAAGCGTCCAGCTGGCTCCGGCTTTGTTGAATATTACTGCAGGGTTGACGATTGAATGAGCTCCTGCCAATCCTACAAAAAGGATGTCTGCTCCTTTTTTTTCGAGGGGTATGAGCCCGTCGGGAGAGGATGCGCCGATTCGGTTTGCAACCTCTTTTTCGAGATCGTGAATGATATCGCGATAGCCTTCTTTGAATTCAGCAATGCTTTCCCCTTTTTCTACGGCTCCATCCGCGAGAATCGTAAGCTCATCGGGGGCTGTCCCGTTTTCAATGAGCAGGACTTTGGCAATTGAAAGTAAAAAAGGCGTATCAATGCCGAATGGGCAATATACCATACATCGGCGGCACCCCGTGCAAGAAAACGCGGCATCGAGAAGTTCGTCCATTGTGTGGTCGTCGATTTTTTTCGAGTCGCCCCATGAGGGGAAAAGACGGCCGCTTGGCCGGAAATACTTTTTATATATTCTCCGAACAACTTCAGCGCGCCCAACCGGAGTGTACTCTTTCTTTGGGATACCATAGAATACATGACATGTATCGTAACAGAGGCCACAACGCGTGCAGAGGTCGAGATAGTAGTGCATTGGTCTTGAAAGCCGCGCCTTTATTGTGTTGATGAGAGCTGTTTTCTTTTCGTTGTCCATGGCTTACTTCCTTTTGATGAGTTGCGCAGTAAAAATGAAAACAGAGTGAATCATCTTGCTGAACGGAAAAAGCATTAAAAAGAGATTTGCGAAAAACACATGCAGCACCACCAGCACGTAGTGTGGAGAAGCTAAAATACCCTGTGATATTGTGGGGTTTTTCGTAAAAAGGCTTGAGAGGTATTCCCTATATGCATCGACGGGAATATCGAAACCGGCAATGCCGTAGCGCGAGGCAAGGCTCATGTGACTTCCAAAAATAAATGTGAGAAAAAGAAGCAGGAGAATAATATAATCTTCTGGAACCGATATTTCTCGCCACGGCGATTTCAATCTCCTGAACAAAAAGTAAAGCACTGTGGCGATGAGCACGATTCCCACAATCCCTCCTCCCAAAAAAACATGATGTGTAATGATCTGAAAAATCGCGAATTCACGAATAAGCTCCAGATGGCCAATAAACAAAAGAAAAAAGGCGACATGAAAGGCAATAATCATCAACCAGAAACGCATGTCTTTCCGAAAGGCGGTCGGTACGAAGAGCGCTTCACCGACAGCGCCGATGAACCGGTATCGCTTTTTTGGAAATATTGCGTATGTCCCTGCCGGTTTCGGTGATAGAAGGACGATGATGAATTTGCTTAAAAGGCCGAGTATAAACGTGGCTGCGGCAATATACACCATCGGAATCATAATGAAATAATACACTTTATCCCACATCGATAACCTCTTTTATGTTAGTGTGGAGTGAATAAAAACTATCATATTATTATGTGAATCGTCAATGATTTTGAAAAGAGTTATTTCAATTTTTTAATATAAAATTTCGATACCTCACCTTCTTTTTCTATATTTAGAATTTCATTGCCGCTCGTCTTTGCCCACGCGGGGAAATCTGCATATGCACCGGGGTCGGTGGTTTCCGCAACGAGCACCTGGCCAACCTGCATTTTTTTCACTTGCTGGCTTACCTTCACTACTGGAAGAGGGCATTTCAGTCCTTTGAGATCCATCTTTACATCTGCTTTGATTTGTTCTGCCATTATTTTTCTCCTGAATGTAATTTTATGACACGATTCTGAAAATTAATATAGAGCCATTTTTTTATTTTTCAAATAAAAAGCTGAATTTTACTCGAACCGGCTTCTTCGAGAAACTTTGCGACTCCGACAAACTGGATGCCAGGATAGTCGATCATTTCCTCGGTTTTCAAGCCCATTATATCCATCGACAGTTCACAGACATAGATTTTTACGCCAAGTTCTGCGGACAGGGAAATCATCTCATCGAGCGATTGGATATTTTTCTTCTTCATGAGGTATTTCATCATGCTGGTGCCCATGCCGCACATATGCATTTTTGATAACGTAACTCTGGAAGGCCCTTTCGGCAGCATAAAGCCAAACATTTTTCCAAAAAGGTCTTTTCCTTTGCTTTTTTTCTTTTTATCGCGGAGGGCGGGAGTAGCCCAGAATGTAAAGAACATCACCACCTCCATCCCCATCGCGACTGCTCCGTTGGCGATAATAAACGACGCCAACAGCCTGTCCAGATCGCCGCTGAAAACAACCATTGAAAGCTTATTCTGGGTTGAATCGCGGAGCTGTTGCATCTGTGATTGTAGATCTGTAAGGGTTTTTTGAATATCCATAACTCCTCTTCCGGAATTTAAGAATTTTAAAATATATTAACTATGCATACGATCTTGCGGGAAAAAAACAAGAAAAAAATATAAAATAATTGATTTTTTTCTTAATCCGCATGCGAATTCTCTATGGTACATACAGGCTCATCAATAGGTTAAAATCATTTATGAAGGGATTTTTAATAAAAATTGTGCCATGCGGGTTTTTGTGTATCCTGATGGCATGTGCAGGTACGCAGGATGTTTTTTTGGATCGAGGAACTGGTTGGATTTCCGAAGATGCATTTCGCGCACGAGCGGCGGGTGCGGCAAAATATGAAACAGCGGATATTCCTGTTCGAAAGCAGCAGGCGTTGCAGGCAGCAATTTTAATGTGCTGTTTTATCATTTTTGAAGAACTTACTTCCGCAATTGCCAGAGATGTCAAAAGGCTGTCCCGAAAGGAAATCCTGAAACGCGTGCAAAATGAATTTGGCGTATACGTGAAAGCGGGTAGAGCAGTGGAAGTGAAATACGACGGCGAGGGAATCTGCACCGTTCTCTTTGAAATTCGGGGTGAGGGAATTAAACAAAAATTCTATACATTCCGGAATCGCCTGATGGTGGAAAGCCGCTGAAGGGTATCATAATTTGATTTTTTCTTCGAATTCCTTAGAGGGAACCGGTTTTGAAAAATAGTAGCCCTGGAAATAGTCGCAACGGTTCTGCACTAAAAACGACAGCTGCTCTTTATTTTCGACACCTTCCGCCACTACTTTAAATCCGAGATTATGGGCAAGGTCAATGATTGTTCGTGCAATAGTCGAAGATTTCTGATTGCAGGGTATGCTGTCGATGAATGATTTATCGATTTTGAGTGTTTCAATCGGATAATCGCGCAGTTTCGACAGAGATGAATAACCAGTACCAAAATCGTCGATCGATATTGAAACTCCAAGTCTTTTCAGCTCTCCGAGTTTTTCAATACTGTCCGCCTCATTGGTCATGATGCCGCTTTCGGTGATTTCGAGTTCGAGCCATTCGGGGTCGAGTCTTGTATCGCGGATTACTCTGGCAATATTGACGGCAAGGTCGGCTTTGTTGAACTGGTAGGGCGAAAGATTGACCGCCACGCGAACTTTGCGCAGTCCCATCGCCTGCCAGCGGGCGTTTTGCAGGCATGCCTCATAGAGGATCAGGTTGCCGATTTCTTCAATCATCCCATTTT
Source organism: Leptospira biflexa (assembly GCA_020721925.1). GTDB lineage: Bacteria > Spirochaetota > UBA4802 > UBA4802 > JAGODF01 > DYLV01. Next base: position 12,857 of record DYLV01000024.1, read on the forward strand.
TCTCGGCGATGGGAATAAATTCAATCGGCGGAACCATTCCTCTTTCGGGAGATTTCCAGCGGATGAGCGATTCCATGCCTATTATCAGGCCGTCCTGGCGAACCTGAGGCTGATAGAACACAAGAAATTCATTGCGCATGATGGCATGGCGAAGTTCCTCTTCTATGCGGATGCGCTTGATGATTTCAATATTTAGCGTTTCATTGTATAGATAATAGGTGTTGCGACCTTGTTCCTTTGCGTGATACATGGCTGTTTCAGCGTTGCGCATGAGGACGTCTTCCCGTTTTCCATCGTTGGGGAAGATGCTCACGCCGATGCTGATGGTGACGAGAAAGATATGCCCGTCCACTATAAAGGGATCGGTGAATGCGGAGAATGTTTTTTGCACAACTTCGGCAATTGCATCTGCAGAACCGATTTCAGCAAACAAGATGATAAACTTGTCGCCGTCCAGACGGGCGACCAGATCGTCCTCGCGGAAAGATGTTTTGAGTTTCAAGGCAATCTTCTGGAGCAATCTGTCACCGACAACAGGGCCGTGCATTTCGTTTATGTTTTTAAATCGGTCGATGCCGAGACACATGACCGCAAAAATTTTGCTGTGATCATGACGCGACGATTTAATTATTTCGGTTTTTAGTTTGTTAGTGAACATCTCCCTATTCGGAAGCTGGGTGAGCTGATCGTAGAACGTGTAGTACGTCAGCATTTCTTCGGTTTCTTTTCGGCGCGAGATGTCGATTATTACAATGCTGACAGTATTATTTTCTGAATTTTTTTTTGCAGAAATCTCCGCCCATTTTTTTGCGCTGTTTTGCGCCACAAGCGGGATCTCGAGGTTAAGAACTTCGCCGTTTTTTTCCAAACGCTGGAAGAAGATTGCTGAGTCATTTTGATTCTCAAAAAAAGCGGTAAAATCAAGCCCGATTATTTCCTCTTTCGTGCTGAAACCGAAAAAGGAATAGCCGAGATCATTGGTTTGAAGTATGAAATGTGTTTCGGCATCGATTGTGAGCATCCCAACAAGCGCGTTATTGTAGAGATTCCTGTATTTCTCCTCCCTCTTGCGCATAGATTTTTCAGCGAGTTTTTTTTCGGTAATGTCTCTTGTGTTGAGGAGAATGCCGTTTATGAGAGAATTTTTGGTGAGATTTGTAGCCGTTGTTTCCAGATATCGCCATGTGCCGTTTTTGTGATGATAGCGATATTGAAAGACCACGATTTCTTCGTGAGCAAGGTCGGCGCTGCGGATGAGCGCGGCATCAACAATTGGGCGGTCTTCTTGATGCACATTGTTGATTGTATTCGTTCCTATTCTTTCCGAAGGGTCGTATCCAAGAATGCGCTTTAACGATTGGCTTTCATATTGAATGATGCCTTTTTTATCTATAATGGAAATTATCTCTGAGCTGTTTTCAATCATCGTGCGGAATTTTTCATGGCTCTCCCTGATGCTTTTCTCAGCCTCAAGGATTTCAGTTATATCGATTGCAATACCTCGCATACCCACGATAATGCCAGATTCCATCATCGGTGCGGTATAGAGGCGAATGGGAATCTGACGGCTTTTCCCCTGAAAAATATAATTTTGCGCCGTATATTTTTTTCCTGATAACGTTTTTGAAAGGCCGCGAAGAGCACGTTCCCTCTGTTCCGGAATAACGATATTCAGCGCGTTTGTCCCTATCAGCTCTTCCTGGGTATACTCCAGCACATCAATCGTTCGTTTATTCACATACAAAATGGTTCCTTCGGCATCGAGTTCAAAGACGATTTCGGGAAGAGATTCAACGAGATCACGAAGGCGCTGTTCGCTGTCTATCAAAGCTTTGATAAATCGCTTTTTATCGGTTAGGTCAAATATCATTCCACTGAAACCGATTTTCTTCCCTGTTTTTTCAATGACAAGTTCTATCGATGCCGCAATGGATTTTTTTGACCCGTCCTTTGCGATCAATTCCCAGTCGGAAAATTCCATCGGCTTTCCGGTTGTATACACTTCATGAAAGAGATTATAGATTTTTTTTGCGGTTGCTTCGCTGAAAAATTTACTATAGCTTTCGCCGATCATTTCTGCAGTGGTATATCCGCTCAGCTCAGTGATTGTATGATTCACGAAAATCATTCTGCCTTGAAGATCGGTCTGGTAGTATCCTTCCCGCATGCTGTCCAGAATGGTTCTGTATTTTTCTTCGGACTCAAGAAGGGCATCCTGGATAGCCTTAATTTCCGTAATGTCACGGGCGATGCCGAAAAACTCAATCTCGCCGCTTTCATTTTCTGCCATTGTTACAAACTGCCCTACCCAGATTATCCTTCCGTCTTTTTTAATGATGGGAAGTTCCAGATAGGTCTGATGTAGTTTCCTTCGCATTTGATCCAGATAGAATTTATTTACGTCCTCCTTGTATTCGGGGGGAATTAGATTGATATAATTCATCTTTGTGAATTCTTCCAGCGTATAGCCGAGCTTTTCCGTCCCGTAGGGATTTATGTAGAGAAAATTACCGAATCTGTCGTTGCGATAGATGATGTCGTTGGCGTTTTCCACGAGCTCGCGATAGAGCCTTTCACCAGTTTCAAATTTTTTACAGGTGAGAATATAGTCGCTGATGTCTTTTATGTTACCCGCAAAAGATTTAAGGTTTCCGTTTTCGATTTCTGGAATTATGCGGATTTCAAAAAAACGATTTGCAGATTCAGATTTAATTGAAGAAGAGTTGCCCGGTATTGAGAAAGTCCCCTGAATCAAGTTACGGGCATTGGCAATTGAATCTATGGAAGGCACTATTTCTGCAATATTGCTTGCTTTGAAAAATTCAAAAAATGAATATCCTGCAAGTTCTTCCGGGGTTTTCGAGAACATCTGTGCAAATGGTTCGCTGATTAAAGTGAATAATCCGTCTGCATTGCATTCAACATAGCCATCCAGGAGAAGGGGAAGATTATTCTGTTGATTTTTTTTCATATGATGTTCGAGAATTTCGATAAATTTTTTCCCCATATATGTGCAACAAACGAATATTCTTCCCTATTTGCAGGATACCAGAGGGAATGATAATGTAATGTATCACGGTTGCCCTGTAATATCAAAATCATTTGTATGATGCAATATGAGGGACTTCTCAAACTCTTTAAATGGATGCTCCCTTGTGTGCACATAGTAATAAGCGATTTCTCTCATGCGATTGATTCTGATGAAAGCGGTTTTTGATATGCCTGAACAATAACAAGTGAAATATACATGTCAATAAAAAACTTGTCTACTGGAAAAATGAAAATTGTTTTTCGTTATTCAAGCTATCTGTTAAAGTGTTAGGGCTAAAGAGGATATTAACGCTTTTCGTTAAATAAGCCTCATGTTTTTGGCCAATACTGCCGATAATGTAGTGGGTTTTTTAGCTCCATGGAAGGAGCAGAATGTGTTCAGGGAGGAGTTATGACTATCGATACATGCAAAAGGTGCCCCTTTTATATGGTGCATTTCAGAGATGAAGTTCTGTGCAATTTCCTTTACGAAGTGCGCGAAAGGCGGATTGATTCATGCGCGCACGTGCTTTCCTGCCCGAAGCCCAGCTCTTCAGGCTAATCTTTTTTTGTGAGCTTTTGGTATGTGTCTTCGCCGAGGCATTCGCGCGCATGGCTGCACCACTGGATGCACGAAGTAATATGTTGATATACAATCGTGCCGCACGTTTCGCAGGTGGACTGATTTTCATCTGAAAAAATTTCGACATCGCGTCCGCACGTAGGACAAATCTTTACACATAGTTCCGGTGTTTTAATGAGATGTGTGCCCGGGCAGGATGCCTGCTTTCTGTTTTCGAGTTTCATGCGCATAAATTTTTATTGCAGTAAAGATAATAAAAGACTACTGTCCGATGATATCGTTTCGCAAAAGCATGAGGAACAAAATAAAAACCAGCACGGGGCTGATGAATTTAATAAAAAAAGCCCACAGCTCTTTAAGCGATATTATTCTGGTATCGGGATCCAATTCATGGATGGTTTTTTCAAGTCCATACTTCCATCCCAGATAAACCGCAATCAAAAATCCCCCGAGCGGAAGCATATAATTTGTTGTCAGTTTATCGATTAAATCAAAAAAAGTCAGATTCCCCCAAAGCTTCATTGCATCTGATGCGCCAAATGAAAGAGCGGAAGGAATTCCGAGGATAAATATTACAGTTCCGAAAACCACCACGGCGCGCCGTCGAGCCCACCCCATTTCGTCTATAACATAAGCGGTGATAACTTCGAGGAGAGATACGCCGGACGTGAGTGCTGCGATGAAAAGCAAAGTGAAAAATAACACGCTAAAAAACGCTCCGTATGGCATATTGCTGAAAATCACCGGAATGATGTGGAAAATGAGTCCCACGCCTTCCTGTGGCGACATGTTCATCGCAAAGACGGCTGGAAAGATGGCAAGGCCGGCGAGAATCGCAACGAGAGTGTCCAGAACAACAATGTAAAATGCAGAGGTGAGAATTTTTTCATTCGGTGAAAGATAGCTTCCATAGGTGATCATCGCGCCCATCCCCAGGCTCAGGCTGAAGAATGCCTGTCCCATTGCGGCGATGAGGAATTCAGCGTTAATTTTTGAAAAATCAGGTTTCAGGAAAAACGAAAGACCATGCCATGCGCCTTCCATCATAAGGCTACGGCCTATCAATACAAATAAAATTCCGAACAAAAGCGGCATAAGAATTTTATTCCATCGCTCTATACCATTTTTAATTCCATAAACTACAATAAACATGCATGAAAGCATGAAAAGAGCGTGATAGAGAATCATTTGAACAGGATCGGCCGTGAAGGCAGCGAAGAGGGATTTTGCTGAACTGCTGTCCTGAAGCGATGTGACGCTTCCCGATATGCTTTTGATAATATATCCGATGGTCCATCCGCCAACGATGCTGTAAAATGAAAGAATTAAAAATCCTGAAAGCACTCCCATGTACCCCACGATTGTCCAGGGTGATCTACCGGCCATGAGCTTAAATGCGCCCACCGGATCTTTTTCCGTATGGCGCCCAATCACAAATTCGGCAATCATAATGGGAAGACCGAGGATCAACACGAAAATAACATAGATCAATACAAATGCCGCGCCACCATTGGATCCGGTTACGTAGGGAAATTTCCAGATGTTGCCAAGACCTACTGCCGATCCAGCCGCAGCCAGCACAAAACCAAGTTTTGATCCCCAGTATTCACGCCTGCTGTTGAAAGCCATTGCGCATCCTCCCGCCGATGAAATATGTTTCCTAACAACATGCAGACCTATATTTTTTTTCAAGAATATTTTATTTCTTTGTAATCTGCGACAGTATCTGTCAGGGGTGATTCGCGATATTATCATAATGCGGTGCGGAATTCTTCTTGCAAAGTATCCGGGCTTTGTGTTGGGTGAAAATCAGAAGAGAGATATTTACCGTTAATTAACGAGGTAATAATGATAACGTTATTGCATTGCGCCGACCTTCATCTTTCCGGCCGATCGGATGATGAAATGCGCTATTCGCTTTCTGTTTTAGATGAAATCATCCGTCTTGCTGAAGCGCGGGATCTTCGCGCCATTCTTTTTTGCGGCGACACATTCGATTCCTTCAATGATGCTGCCATGATGAGAAATGAGTTTAGAAATCGTATTGCCATATTGCCGAAAAGCTGTGATGTCTTTTTGATTGCGGGCAATCATGAGGATATCGGGCGCAAAGACAGGGCACTTGCCGCATATGATTTCGGGATAGCACCTGATCATATTATTGAAGGAGTGCCGTTTAAATATTTTACCTGTGAGGGTTTTGATCTTCTCGCGATACCGCACAGTCATGAGTACCGCGATTATGCTGAATGGCGCATGCCGGAAAAAGGCCTGCGAAAGAGGATCGCAATGGCCCACGGCATTGTAACAGACATGGTTTTTGCGGGAATTTTCGATAGCGAGGAATCATCTGCATCAGCGATGGATGTGGATCTTTTTCACAAACTTGGTGTGGATTATGCGGCAATGGGGCACATTCATGCTGCGCGAAGTCGGAAGTTCGGTGCGGTTGATATCGTATATCCGGGCTCTGCACGGGTGTGGAGGAAAAACGAATTCGGTCCCCGGTACGTATCGCTTGTCCACTGCGGTGATACTCTCACGTATGAACTGCAGCCGCTTGAGTCGGCTGGAGAGTTTCGAAGCATACACCTGTTCGTGGATTTTGACGGAAACGTCGAGACTCTGCAGGAATTACAGGATTTAGCGAAAGGCTGGTCACCAAACGACAGGGTATTGCTTTCTTTTTCCGGCATTGTTGAAGACGAGGTGATCGCACGGGGAAACATCCAGCATCTTGTTGAAGAGATGCAAAAATACGTACGGGTTGTTGATTGCGAAGAACATGTTGAGGTTGTTTCTGGAATTGCCTCCCAGCTTCTGGCGAAAAAGTTCCTCAAGCGGTGGTCGGAGAAAAAGCCGGAAGAACCTGAAAAAGTTGAGGTCTGGAAACGGGCGCGTGAAATTGGCCTGATGAAAATGCGGGACATTATCGAGGCACGGAGATGATCATCCAAAAACTCAAGCTTGTATCGTTCGGGAAATTCAGCAATTGCGAGTTCGAATTTAAACCCATCACTGTGTTCTGGGGCAATAACGAATCAGGGAAGAGCACACTCTTTGACGCGATTTTCGATCGGATATCATCTCCACCGGGCAATACTGTGGAAGGGAGGCGTCTTGCGTCCCGATACGGAAATAATAGAAATGCGGAAATCATCTGGAACAGCGGCGAGGTGATCATTCCCTCCGAAGAATTTCTCAATTTATATGCAATTGGTGCAGGTTCGGTGGATATGGATTTTTCATCGAAAGGCGAATGGACGCAGAGAATAAAAGCATCAATCTTTAGCGGTGGAATTGACCCGGCAAACGTGGCACAGGAGCTGGACAGGCTTGCTTCAGAGGGCGGTAATTACCAGCATGTGCGAATCTTGCGCGGCAAGGAACAGGAGCTTGAAAAATCGGAAAACTCCCTGAACATCCTTAATGCAAGAAAAAAGGAAATACTCGCCGCTGAGAAGGAGATGGACTCAAAACAGCAAATGCTCAATGAACTGCAGAATGAGATTGCTCATCTCACCATTGCGTTGGATGAAGGAGAAAAGAGTCTTGAGCAGCAGGAATTGCATCGTAAACTGGAAGAGGTACGCGCCACCATGGAGCACATTGTGCGCTATGAGCAAACCGCTCAGCGTAATGCAGCACTTGAACTGTATCGCCAGGATATGTCGGAAGCGTTACAAAAATTGCATGCTGAACTTGAAGAAAAAAAACGAGTATTCGAGCACGCAGGGCGCGTAAGAGAGCAAATTGATGAAAGGAAGAGAGAGGTCTCTCTCCACTTGAAAGAGGGCAAAGCAAAAAGTGAACGGTTGAGAATAAAATCGGTGCTGGCATCGGAGCTTCTTCGCCGAATAGAAGAAAATACGCCGAAGGAAATTATCTCATTGGAAGTGCAATGGCACCCGGTTGGAATTGCCGTCATGGCTGTGTCGATTATCCTTGGTAGTATATTGTTTTTATATTTGTACCCTTCCTCGCTGGCGTTCATTCCGCTGGCAGCAGCTCTGGCGATCTCATCAATTGCGGCGCTCTTTTCGCGCAAAAAAAGAGAGGTGCGTGAACGTCCCGATACCGGGAATGTATGTGCCGCGCTGAAAGATGAGTGGAAAATTCGAACGGGAGAAGAACTGGTCTCAGCTACTCTTGAAGGGTTGCAAAGGGAACTTGTGCGCATTCAAAGCGAGGCGGATTCGCTGGATAAGGAAATCGCGGAACTTGCGAACATGGAAGCGTCTCTTGCGGGAAAGATCGCCGAAGCCGATCGTGCTTGGAAGAAGGCGGATGAGGATTATGAGGAGGTGCGCAAGAGGCGTGAAGATTTGTTTCGGGATTTAAAAATACATTCCAGCGAAGAATATGCTGCGCACCGTACGAAATATGAAAGCGTTCAAAGGGAGTTGCAAGATATTACTGAAATCATTGCACATGATCTTAAGCGGTATTCCGTCAAATCGATCGATGAATTAAAGGCCGTATGCCATCTGCGCCAATCGAGTCTTGAAAAGGACTGCGTGTCGGCAAGGAAGTCAGAAATCGAAATAAATCGATTGAAAAATGAAATCGCGAAGAAAAAAGAACAGTTGAACAAACTTCAGACAAAGTATGTTGAGGTTAAAAGCGATATAGAAAGATGTAAAGGAGAGGTAAAAGGGGCATTGGGAGATTTACCGCAGAGTATATACGAAAAAGAAAAAGAAATTGAAATGCTTAAGCGCGATATTAAGCGCTTGCGGATAGATATGGAAGCTGCTGGGGTTGCGCGCGATATCTTTCTGGATATTTCCAGGAATGCAGATATTGTGTTCTCTGAATTGGAAAATGATATTGGACTGTTTCTCAGCGAAATACTTGAGGGAGAACGAAAAATTGAGTTCAGGGATTTCAATGAAAATTCGATCTCAATAACTGATGCGTCGGGAAGGTTGCGCAATATTGAAAAGCTTTCGACTGGAACAAAAGATGCCTTTGTTATGGCGGCACGATTTTGCTTTGCACGAAAGTCGTGGCGCTGGGAGCAGCCGGGGATTCTGGTACTTGATGAACCTTTTCACTCGCTTGACAGAGAAAGGATTGCAAGAACTGTCGAACTAATAATTAAATTTCATCGAGAATACGGCTGGCAGATTGTTCTTTTTACAAAGGATGAAGAGCTGGCGAATGCGCTGATGACGCATACAGGTGAAAATGCAATTCGGCATTCTCTCAGCAGATAAAGGAATCTCTACAAATTCTCTCACGATTGTTCCCCTGTGAGCACAGAATAACAAAACACAGGGAAAACCGCTTTCGTGCATGTTATTTAAAACGATGAAAGTGGTTTTAAGATGTGCGTGCACGCTTTTTAAGGATAAGATTCCATGAATACGTGGGAGTACTTATGCAATAGACGTGCTCAGCCGGGGTATTCAAGAATGATGCGTAAAATCCTTCGTATAGGTTCCGCAGCGCCCCAGAGAAGCTGATCTCCTACGGTGAATGCAGTGAGGTATTCCGGCCCAAGATTCATTTTACGGATACGACCGATGGGTACGTCTAAAGTGCCACTTACGGCGGCCGGGCTTAAGCTTTTAAGCGTTGCTTCTTTCGTGTTTTCGATTACACGCACCCAGCGATTCGAGTTTTGTATTATTCCGACGATATCGTTAATGGGAACGTCTTTTTTTAGTTTTATGGTGAGCCCCTGGCAGTGACACCGCATCGATCCAACGCGCACGCAGATGCCATCAATCGGTATCGGCGAGGATGTGGCAAGGATTTTATTGGTCTCGGCAAAGCCTTTCCATTCCTCGCGTGTCTGGCCGGTATCCGGCAGTAAACTATCAATCCAGGGAATAAGGCTTCCTGCCAGGGGTGCGCCAAAATTTTCAATAGGCAACTCATTCCCTCGCAAAGTTTCACTGACGGTGCGGTCAATTTCAAGAATACCTGCAGCCGGATCGTCAAGCAGCTTTTGCGCACAATTTCCAACAACACGCATTTGCGCAACAAGCTCTCGCATGTTTTTTGCACCGGCGCCCGAAGCCGCCTGGTATGTCATTGTTGAGAGCCACTCAACTAAATTTTCCCGGAAAAGTCCACCGATTGCCATCAGCATGAGGCTGACGGTACAATTTCCACCGATGTAATCCTTGATGCCGGAGACAAGGCCGCGGTCGATTACGTTGCGGTTAACCGGATCGAGGACAATAATGCTGTCATCTTTCATCCGAAGCGCTGAAGCCGCGTCGATCCAGTAGCCCTTCCAGCCGGATGCGCGGAGCTTTGGATATATTTCTTTCGTATAATCGCTTCCCTGACAGGTGACGAGTATATCCATTGACATAAGTAATTTTTCATTAAATGCATCGAGAAGTGGCAGCGCCCCAGAGCCAAGGTCGGGGCCGTTTTGTCCGATCTGAGATGTGGAAAAGAAAAGAGGCTCGTAACCTTTGAAATCGTTTTCATCGCGCATGCGGTTCAAAAGGACCGATCCCACCATTCCACGCCAGCCGATAAAACCCACCTTTTTCATACCAAACACCTCTGTATCTGAAGTCGCTTGTCAGATAGATTAAATACTGCATTTCTGTCAACTTTTATGTGCGGAGTGGTCGAACAAAGATAAAAAGAACAAGCACAATGGAAATCACTGTGTCGTTGAAGGAGACTGGTGTGTGGCAGTTTGGGCACTCATGCGTTTCGTGTGGCGGCGCTTTCTGCGGCGTTTTACTTTATGAGGGCGAGTGTCCGGATGATAGATGCTTTGCGGCGATTTATTTGCTGATACTGCCGCTAAAGTTGAATTTGCCTGGATTGGCGCAGAACGATGAAAGTATTCCCGGTCTTTCTGCCACCAGTATTTCAAGTGCGCTTCAAGAGAGCCTTCCGCTTCTGCAAAAATTTCAAAAAATTTCAACGATTCCGGAAAATAGGCATTGTGCACAAATCTGGCTTCGCCCTTCATGCGCCTCTGAGCGCTGAATCGCTTGAAAATCCATATTCGTGATGCAATATTTGTGACCATATCCCATTCCTTGCGGGGGAGGCGAAGGCGTGTCGCGAAGGCATTGTATTGTGTTCTGATGAGATTGATGATTTCCTGATGGCTGATCTTTTCCGCTTTTTCTCCGGCGGCATCGGTGAAAAGATCGAAAAGAAGAGACGCGATGAGAATTGAGTTGGATATATCCTGCCCCCGCGCGCGACGATTGTCGATGACGGAGAGCCGTTTTATCATGTTGTTCCAGTGTGGGTTTTCCGCCAACTCCGGAAGCCAGAATTTCAAAACACCGAATTGGCGGAGATTTTCAAAAGTTGCGGCAGAAGCGCCGCATCGGAGAATTTTATAGAGTTCTTCAAGAAGACGGCTGGTATTGGCTTCAGTGATGAATATTGCGCATTTTTCTGCCGCTTTGCGTTCCCTGCGGGGCAGTGAAAAATTCAATTGCGCGCAAAAACGACCGGCCCTGATGATTCGAACGGGGTCTTCTTGAAAGCGCGTGACCGGGTCGCCGATGGAGCGCAGAAGCTTTTTTTTAATATCCTCCATCCCCCCGGTATAGTCCTCGATTGAAGAATCCGCGCTGTTGTAGTAAAGGGCGTTGATGGTGAAGTCTCTTCGAAGCGCGTCCTCTTCAATGGTGCCGAATACATTGTTTTCCGCATATTTTTTGCCCAAATCTTGCATCTGGCTGCTTTCCACCAGTGCGCGGAAAGTGGCCACTTCAATGAAGCGGTCTCTGCTCACATACACGTGTGCAAGGCGAAATCGCTTACCAATAAGAAAGCAGCGTTTAAAAAGGCGTTTGATCTGTCTGGGATGGGCGTCCGTTACAATATCGAAGTCTTTCACGCGCTTCCCGAGTAGAATATCGCGGATACTTCCACCGACTAAATAGGCTTCAAAGCCTCTGCTTTTAATCCGGGCCATGATATCAAGTACATCCCGATCGATGTAGTCGTTGGACATTCCATGACTTCCGGCGGGGAAGGTGATGGGGTACTTCTTTCTAAATAATGACCACATGATGTGAAAGGCCTGCAGAATTAAATAATAATTTTCATTTTATTTTTTATATGATGTAAAAAATAAATTTTCTTCAATTACATGTGAATTAAAAACTTCGCCATATTGTATATATGACTCAGATTTGTCAACCTTTCAAAAAAATAGGATAACCAATGCGATAATTCTGAGTGAGTAACCCCGGGAAAAGATCCACCCCGGGGCAGAATTGCTTAACTGATGAAAAGAATTTCCCAGAGCCTCGGCATCGGCCATATTTCTTCGTCAACGATTGTTTCAAGTTTGTCGCAATGAGCGCGAATCTCTTCCATTGCAGGACGAATTTCAGCATAATAATACTCGGCGCGTTTTGTTTCATCGGCTATATTCAGGGCATGATTTCGCTTTTCAAGAAGAATTTTTTTCAGTTTTATGGTACTGTTAATCTCAGAAGCGATTTCCTTTAACAATTCCTTCTGTGGTGTTAAATCAAACGAATCTCCAAGGACATCTTTCGTTTCTTCTATTGAAGAAGCGACATCCGACTGAAACTTAAGTGCTGCGGGCAATATCTGGTTTGAAACGATTTCATAAAGAGTCGCCGCTTCGATGTCTAATTTTTTACAATATCGCTCAATACGGACATGATAGCGTGATTGTAACTCAATTTCAGAAAATACTTTGTATGAAGCAAAAAGCTTCACTGCTTTATCGGTGATCATGTCGGGAAGTGAATGGGGAGTTGATTTTTTATTTGGAAGGCCACGGCGGGCGGCTTCCTGTTCCCATTGAGGGGAATAGTTGTCGCCATTAAAAAGGATGGGTTTGATTTTCTTTATCTCTTCCCTGAGAACATCCATTGCAGCCTGTTTGGAATTGATGCCGTGCTGTGATATTTTATTCGCAAGATGATCCAGGCTTTCGGCGACGATGGTGTTTAGCACAGTTGCGGGAAAAGAGATGTTTTGATGCGAACCCACCGCGCGAAATTCAAATTTATTTCCTGTGAACGCAAAAGGCGAGGTCCTGTTGCGGTCGGTATTGTCGCGGCTTAAAATTGGTATACGCGAAATCCCCAGATCAATGATGG
>DYLV01000025.1 GCA_020721925.1 Leptospira biflexa
CGCGCACATGCGACTTCGCCTGATCGAACGGAAGCAATGCCCCCCATCGATATGTAGCGGCCACCCGTATCTGCCAGGTATTCTGCCAGCTCTCCGTTCCAGTGATTGCAGAAAAATCAGGCGCGAAAGGGCTGGAAGGTGGCAGATTCAGATCAACCTCGTTCGGTAAAAGTTTTGACTTCCCGTACCAGCCCGCAATTGAAAAGGTGGGCCAGAGGTACACCGAGGCAATCGAATCGCGCGCGTGTTTATGTGCTTCTCTTTTTAAAGATATTTGCATAATTTCCGGGCGGTTCTTCAGCGCCGTATCGCACAGCGCCTTAACTGCCACCTCGCCTTCCAGGGGTTTGCGATAGAGGGCATTCATCACAAGTGAGTCGGGAACATATTTTTTTTCTTTTGAGCCCAGGCAGTAATTGAAATAATCAATCGAAAGTCCGGCTTTGCTTTCCGCGTCGAGCACCTGCACTTCAAGGCTTTTGTGCTGTACCTGCGCTTGAAGGAGTTCGTATTTCGGAACCGTCCCGGTCTTGTATAAATTTTTTACGTCTTTGAGGTTTTCTGCATACAATGCCAGCGAATCCCGTTTCAACTTTTCAATGTCGCGCGCAAGGATCACATCGAAGTAGGCTTTAATCACACGATATTCGGTTTCGTACCTCACCCGGCGAAGTTCCTGCATGGCAATGACGTGTTGTTTGCGCGAAGATTGCAACGTGTGATAAAAATTCCCAGGATTGATTCCAAAGCGGAGCTGCACTATTTTTATGTCGTACTGCCCATCTGAAAGCGCCATAAATCCGCTCTCCGCGCTCTGTCGGGCAAGCGAAGCTTCGGATTCAAGAGAAGGCATGAGAACACCCCATGCTGCGTTCACCTTTTCTTCTGCCGATTTTACCTTTAACTGCGCAATCTTGTATTCGCTATTGTTTGCAAGTGCCACGGCAACCGCACGGTCAAGGTTGACTGTTTCATAGGCGAAAGCTCCGGATGCGATTATTTGACAGATTGCACACGAGAAAACAACAATCTTCTTCATCGCGCTTTTACCTCCTTCCCGTATTTTAGGCCGTGCATCACAATTGCAGAGATGTTCTTCATGTATTCATCAATATAATTTTCATGAAAGACTGTTTTGTAAAGTTCCGTGTCTTTCAAAACGATGCGAAGGAGATTGAAATACAGTGCGCTCCCCACGAGTAGAAAGAACGTGTACATTGGATTGACATCCGCGATCTGTCTCTTTTTTTTCAAAATTTCAATCGCATTCACAAACAATTCAAGAAATGGAATAAGCGTATTCGGAAGAAATATTTTCTTAAAATACTTTCCTCCGCTTGAAATTTCCCGCATTACAATTCTGAAAAAATCAATATCAATACTGTGCAGGTATTCAACAAAAATGCTGAAAATTTCCAGAATGTCCTCTATGGATGAAATCTCTTTTTTCATATTCACACCGATGTGTTCCCTGATACCCTGTGCAATATCGCGGATGACTTTTTCATACAGCTTCTCCTTGCCTTTAAAGTGATAATATATCATCGCTTTATTGACCTTTGCACGACGCGCAATCCGGTCGATGCGCGTACCATCGAAGCCGTATTCGGCGAATTCCGCAATGGCACTTTCGATTATTTTTTCCTCACTCATCGACTCCCTCAAATACTAACTAACTATATGGTTTAACTAACTGTTTGGTTAAAAATACAGAAATATTTTTAAAGCGTCAAGTAAAATGTAAAATTTTTCGAAATTTTTATTATTATCTACGCGGTATTGGGAAATCGCCCATACGATAGTGGTGTTCTTAATTTTTTTTAGCAGCACATTGAAGCCTGAAAAACTTGAGAAATCCATGAAATGATTTACTTTATTGACACATCAAAAACCGACGGCTTCGGTTTTAACTGTGTAAATGGAAGCAGTTTAGACCTCATAATTGACCCGGCAGGGAAAGAGCCGATGAATAATTTCTTGCGGTTCCTCCATTTTCAGGGCATAGATACATGCCTCGTATATTTACCGATTTAATTTATATACAATTACAGTTTTCCGCGTATAAATGGTCGCACGTCAGTCGCAATCATCCCCGCCCTTTGCGCAGCTTCAAGCCCCTGATCGCCATCTTCGAAAACCTGACATAGCCCTGGCGATACATCGAGCATTGCCGCACACCGCAAAAATGTTTCAGGATGGGGTTTGTGATGCACCACATCGTCCGCAGTCACAACCACAGAAAAAAGCTCTGAAATACCGGCGGCTTTCAGTATCCGGCCAGTAAGTTCGCGCGTATTCCCTGTACCGATCGCCATTGGCAATATGCCCGCATATCTTTGGGCAAGTGAAACAACCGGTTTTATGACCATAACCAGATGGAGATTGCGAAGAAACGCTTCTTCTTTCTCCCGCGTCGTCTGATCGACATCGAGCAGCAGTCCCAGCTCTTTATTTACTATTGGCACGATTTTCCTTGTAGGCGTTCCAGCGAGCCGATAAAATAATTCTTCCGGATACTCAAATCCGTTTTTTCTCCCCACCTCCTTCCATGCAGCGAGATGGAGATTCATCGAATCAACGAGCGTGCCATCCAGATCGAAAATCAAGCCCTTTGCCCGGGGATCAATGTCAGATGTGGAAGAAATATTCAAAGGTACGCGAGACACAATTATCACCTCTTAAAATATACACACATCACGCGTTATTTTAAACCTGCGCATATTGCACTAAAACTGAAGGTCTGCATGTTGTATGCATTCAAAACCATTTTCACCGGCGCTCACTCCATATGGGGGATAGAGATTTTGCGTCAAGCATTTATTTTCCATCTATTCTATCTCTAAATTTGAAAGAAATTCCATGCGCGCCTTTAACATATGAGACATAATTGTACTGTTTCACAAAATTTTTTTAAAAAATTAAAATTTTTATTGTAAACTGTTTTCATATATCCTTACTATTACAAAATAGTACATTTTTGTTGATACTCATATATCAGGCAGGCACACCTCGTGAAATGCAAAAGCCGTGTTCTTTTAGGATAGAGAATGCAGCAAGTCTCCTGACGAGCAAGAATGTATTTAAGCCACACATAAAAAATTTTAATCAAGGAGGATGCCAATGAAAAAAGTTCTTCTCACGGTCGCGGTACTTTTGCTTTTCGTCGCCACTGGATTCACCACCCAGGATCAGGCTGCGCGCAATTTACAATTGCTAATCGGGAACCATCTTGCTACGCCACAGTACAGCACTTTCCACGTTTTGGGCGGCCCCTTCTACTGGACATGTGTTCGAGGGGAACGACGCTCGTTTATGGTCAATCTCATTTCCGGCAAGCGATATATCTTCCTTGCCTCAGGTGATGCAAACAGTTTCGATATAGACATTCGTGTATACGATCCGTTCGGCAATATCGTCACGCAGGACATCATCACCCCGCAATACGATATGAACGGCACGCCAATTCAGGGCTCATCAGGCATCGATGCGGGGGCATGGCTCGCGCCGATCACTTCGGGCAACTATCGCGTTGAAGTTGATCTCCACAACACCAACGCCATGGCGGGCATCATTTACATGTCGATGTGCTGGGGAGATTTCTGATCCACATACCATTCGGGCAATGCATGGCACATTGTATATGGAGCGATGCGTTGCTTTACCGAATCCACGCAATTTTTCAGCTCCTGCATCTGTTTTTACCAAAATATTACGTTTCTACCTGAATTGCATTATGGTAAAAATCAATGCTGCTTGACGAATTTCATCGTCAATACACACTTTGGCTTTATCCCGAAAACCAGTATATGCTCATGCACAGCGAGATTCACAGCAAAATTCTAAACCGGGTACAGCGCGACATACCGCTTGTCTCCAATCCTTTCATGGTGCTCGCCGAAGAGCTTTCACTCGACACAGATGCCCTTATGGATGCACTCAAAGAATTAAAAGCACGCGGCATCATCCGCAACATTTCAGGAATTTTCGAGGCCGCGTCTTTGGGCTACGCATCTACCCTTGTGGCATTTGAAGTGCGTGATCCGGAAAGCGCCCAATCAATTATCAATGCGCACCCGGGCGTAAGTCATAATTACCTGCGCAATCACCGGTTTAATCTCTGGTTTACACTGAGCATGCCTCAGGAAGAGGATATATATAGCACCACCAGCAAGATAGCCGCCCTCGTACATGCACGGGACTACATTATCCTTCCCACCACCACACGATTTAAAATAGGCGTTCACTTCAAAATCGGTGAAGATTCCGATTATGAAAATAATTCTGCACCTGCATCGCATCATGTACCCAAAGCGGTATTTCCACTACCCATCGCGGAAAGGGAGGCGGTGCGGCTGTTGCAAAAAGATCTGCCGATTGAAAAAAATCCATTTCGCGCTATAATCGAAAGAAGCGAAGGCAGGATCAACGAAACAATACTGCTGGATATTGGGAATGCGCTGAAAGAGCGCGGCGTTCTTCGGCGCTACAGCGCGGTGCTGCGTCACCATAAGGCAGGATATTCAGCAAATGCGATGACCGCATGGAAAACGGACGGTTTAACCGATGATGATATTGTCAGCATATTCGGTAAAAACGCGCATATTTCGCATCTGTACATTCGCAGGATTACGCCGGGCAAATGGGAATATCCGCTTTTTGCGATGATTCATGCGAAAAGCGATGCGGAACTGGATTCGATCATCTCCGCGCTTTCTTTCGCTTCCGGCGTAAAGGATTACTGTGTGCTGAAAACGCTTCAGGAATACAAAAAGGAACGCGTGGAGTATTTTTCTGAAGAATTTGCAAAATGGAATAAATTAAATGATTGACATAGGAAAACTTTATTGCGGCAGCCACTCAACCGGCGATGGGCTTCGGTACGGCACTTCATCCGGCCCAGATTGTCATGGCAATGCACCGCACAAAGTGCACGTATTGGCATCGGAGCGAAAACCCATTGTGGTATGGAACATCACCCGAAGCTGCAATTTAAACTGCGTTCACTGCTATACCGATTCTGCAAATATCAAATATTCCGGGGAGCTAACCACAGACGAAGGGATCGCGCTCATCGATGATCTGGCCAATTTCAGAATTCCTTCCCTTCTGTTTTCAGGGGGCGAGCCGCTTATGCGCAAGGATCTTTTCACCCTCATCGAACATGCGTCGGGGAAAAATATCCGCCCCGTGCTTTCCACCAACGGCACGCTTATCGATAAAAACGCCGCGCGCACCCTGAAGGAATCCGGAATCGTGTATGTGGGGATCAGCCTGGACGGCATGGAAGAAACAAACGATGTATTTCGCGGCACAAAAGGCGCTTTCGCCAAAGCAATGAAGGGCTTTGAAAACTGCGTTGCAGTCGGCCAGCGCGTAGGGCTTCGCCTCACACTCACAAAAAAAAATTTCGAGGATCTTCACGAGATTTTCAATTTCATCGAGCGCGAAGGTATCAACCGCGCATGCTTTTACCATCTTGTCTATTCAGGCCGTGGTGAAAATCTCTACGACAACGATCTGTCTCACAGTCAATCGCGCGCGGCGATGGACATCATCCTTTCACGCACAAAAGACTTTTTCAACCGCAAAAAAGATATAAACATTCTTACAGTCGACAACCACGCGGATGGCGTGTATCTTTATTTAAAATTGCTTGAGGAAAACAATCCCCGCTCCGAAGAGGTGCGAAGACTTCTCGAATGGAACGGAGGCGGTGCCTATTCAACAGGAGTTGGAATCGCAAACATCGACTTCGTGGGAAACGTACACCCGGATCAGTTCTGGCAGGACTACAGCTTTGGAAATATCCGCAATCGCAGTTTTGCCGACATCTGGATGGATGAATCAGATCCTCTGATGAAAGGGCTGAAGCATAAAGCAGAGTATATTAAGGGGCGATGCCGCCTCTGCCGGTACCGTGCCATGTGCATGGGATCAATGCGCGTTCGCGCATATCGCACCTACAGCGATCCCTGGGCGCCGGATCCCCAGTGCTATCTGACCGATGAAGAAATTGGACTCGATGACGAGACAAAAAAGAGGATGGCAAAGGAATAGCATATTGCAAAACGGCTGCACATTATGAGATACTATCCTGTCCTCCTCAATCTTGAAAATACACACGTGCTTGTCATCGGCGGCGGCGAGGTCGCGCTTCGCAAAGTGAAAGATCTCCTCAATGCCGGTGCACTCGTTACGATAATTGCCCCTCGACTCCATGAAGAGCTGGCAGAGCTTTGCGGCAATAACCCCCTGCATATCAAACGCGAATATTGCGAGGGCGACCTCAAGGGCGCGACACTGGTTTTCAGCGCAACCAGCGACCCGGAAACTAACAGGCAGGTTTTTGCCGAAGCACAGGCCCGTGGCATATTCATAAACTCCGTCGATGATCCCGAACACTGCAGTTTTATCATTCCGTCATCTTTCTCACGGGGGGATCTCATCGTGGCGGTTTCAACATCGGGATCAGCTCCTGCATTTGCCGCAAAGCTTCGGCGGCACATCGAAACATCGCTTCCAAATAACATAGAAGAGACGCTTGACGCCATGCGCGATGCACGGGATATTTTAAAACACAATCCACAATTCTCATCGCTTTCGTCTGCACAGCGAGGTGATTTGCTGAAAAAAATTTCTTCCGACGATGAGCATATCGAGGAGCTTTTACGACATCACAGACAGGGAACCATCGCCGGGTTTCTTATGAAAATCTTCTGAACGATATCCGATTACACGATTGCATCACAGCACGGACATACCCGAAAGTAAAAAACGTGTTTATGGCGACATAAAATTTTATTGACAGAAAAAGCCATTCGCCATGACGGTTCTCATTGTGTGAAAAAAAGCACTGCAGCCGTATAATTTTTTATGAGGATGCATCTAATTTTTTTGAAAAACTTTTGGCAATACTATATATTGTATTTAACGAAAGTGGCGCATAGCTGTAATCTTGTTGTGTGGACACCCTTAAAATCGCGTTCAGCGATCTCAATAGCATAAAAGAAATCGGTTTTGCTTATGTTTTGTGCCTGCGGGGGAACAGCTTATACAATAGTTTTCAGAGGTTCCTTTATAAAATTATCAATACTGCAAGGATAGAGAAGAATGTCACAATCAGTAAAAATTGATGAGTGTATGAAATGTGAACACCACGTCGAGTACCGCGACGGATTTGTTATGTGTGCGTTTTTCAAGCGCCCCGAACAGCGTATGACGCAGACGATCAATTACGTGGTATATCTCATTAATTGCCCAAAGAAAGAAAACGGAAAGATTTCAGCATAGCCGCCCATTACAGGTAAAACTGCTGTATTGAAACAAACGAAATACAACTTAGAAATATTTTGCGAAAAGCTGTTTTAATTCTTCTATGGTAAAGGGCTTGCAAAGTCCGCCGTTGAATCCATGTTCGTCTGGATGTACAAGTACCGGATCATCGCTGTAACCGCTCATAACGAATGCAATGACATCGGTATCCATCTCTCGTATTTTCACTATCGCTTCCTTACCGCCAATACCGCCTTTTACAGTCATATCAAATATCAGCGCATCAAACGGCTTATTGCTTCCCTTTTCTTTAATGAATGTCTCAATTGCCTCACTGCCAGTTCCCACTGCCACCGATTCAAATCCAAGATGTTCTAAAAATTGAGTCATAAGCTCACGCATCGTAGGTTCATCATCCATGATAAGCACTCTGCCGCCTCTTAACGATTTCTCTTCTGCTTCATGTACCAGAATTTTTTGAGAATCTGTTTTTACCGCAGGCAGATATATAAAAAAGCAGGTACCCTTTTCAGGTTCGGACTCAACTTCTATTATGCCATTATGCCGTGTAATGATGGAATAACTTGTTGCAAGGCCCAATCCCTGGCCCATACTCTTAGTGGTAAAGAAAGGATCAAATATTTTTGGCAGCACCTCTTTTGGAATTCCTACCCCCTGATCCTTAATTGTGATTTTTATATAGTCGCCTTCTAATAGTGCATGTTCGCCATCTGCAAACGAAATATTTTGAGCGCGCACAGTAATAGTGCCGCCCGACGGCATTGCCTGGACAGCATTTATGGTAACATTTTCTATCACCTGGGCAATCTGATTATAATCAAAATCAGCATGAGCACAATCATCATCAAAGTGAAATTCAGCGTTAACACTTGATCCGCTGATAGCAAACGAGACTACTTCCTTTATCAGAGGAACGATCGGTTGAACTTTCTTTATCGGTTGTCCCCCTTTCGAAAATGTCAAAAGCTGCGCCGTTAGGCCCTTGGCCCGCTGAATTGACTTCGATGCATGAGATAACATCTCAGTTACCTGGCCGTCTTTGTTATATGCCTGCGCAAGGCCAATATAACCAAACACGCCTTCGAGAATATTGTTAAAATCGTGTGCGATACCTGCCGCAAGCACCCCTATTGATTCCAGTCGCTGCGCACGCTGCGCCTGTTCTATCAGTTGAAGTTTTTCGGTCATATCTCTAAAAACCAGCACCACACCTATTACCATTCCCTGAACATCCTTGATGGGAGCAGCGCTGTCGGCTATGATTCGCCTTGTGCCATCCTTTGCAATAAGAACAGTGTGGTTGGAGAGCTCCTGAATTGCATCTGTTCGTAATACCAATTCTACTGGATTGGGAAGCTTTTTCTCCAACAGTTCATGGACAATCACAAACACTTCATCGAGCGGCTTACCTAAAGCTTCCTGTTGCGAGTATCCTGTCAACATCTGAGCTGCTTCATTAATAATGCGCACCCTCCCCTGTGTATCGGTAGCTATTACTCCATCACCGATACTTTGCAATGTTACCCGTAACTTTTCTTTCTCTTCCTGCAGTTGTTCTTCAGCAACCTTGCGATCAGTAATATCAAGTATGGATGCCAATCCTGCAGGTTTTCCTCTATACTGCACGGTATCGCTTGTTATATACACCCATTTAACAGACCCATCTTTTGTTACAATTCTAAACTCGTATGAATCTATGCCGGTCTTACCCTGTTGGCGGTTTTTCCCTTTATTGATGATCATACGTCTGTCATCAGGATGGACCATTGACCAGAATTCCATAGTCATCGCTTCATCAAAATTAAACCCCGATATTTGTTCAGCGGCTTTATTGATATACACAAATTTATCATCTTGATACATAAAAATGGCTGTGGGGCTTGAATCGGCAAGCGTTTTGAATTGAGCTTCACTCTCGGAAAGCGCATGTGTTATCTGCATACGCTCATACGATTTCCATGCCGCATCCATAAACAATGTGAGTTGCAAAACATCCATCTCCGTATAGTCTGTATCTTTATTTGCAACGCCAACTGTGGCAACTATCTGCTCATTTTTAAAGATTGGTATGCCTAAATATCGTAAAAGTTCTACATGGCCTTCAGGATATCCCTTCTTGTTTTGATGGGAATCTCTGTAATTATTAATAATGATTGGCCGTGCCTGCCGCACTGTTTCAGCCCAGATACCTGCTTCATTAAGATAATACACTTCCGGTTTCTCAACCATAGTGCACTGATTCATTACTTCTTTTGACCATGCATTCAAAATAAACTTTTTTTCTTCTTCATAATAATTTAATATAAAACCAATTTTACTGCCTGTTAACTGAATTGCCTTTTCCAACACATACTCAAATAAGTCCTTCGCATCCTTTGCATCATATTGTAAAATGGCGATTGCTGCTTCCAGCCTTTCCCTGGTTTTAATTAATAATTCTTCTGCAATTTTTCTTTGTGTTAAATTATGAGCAACAACCATGATGGATACTATTGTGTCATCTTTCACAATTGGAGATGGGGTAATCTGCACGGGGATTAAAACACCATATCTATTTATTAGCTCAGCCTCATATTGTTCAACTTCCAGATACCCTAACAAATGCTTAACCTGTCGCTCGTAAGTTCCTTTCAGGTATTTTGCGGGGATGAACATTGCAATATTTTTCCCAATAATTTCCTCTCTGCGATATCCGAATAGCTCTTCTGCACTTCGATTAACATACTGTATAATTCCATTCATGTTATGAAGTATAATTAAGTCTTGTGTGGATTCAGCTAATGACCGATATCTCTCTTCGCTTTCTTTTAATTCCTGTTCCGCCTTTTTGCGAGTATTGATATCACGAACAACTGCCAGCACTCGTTCGTGCCCTGCCAGCACAACTTTTTTCAATGTGACCTCTGCCCAGAACACAGAACCATCCTTCCTTCGAGCGAGCCACTCAAAGGTTGGAATCTCACCCTGCAAAGCCAGTTTAATTTTTTCCTGTGCTACCTCTTCTGTATAAGGATACTCATTTGCACTTAAATCTCCAATATTGCCCTTAAGTATTTCTTCTTTGGACTCATACCCGTACATTGTCATTGATTGTTGATTACAATCGATTATCCTCACGCCACTTTCGGTAATTTCATCTATCATAATTGCATCAGCAGTTGCATCAAAAACCCCTCTGAATTTTTGCTCGCTCTCAAGCAACAGGAGTTCCTTTTGTTTTAGTTCGGTTATATCACGTATTGTCTCTATGGCCCCCACCATGTTCCCATCTTTATCATACAGAGGCGCTGCTTTACCCCACAAATACGCTTTTTTACCCCTGAAGTGATCAACCATTACTTCCGCGATAAGAACATCTTTTTCTTTTTTTATAATATATGTATATTTTTTTATAAACTCTTCATTAAAATGTAACGCTAAATCAATCAAGATGGGTCTGCGCATTCCATAAAATGGTATTGAATATTCATAGTTACCTTTGCCAATAATATCCTCACCCTTCACCCCTGTTAAATCTTCTATTGCTTTATTCCAGGCTATTACATACCCATTTTTATCTATAACAAATGTAGCGTCGGGCGTATAGGCAAGGATGTATTCCAATTGTTTTTGTTTATTAATTATTTCTGTTTCTGTTTTTTTCCGCTTAGAGATATCCCTTAAAATTACTAAAATGCCGATTGGTTTTTGTTTTTCATCACGTATGAAGCTCCCATGACTTTCAAGCCATATTGTCGAACCATTCTTACAGTAATATTCAAGCTCCACTGTGATGCTTCTATATGGATCATATTTCCCCGATTTTTCTTTTTCAAATTCTTCACGGTATATTCGTAACGCTTTTTTAATAGAATCAGATGTTAAAATCTGCTTAAGTGTCTGCTTTTTAACTTCCTCAATTGAATAGCCGCGCAATTTCACGATAGCCGGACTTACATACATAATAGTGAAATCCATATCAAAGATCGTAATAGCATCAGCACTATAATTGGCTATGATGTTAAGAATATCCATCTGATTTAGTAAGTCCGACAAGGCGGATTGGGTTGTTTTTTTCACACGATTTGATTCTATACCTTTTGCAGAGCCTTTTATTTTTTTACTTTTCATATGGTATCCTGTCTTTTCGATTATGCGTACCCTCAATAAGTACAATAAACAATTTCGCGAGAAAATACAAGTTTTTTTCTTTTTTCAAAAATATACTATTTGACAATCACCACTCATTCTGGTATATTCACATCCTGTTATCAATATGTTTTGCCATACAACACCGGGCTGAGATATTGTATTGGATATGAAACACGTATTCATGTATTCGGATGAACTCGCCAGCTTTGAATATGGTGACAATCATCCATTCAAACCTTCACGCGCCAAGCAACTCTACGATTTACTCCGCCGCTATTCGCTTATATACGAAGAGGACCAGAAAATCATCGCTCCAACTCCAATTGATGAAGATCTATTATACCTCTTTCACGATAAAAAATACATTGAACTTTTAAAGAAATGTGACGCTGGCGAATACAACATCGAGATGTACGCGGCAGGGCTGGGGACCGATGATAATCCCGTCACGAAGGGTATGTACCAATTTGCACTCTCTGCAACCGGCGCGACCTATCAGGGGGCGATGCTTTTGATTGATGGGCCTACCGAATTCGTATTCAATCCCATCGGCGGGTTCCACCATGCAGGAAGAAGCCATGCGGAAGGGTTCTGCTACATTAACGACATCGCGATCACCATCGAGGCACTTATCCGAAAGGGGGTGCGCGTTGCCTACATTGATACCGATGTGCACCACGGCAACGGAGTGCAAAACGCTTTTTATGAAACAAACAAAGTGCTTACCATCTCAATCCACGAAACGGGAAAAACACTCTATCCCTGGTCGGGTTTTGAAGATGGCATCGGCATTCGTGCCGGGCGCGGATTCAATGTCAACATTCCCCTGCCTTCGGAAACGGACGATGAAATATATCTCTACGCATTTGAAGAGATCGTTCCTCCCCTCGTCGGCGCGTTCAAACCCGATATCGTATTTGCCGAAATCGGTGGCGATATTCACCGGGACGATCCATTGGCTCACTTCAATGTCACCAGCAACGGCTTCAAGCGAGTGGTGCGGACCATAAAGAACATCTCACCAAAAGTGATTGCCACGGGAGGCGGGGGATACAATGTGTTCAAAACAGCGGCTCTCTGGGCGCTTGCTTGGGCGGAGATGTGCGGCATTACTCCCCAGGATCATTATGCCGGCATTGTCGGCGGTATGATGTACGGCCCTGAAGCGCAATCGGGCAGCCTCGACGACCCGCCTTTCTCTCTTGAAGAGGAGAAGAAAGAAGAGTGCATGAGACAGGCGCGCGATGTGGTGCGCTTTATCCAGGAAACCCTTTTCCCGCTGCACGGCATCAGACTTACGCACACGTAAAATGCCTTACCGATAACTTTAACAAAACCATGAGGCCGACAATGAAAAATCCCGAATCATCATACATCAGAACACTTTTTATTGTCTTCGGTATTGTATTACTCATCCACGTTTACAGCGGCCCCCGCAGCGCTCTTTCACATTCTTTCCCAAATCTGACGCTGCCGAAAGCAATACAATTTTATCCTGCTGACGGTCTTTCTTCGTATCGAATAAAAAGCGAAATACCCGCACTCACCATCACCGCTCAAATAGGATATGGAAGTCTGTACGAGAAAAAAGACAACGCGGGAATTTCCACGCTCCTCGTAAAAACAATTTCGCTGGCGGGATCGCGTCGGTTTCCCGGCAATGTATTATATCACACGATTGAAAATATAGGCGGCAAAATTTATTTCGACGCATCATGGGAGGAAACCTCTATAACCATCACCGTACTCGACCGCTATGCCGAAACAGCCTTCAAAGTTCTTGCTGATCTCATCAAAGATCCGCTCATAGAAACAATCGCACTGAATGACGCGCGGTCGCTTGTGGAAGAATCGCTCAAGCAGCAAAGGGACATGCCGCATATCGTCGCGTTTGAAGCGTTACGCGAAATTTTATTCGACGGCGACGGCTACGGAGCCACGCCAACAAAAAAATCTCTGAGTTCCATAACCACCGACTCGCTTCAAGCGATAGTGCGTTCTTCCTTCGTGTCGGGAAATATTATACTCGGCATTTCGTCTTCGCTTGAAGGAGCGCAAATTGAAAAACTGGCGAAAAAATATTTCGCCGGCATGCGGAAAGGCCCTCGACAGAAATACACAGTTGATAATACGCTCCTCTATTCAAAACTTGAGAAAAACAGCGAAAAAATTTTTCTCATCCCGCGCGACATTCCCCAGGCAACCATTGCAGTGGGAACCCTCGCCCCTCCCATAGGATTGCCCGACGAGTTTTCCCTCTCCTCCATGAATTATATTCTGGGAGGAGGAAGTTTTAATTCACGCCTCATGACCGAAATTCGTACGAAGCGCGGCCTCACCTATTCGACCGCTTCAGTTGTTCGTTTTCGCAAGGAAACCGGCTTGTTTTTAGCTTACGCGCAAACCCGCAATGACGCCGCCCCGCTTACCCTGAAACTCATTCTTGAGAATATCGAATCGATGAAGACAAAAGAAGTCGCATCAGAAGAGCTAAACTGGATGAAACTTTCTCTTGAAAACTCATACATATTCGAGTTCGACACTCCCCACAACATTTTGCGTAAATACCTTTTTCTTGATTATTACGGTTTGAACGAATCCTACCTTTCCAATTACATCGCAAAAATCCGCGCAGTATCCGGAGCGTCGATTATGCAGTCGGCAAAAAGCCTCTTCGGCAAAGGAATGGTGAAGGTCGTGGTCGGGAAAAGAGAGATTGAAAGAAAACTTGCAGAGCACGGAAAAGTGGTAATATATTCTACAGCTTCTTCTCTTTAAAGATGTGATTCTCGAGGCGCATGCATCCCAGGATTATCTCTTCTGCCTCATCGATGGTGCTCTTCACCGATGTCCGTCCATCTTCGAACATTTTGAGTTCCCCGTGCGAAAGCCCTCTCACCTCATCGAGATTCTTTGAAGCTAAAAAATCGGCAAGCTCCTGAAGAACTTTATGAAGGTTTTTATAGAGATTTCGAATCGCAAAAAACATTTCCACCAGAAAGATAAAGCGCATTTTCGTTGATTCGCCGCTGAGCGCATCCACAATGTTTTTGCTCCTCGTATCGAGCTTGGAAAGATAATAGACCAGCGAACGCGGATAGCTGACAAGCTCTTTGTGTTCTGCCAGGATCTTATCAATTCTTTGAACTCCATCAATATCGAGCGTCCTGAACACATCGATGAGGTATGCTGACGCTTCCCTGTCCGTTTCGCGAATGACGTTTGAATTTTTTATATTCATCATAATGCCGTTCAGCCGGTCCCGATGGTTTTTCATGCTCTCAACCGCGCGCTTTATGAACGAGTCGGCATCAAACAGATTCGCTTTTAAAGAAATATCAGATTGCGCATCATTGGAAATATCTTCGCTATTGTTTTCCGGATACCCGGATTGCAATTCGGCCTGGCCGGTCTCTTTCAGATTTTCATCTTCAACATTCTGTGCCCCTTCTTTCATCTGTCCCCGGCGATACTCGAAAACTTTTTTGTTAAAATATCCGGCTGACCTGGCTGGCGTACGTATCAGTTTGATTATTTCTATTTTTTTTTCTTTCCGGTTGTACTTCAGGCCGTACATATTTCCCCGCCCATCTACGTAGCGGTTGCCTAAATCGTACACCGATACCTTTGAAATATCGATATCTTCTACGCTTCTTACTCTGATGATCCGGACCTTCGGCATGGCCATCCTAAAGTTCCGAATTGTCGAGGTGTTCCAGAATTTCGTCGAATTCCACGGCGATGTAGGAATCGCCTCTTACGTCCATGCTCGCATATTTTTTGACTATTTCCGAAGGATTGTTCTTTACAAGACCTGTCCTGACGATTATTCCTTTCAGTTGATAATTATTTTTTCTCGTCGCAAATTTCAGCCGTATGGGAAGCGCCACGCCCACACGCGCATTTGAAACCAGAAAAACACCCCCCTTGCTGATATCAAGAATGGTACCCTTCCCTCTTATGGGGACGGTGGTGTTGACATCGATTTCATCGGGATTCCCCTCAAAATATTCAAAATCCGCTTTCAGGTTGCATGCAAAACGCTGATATTTTCTTTTATCGCTCATACCCGAAACCCTTAAAAAAATTGCCATCATACTATGCGTTTTGCGGAGAATTGTCAAGTAATGTTTTACCGCACGCGCTATAAAAAATCGCTGTATCACTTCCATGCGCCCCGCATGCTGCTTATTTTAAAAAAAGATACTTGACGCAACATATAATATATCAAGTTAAATTGATACATATCAAAACAACAGGCATGACATATTATGAACGATAAAAAAGTAAAATTTATTTTTATCACAGGCGGTGTGTGTTCATCGCTTGGAAAAGGAATTTCCATCGCATCTCTGGGAATGCTTCTTGAATCGCACGGCTATAAAGTATCGCTGATTAAAATGGATCCATACATCAATATCGATCCCGGCACCATGAGCCCCTACCAGCACGGCGAAGTATACGTCACCGAAGACGGCGCCGAAACAGATCTGGATCTCGGGTATTATGAACGATTCACGCACGCAAATCTATCCAGAAAGAACTCCGTCACCACCGGACAGATATACTACGCAGTAATCCAGCGAGAGAGGCACGGGGATTATTTGGGTCAGACGGTGCAGGTGATCCCGCATATCACCAATGAAATAAAAAAGCGAATTTTCGACGTCGCCGCAGACGATGACCTGGACTTCGTGCTCGTGGAAATCGGCGGCACTGTGGGCGATATGGAATCAATTCCTTTCATTGAAGCGATCAGGCAAATACGCCAGGAATTGGGATCCAGCCGCGTTCTGAATGTTCATCTCACGCTGATTCCCACCATCACCGTTGCCGGCGAACTGAAGACCAAGCCAACCCAGCACAGTGTAAAAGAGCTCATGGAAATGGGAATAATACCCGAAATTTTGCTCTGCCGCTCCGCATCGCCTTTGAGTCCGGAGATGAGAAGCAAGATCGCCCTTTTCTGTAATGTCTCTGAACGAAACGTAATTTCGGCAATCGATATTAAAAGCTCTATATACGAAATTCCAGAAATGCTTCACCAGCAGGGCTACGATGAAATCGTCCTCGAACATTTCAAGATGACAAAGACCACCCCGTCATTCGGCGAATGGAACGGATTCATGGGCAAACTGAGGAACCCAGGGAGAAAAGTGAAGATCGCAGTAGTCGGCAAATACATATCCCTTCAAGATTCCTATCGCTCCATTTATGAAGCCCTGCTCCATGGTGCCGTCGCTAACGAAGCGGAGCTCGATATTCTCCGCGTGGATTCGGAAGAAGTGCTCGAAAAAAAATTCCGCCTCAATGCCCGTGCCTATTTCAGTAAAAACAGGATTGACGGCATTTTAGTTCCAGGCGGCTTCGGAAATCGCGGGATCGAAGGGAAGATATCGGCGATCAATTATGCCCGGACGGAAGGCATACCGCTATTTGGCATCTGTCTGGGCCTTCAGTTATCGGTAATCGAATTTGCGCGCAATGTCTGCGGCCTTGCCGGAGCTAACTCAAAAGAATTCGATCCATCCTCTCCCCATCCGGTGATATCGCTTCTCATTGAGCAGGAAATCTTAGAGTGGAAAGGGGGGACCATGCGTCTCGGCGCCTATAAATGTGTACTTGTACCTGGTTCAAAAGCTGCCGCAATTTATGGGACCGATTCAGTGATGGAACGGCACCGCCATCGTTACGAAGTGACTCTGAAATACCGCGAAACACTCGAAAAAGGCAGCTTGCGCTTCTGCGGTATCAATCCGCAAACCGAACTCATCGAAGCGATAGAAATACCTGAACATCCATGGTTTATTTGTACACAATACCATCCCGAATTTAAGTCGAGGCCCATTGCACCGCATCCCCTTTTCCGCGATTTCATTCGCGCTTCAATTGAAAACGGCAATTCAAGAAAATCTTGATTTTTTTCCTCCGTTTGTGTATATTGTGGTATGGCGACTGTGCAATTGAGAGCCGGAAAGCATAATGCGTGATGTGAAACAGCCAATTGTAATGAAACGAACAAAAGGACACGCACCCGTTGCCAGACAAAAACCCCTTTATGGAGTGTTTTTTCCCCTCTTCCATAATACGTGCGAATTATTGTGCACATCATCCTGTCGCCTCAATACCGCTATCCCACATTATAATCAGGAGAAACACCGGGCACACCATCATGCGGGAAAACTTTCTTTCGGCATTGCACACCCGGGGGGGAGGCAGTAATGGCGCCAGGAATGAAATTAGGCCAGAAGCAGACTCAGAAACTCATTCTCACCCAGACTCAGCGCCAGGCGCTCGAACTTCTCCAGCTTTCCAACATCGAGCTTCTTGAAAAAATAACAAAGGAACTCGAAGAAAATCCCATCCTCGAGGAAGACAATGTTATTATTGCACCAGCCATTAGCGCGCCGGAACGGGAACTCATAGAAACAGTGAGCCAAACCCTGAGCGGAAACGAAGACAGCCATCCCGACTATGAAAACGCCACCGAGGTAGGAGGCGATATTCCCGACCGCTTTGACAGAATATCGTCAGATGATTCGCGCAAACGCGATTACATAGAAAGCGCCGTTTCCGGCGGCGAATCCCTTACAGATCATTTGCTGGCACAGGCGCGCATAAGCGCACGCGATGAAGCGGAATTAACACTGCTCGAGTATATTATCACCGCACTTGATGAAAACGGAATGCTTCCTTTCGACGCCAAAACGCTCGCGGAAAAATTCTCCGAGTCGGTCGAACTGGTGCAAAAAGCCATTTCGTCGGTACAGCTCTTTGATCCGGTAGGCTGCGCAGCCGCATCAGTCCGGGACTCCCTCCTCATACAGGCCGCTCATTACTATCCTAACGATTCCCATCTTCAGCGCATTATCTCGGACCATCTTCACAATTTGGAGTACATGCGCTACGACAGAATCGCAGGAAGTCTCGGCATCAGCGAACAAACAATAGTAGAGAAATGTAAATTGATTAAAACACTGAACCCGTATCCGGGAAGGCAATTCGAAAACAGCTCCATACGTTACATTATACCCGAAGTCGACGTAAAACTCATTGATGGGGAGATCATCATAACATTCAACGACGAATGGATTCCCCCAATAAAAATAAATTCATACTATACCGACCTTTTACGCAAAAAAAACATTGAAAAAAAACTGAAAGATTTTATTCAGGACAGGCTTCAATCGGCACGCGCGCTCGTAAAGAACATCCAGAGTAGAAGGGACACCATTCTCAAGGTGGTAAAAGCCATCATGCACCACCAGCAGGATTTTCTTATCAAAGGCCCCGGACACCTGAAGCCGCTTGTGCAGGCCGAAATTGCGCACGAAGTCGGTATGCATGAATCAACCGTGAGCCGCGTCACGAGCAATAAATTTGCACAGACGCCGTGGGGCGTTTTCGAACTAAAGCACTTTTTTGCAACCCGCATCAGGTCCGAAGACGGAAACGAACGCTCGTCGGATGAAGCGGCATCTCTCATCAGGGATATAATCGCTCAGGAGAATCCTGCAAAGCCGCTTTCAGATGACGAAATTCAGGTCCGCCTCAAAAAAGCGGGGATTGAAATATCGCGTCGCACAATCGCAAAATACCGGGGCAACCTCAATATTCCCCCATCGCATATGCGAAAAAGGAAAAATTTTATTAACAGGAAGGGAGAGCAATGAACATCAACATCACAGCCCGTAAACTTGAAGTTTCAAACAACCTGCGCGAATATGCAGAGAAAAAGTTCTCGCGCCTGGAAAAATATTTCAATCAACTGATCGATGCGCACATTATTTTCAGCATCGATAAACTCGATCATATCGCCGAAATAGTGGTAAATGGCGATGGAGTGCAATTCTATGGGATTGAGAAATCTGGTGACATGTATTCTTCAGTCGATCTGCTCATCGATAAGCTGGAAAAGCAGGTAGTAAAATACAAGGAAAAACATTCAAGCCATAAAGTCATTCCGCTGAATGAAATGATACACATTGAAGAAACCGCAGAATCGGGAAGAAAAGTCAAATTCAATCAGGTAAGCCACAAGCCGCTCGATGGCATTGGCGCGTATTTCGAAATGAAATTGAATAAAATGGATTTCATCATTTTCAAACAGGGCATAATGGATGTAAAAGAAAATTCAATTGACTATCTTAATAAGAATTATGCGGTGTTGTACAAAGAAGGAAACGCATTAAAAATGATTGAAATTCCCTTCGCCATGATCCAGGAAAATAATTTCGACCCACAAAAGTTTATCACCTATACCCTCGAAGTGAAAAATGACTCACCGGTTAAACCGGAAATCAAATTCAACAAATCCAAAGGGACGTCCATTTTGGCTATGAGTGCAAAAGAAGCAATAAAGAAAATCGAAGCCGATGGTGCCGAATTTATTCCATTCTTCAACACTGAAACCAAATACTTCAATATCGTGTATAAAAAGGGCAATGTAGTAGAATTTCTGGTTCCTGCATTCTAACAAAAAACCAATGGGTATGGGATACTGCGCTTCGGTAACATAATGTCGAGTCGATGCCAGTGAGTAATTTTGAGTGAATATCATGATAACAGAAATTGAGCAGGACGATAAGCAGTTTATAAATACATTCGGGGGCTTTTAAGCCCCCGATCTTCTTGCGGGGTGTACGAGATTTGAACTCGCGACCCCCTGCGTGACAGGCAGGTACTCTAACCAAGCTGAGCTAACACCCCTTGCGAAGTGGCTTCCCAAAATAATTTTACCCGAAAAGCTGTCAAGAAAAAAAGGCATAATAGCGTAAAATTCTTTTCCCTTCATCTTTTCGAGAAATTTATCTGAATGATGCAATAAAGTATTTGATTTTTCTCACATCATGAAGTACCATTAATAAAGGTGAGACACGCGGAAGCATTATCAAGGCAACGGGACACGCTACATGCCGAAATCAATCATCGATGAAATTTACGAAGAAATCCAAAAGCAGAATTCCAACAGCGACAATACTGCCATTCCCCATTCGGATGATTTTATTCGGAAGGTTTCATCGATGCTTGGTGTCAATCCCGATCTGGTCAAGCGCATTCTCGAGGTGCTTGTCAACTCACATAAAGTTTTCTCCTTCGAGATAATCCTCCCCGATTCCCTCAGAGGCCTTCCCGGCGTTAACGGATTTGTGGTAGCCGATCTGAACGTCATTCGACGCTTAAAAAATGTATTTTATAAAGAACTCACCTATCTGTACAATCAGCAATATCATAAATCCTCCCAGGCATATCAGATAATAAAAGAGATTTTTCCGATAATCCGAAGTTTTAACAACAGTCCACTGGGAATAACCACAAATAAAGCCATTATGCTCGAAGAGCTTGAAAAGCTCATGGAAAAACACTTCAATGAATATACGGAAGATTATAAAGAAAAGCAGTTTGCATTAGAAATCGGCAGGGCAAATCTGGAACGATTGGTCAAAGAGGAAAAAAAAGCCCCCGGAAAGGCAACTGCAGCCCCGAAAACTCCTGCTTATAAAAGAGAGACTGAACCACCCGAACAGAATCAACGCGCGGTCGATTCAACAACCTATAATGAATTTATCATTAAAAAAAGCAAATATCCCCTCCAGAGGATTCTAAACATTTACGGCATCGATTTTTTCTATAAAGTTAATCTCCGCAACTACCAGTTCAAATATTTGCAGCAGCTCATTAAAGACGGACAAATATCCAAGCGATCGGATCTCATGCACCTGCGTGAAATGCTGAAAACAGTTCGACAGAACATGAACATCGACCCGGGGCTGAAAGATCACACCGATGAGATATTCGACCTTGAAAAAACCATTGCACACTATCTGTATTTCTCGTCCAGAGAGTTGAAATGATTGTCCCCCCTCGTGAAATATGCAAAATCCGTGTTTACGCCTTTTGAGAAGACGTATATTCCACAATAGAGTACATTTATTTTAACCACTATTTTGCATGTAATTTTTTACTATTATTGATTGCCATGCATAATTTATCACTTCGAAACGAGGATTATGATACCAGTATTGTATGGGGTAAAAAATTTGAATTTTTCGAATAAAATGATTGCAAATTATAAACTGTATGTTTATATTAATATTCGATTCTGACTAGTATCGCTTATGATATGTTTATTTAATGAGCAGACGCCCTTTTGTATCAATACCGTATTGCGATGCAAATAACAACACAGAGAGGATGCACATAATCATCAACACATACCTGTGAGGTGCCATGGAAAAGACAATTATCTCTATCGCAATTGCTATTTTCACCCTGTCAACCGCATACGCGAATATTGCCGATACCTACGGCCTTGGTGGCCGCGGCAGCGCGATGGGAAGCGCCATGACTGCCATTGTGGATGATTGGTCATCAGCCTACTACAACATGGCAGGGCTCGGCCGCCGTCCGAAAATGGAAACGCTCGATGAAGTGAAATCCGCAAGTACCCAGCTCCTTTATAAAACTCTTAGCAAAGTCCAGCAGAAAAAAATTCTCGGTGAAAAAGGGGAAGAGCCCGCGAGCAAAATCAATAATAACGAACTTGCTCTCGGTTATCTCTATTCGGTTCCCATGGTGGACGTATCCTATGATGGTGCCACGGAAGTTGATGGTCTTTCCGCAGGCGCACTCATGCTTGGACTGGTCATCGACATGGAAACATTTGTGCGAATGCCATATGGCCTCAACATGCGACTCGGCGCCTGCGCCATACTTGAAGATGACTTTGGCCTTGGAAAAGTAACCGATGACGACCCTCAGGCACATTATTTCCTCAGGTATGGACGAAAGATTCAACGATTTCTTTTAAATATGGGAATAGGCGTGGAAGTCTGGAAGGATCATCTCTATATCGGCGTGGGTTCGACCACCGGTGTTGCAAGCGAAGGAGCAGTAATGATCGAACATGTGCAGATGACAGAAGATACGCAATCACCTCCCGCTCGCACCAAGATGAACCTCCGCCCCGGGCAGGCACCTCTTGCCGGAATAAGTTTCAAATGGGAAAATCTGGGTCCAGGAATATTCAACGCCGGAATTACCTACCGCGGTCAATTAGTGCTGGTCATTGATCCATTCGACACGGAAGCAATCACTGAACTTGGCAACATTGATATGAAGATGAGCCTTGCGATTCAGGACTATTTTACGCCGAATGAGTATGTAGCGGGTCTTGCCTATACATATCCGAACCTCTGGATATTCAAATCCGTCACATGCGCGCTCGATGTGGA
Organism: Leptospira biflexa; assembly: GCA_020721925.1. Taxonomy (GTDB): domain Bacteria; phylum Spirochaetota; class UBA4802; order UBA4802; family JAGODF01; genus DYLV01. The sequence goes on from DYLV01000025.1 coordinate 22,659, forward strand.
ATACCAGCAATGGTCCCGCTTTGACCTCTCCAGAACGCGTAAACTGCAAGCCGATTATGAGAATCCGAACTTTCACGATATAATCGTTTATCATCTTGGATTCGAAGAAACTGTATTCCCATGGCTTAAAGTTCGTGAGGGATATGTCTATCGACCGGCATTCACGCCCGACCAGACCGGCACATCCAATTTTTTGGATAACGATACACATATCATTTCACTCGGTCTGGGATTTATCATTCCGGATGTCATTATCCTCAAGGTGCCGGTCGAGGTTGACGTCGCATATCAATTTCAATATCTCGCTGAAAGAGAAAGCGTAAAAATAGATCAATCGAACCCCTATAACCCCAGCTACACCTACGGCGGACAGGTGCACACGGTATTTTTCTCTATCCGCTGGCGATACTGACCTCGCTTTCATCACTTCGTACATGCGCATAGATTCGCGTGCCGCTGTGCGAAGTGAAGAGAAATTTCTTCACATTGAATTCCCCGCAGAGAAAGAGTGAAAAAATGCTTGCATAATGATACCCCTGCCGAAAGGTGAAGCAGAATTTTATCAATTAATAAAATCTGATCCATGGATATCGCCAAAATACGCAATTTTTCCATCATTGCACATATCGATCACGGCAAATCGACGCTGGCCGATCGCATCATCGAAAAGTGCAGACTTGTCGATAAACGCAATCATATTGAGCAGATGCTCGACACCATGGATATTGAGCGAGAACGCGGAATTACCATAAAATCAAATGCCATTACGCTCAACTACACTGCGGCCTCTGGTGAGGAATACGTATTCAATCTCATAGATACGCCAGGCCATGTTGACTTCACCTATGAGGTTTCACGCGCACTTGCCGCCTGCGAGGGAGTTCTTCTGCTCATCGATGCCACTCAGGGCGTAGAGGCACAAACAATTGCAAACATGTATTTAGCGCTTGAGAACGATCTTGAGATCCTTCCCGTCATAAATAAAATCGACATGCCGAATGCCGACATTTCGCGCACAAAGGAAAGCATACAAAAGAGCCTTGGCCTCGATCCGGCAAAAGCCGTGCTCACTTCTGCAAGAGAAGGCATTGGAATCGAAGAGCTGATGGAACGCATCATCACCGACATCCCCCAGCCGAAGGGTGATGAAACGAAGCCGCTTCGCGCTCTCATATTCGATTCTTTTTTCGATAAATACGTCGGCGTCATCATCAAAGTGCGCGTCTACGATGGGCGAGTACGGAAAGACGACAACATCCTTCTCTGGTCAACGGAGAAGCAGTACACCGTCACAGAGGTGGGAATATTCAGAATTGAGCGGGAAAAATGCGACGCACTCTATCCGGGCGATGTGGGATACATTATTGCAGGCATTAAAAACGTCACAGACACAAAAATCGGCGACACGGTGATAATGGCGGAAAACCCCGCTTTATCGCCGCTTCCTGGCTTTCGCGATGTCAAACCGATGGTTTTTTCCGGTCTCTATCCCATGTACAGCGATGATTATGAAGAGCTCAAAGAGGCGCTCTATAAACTCAGATTGAATGATGCCTCGCTTATATTCGAGCCGGACAATTCATACGCACTCGGTTTCGGTTTCCGCTGCGGCTATCTCGGACTTCTCCACATGGAGATTGTGCAGGAACGCCTCGAGCGGGAATTCAATCTCTCTCTCGTTACCACCGCGCCGAGTGTAGAATACCGCGTGGTCTTGATAAACGGAGAAACAAAAATAATCGACAATCCCGTGAAGATGCCTGATCCTGGCATGATTGAACGCATCGAGGAGCCCTTCGTAAAAGCAACTATTATCACGCCATCGGAATATATCGGCGCAATCATGAATCTGGTGATGGATTGCCGTGGCATTCACAGCGGCATGGAATATGTCGACGCCAACCGCGTGCAATTGAGTTATGAGATGCCGCTTTCGGAAATTGTTTTTAATTTTTATGATAAACTCAAATCGTATTCCCGCGGATATGCTTCTTTCGATTATGAAATCAAAGATTTTCGCCCATCCGATATGGTGAAAGTAGATATTCTGGTTAACGGAGAATCGGTTGATGCGCTTTCTTTTATTGTACATAAAGATAAAGCTTACTACCGGGGGAAAGAAATCATTGAAAAATTAAAGAACGTGATTCCGCGCCACCAGTTCAAAATTCCTCTTCAGGCGGCAATTGGAGCAAAAATAATCTCTCGCGAAAACATATCTCCTCTACGGAAAAACGTCACCGCAAAGTGCTACGGCGGTGATATCACCAGAAAAAGAAAGCTTCTCGAAAAACAGAAGGAGGGCAAAAAGCGGATGAAGCTCATTGGATCGGTGGAAATACCGCAGGAAGCGTTTATGACGATTCTGCGGATAGACTGACAAAAAGTTAAGTGCTTCCCCTTGACCGAAAACACCAAATTTTTTTATTCATGAATTTTATTTCATCTTTAAATAATATTTTATTGTGCGACTTCACGTGATTCTTATACACAGGGTATGTTTCGCCACTGAACGCATCTTCCATTTCATTCGTGCAATTTGTTTCAGAAGAGCCCGTATTTTCTCTTTTCGCTTTCCTATTTTGCACTTAGCTGCCATTTCGATTCGATATTTGTTATAAAATCGCGCGCGTTCTCTCTGTGATGTCCTCTTTGCTTTTTTGCATTCAATACGTCGAAGCATGCGTGTTATCGACTCAGAGATAATGATGATACAGCAATGCTTTCCAGAAAGTGACATCCGGCAAACGAAAGACTAAATTTGGTATAATTGATGGGTTTAGCCGAAATATTCCTTCATGAAATTCGGCGGTACTCCCCACCAGACGATCACGCAGGTGGCATTTTCTGTATGTTTTTCTTTATTTATCC
>DYLV01000196.1 GCA_020721925.1 Leptospira biflexa
TTTTATTCGCGCGGGATTGCCGGCAACAACGACATTGGGTGGTACGCTTTTCGTCACCACCGAACCAGCGGCGACGACCGAATTCTCTCCTATGCGCACTCCTTTGGTGATAATTGCAGAATCTCCAATCCACACGCCGCGTTCCAGCACAATCGGCGCGGTTTTGCCGACGAGCATTGTGCGGTCGTGAATGTCATGCCAGTCCGCATCGGTGAGGTAGCAGAAGTTTGCCAGCATGCAATCATCGCCGATCGATACATGCGAGGCGCTGGAAATACGGACGCCGTGCATCACTAAAACATTGTTTCCAATATCGATTCGGCCGATGTGCCCGCCGAGTTTTACCGAGGTGATGGTCGTACGTGAGCCGTCCCCGCATATAAACACCACGTTTTTGCCGAGAGAGATGTTTGGGCCAAAGATGTCAACATTCCATATTCCCCATACCAGGGGGCGTCCTTCAATGCGTGAAAACTTTTTTTTAAACCGTAAATGATAGTGTAAAAGGGTTCGGTATTTGAAAACTGCGCTTTTCAGGCGAGAAGGGCGAAGTTCCTTTTCCATAGTGCTATCCGGATATGATTCTCATGGCCTGAAAGGGGCCAATGGTGCACATTTACTAAAAAAGGCCTTTATGTGTCCAATGAATTTTTGTTGACGCATCGGCACCATCTGGATGGAATAAGGTTTTCAGTCAGTATATCTCTGCCAGTTCCCTTGCAGATGAAATTATGAAGCACATTCAGAAAATACAGCACATCATCGAAGGCATCTCTCCTGATGAAAAAAACAGGGGGGGCGGAATATTTTTAAATACGATTAAAAATGAATTTATCACATTTCCCGGATCAATTACAGTACCAAAAATACCTGTGAAAGAGCTTACCTGGGATGTCGTGGCGGAAGTGGTTGAAAAATTGCGGCAGTTTTTTCCGGAATTTTTTATCAAACATCATATTCTTACAAAGCGTAAACCGGAAGCGGATGTGCACAGTATTCAATTCTACCGCCCGCTCAACGGAAAGGCGCTCGGGTTTGTGCATTTTTTTAAAATTGACCTTCGTTTCGGCGGCGATTCGAGCAATATCATCGAAAAGGGAGATACTGCATGCTATCCTTCATATCTGACAAATCGGATGTACTATAAATCGCGCATCGTGCCTGTTGAAAAAATTGAAGCGAACGATTTCAGTGTGCTGCGCCTTCTCGATTCAATCGAGGTCAGTTCGGATATGCGAAGACACACGTTTGCGATGTTTGACGAGGTGAGCATGCGGGAAATGAATAAAACTCTGGAAGCGTACATCGATCAAGGGGTTTTCTCAACTTCCCAGCAGTTGTATCCTTTCTTTGTGTTTGATTTTTTTACCCCTTGCATGAATCTCCCCCATCCGAGCGAGCAGGAGATTGAAAAGGCCGTTGAAATTTTTGAACCAGTGTTTCTGTACCTCTCCGGGCGATATCGCGGAAAAGTTTATGGTGGTGCAGAGAATGCCGTTGCGCAGTATCCGTCGGCTTTCATCAGGGAGAGCAATGAACTTATGCTGACTGAACAATTTTTACATGAGATGGCGCGCTACTTTTCACGGTATTCCATTGTCCGCGATGACGACCTCGCACTTCGCGGCTGGTGGAAACTTACGGTTTCGCCGTTATGAAGCCGATTATTCTGTGCACCACGATTGCCATCCCGGCACTTTTTTTGTGCACGAGAATGCCTTTTGGTGTGATTACAATTGAGTTTGGACAGAACGTCGCACGGGGTGGAGAAATTACCGACAGCAGTCTCATCTTCACCCTTCCCCGGTTTTCAGGGGGCAAAAAGGCAAAGGATATCTATAACTATGTGTATTTTAAGGGCGATACGCTCTGTTTCAGGGCTGAATTTTCTGAAAATGTAAAAAGTGAAACTGTTCGCGCGTGTTTTTACTCGCAATATAATAAACATTGTTTTCCGGCTGAGCGGCTTGAGGTAGAAAAGAATATTATCTGGGGATTCTCTCTTGTGGGCAGCTTGCTTGAGAATTTTTATGGCGACATCCCTCTTCCCGGGGATTTGTTTGCAGGCAGAGACATTCCTTTTGAAATAGAACTGAGTGCACAAAGTCCTGATGGCAAGCAGGCATGGGCGAGGAAAAGCGGATCATTTCGTATTATCTTCCGCTGATGTATTCGCCCCCTCACATATTTTGATAAGTTCGTTCACCCTGGCAATTTCGCTTTTTATCTTTTCCCATGTTTCAATGATAAAGGGGTCATCCTTTGCTGCGCTGTGAGTGTATTGATAATCCGGAATGATGCGGGCCCCCCGGCCGTCATCCTTTTCTTTGGAAAGCTGTATGTTTCGCGCAACCCGCTCGTGCATCTCCGCAAGGCGTTTGAGGTTTTCAATTGGACTTCGTGCTGTATGTCCCTCATCGTGGAGAAGCTTGCGGACATATTCCCAATCGGGGTCGTCGGTTTCCTTCGAATATATTTCAAAAAGAAACCCCACTTCTCCTTGTTCCATAAGCTCTTCAATTTTTTCACAGAAGCTGCGAAGCAGATAATATTCTATGTAGTATTCATATGCATCGATACCATTTTTCCGATTCCTTTCAAGGAGATAATTTTTCCCTATGCCGTGTATATCGCCCGAGACATACACTGGTTTTGTCTCGTGAACACTTTTCAGACGATTTCGCGCGATAACCATGCGATCGATTATTTCGGGACGGAAGACGTCGAATACGAACATGGTGCGCCGTGCAAGGTTTCGTCGGCGAAATTTAGTTTCATTGCGCATAATCGAATAAATTCCGTGTGTGAGTACCCAGCCCGGCAAAATTTCGTTGTGGGCGGAGGAAAGGCCAGGATAGGTGATTGACGGCTTGTTTATGAGCGAAAAAGGAAACTCGACGCGCTGGGGAAGGGCATTGACGCCCGTGGCGATGATAGAATAGGGGGAATCGGAATAATCGGCCGGGAATTTTATATTCACGCCCAGCCCAAAGAAAAGACCTTCTCCACAGATGATTTCCTGATCCGGCGCTTTGCCGGTGTGATTTGATCCCACATTTGCTCCATACCCGATATTACCCTTGCCGTGGGGCCACATCGCGGCAATCAGCAATGCCTGATGATGAAAACCGACAAAAGGGCCTACCAGCGACGAAGTGACTTCTCCTCCCCCCACACCGGAGTTGGGGCCAATGATGCTGTGCGTTACTTTCCCATGGCGTTCTACGTGGCTGTGTTCAAGAAGAAGTGAACTTTCAACAATGGCATGGGTGGTCACGTGCACGCCCCACTGGAGACAGGAGTTTCGTACAATTGCGCCATGGCTTATTTCAGCGGGTTCATCCTCGCATGAGAGAACGGTGACGTTTTCTAAAAGAACTGCGCCGTCTATACGTGCATGGTGGCCGATGAAGCAATCGCATAATTGCTGTGAATTTTTTACGATGGCGTTATTTTGTATCACGGTGAAAGGTAAGCGGCACTTCTCGAGATACTCCTGTACAAAGAGTTCGTATTCTTTAAGAAATTCCACATCGTATCGTTCCATCGCGACGGCAATGGCAAGGGGAAGGGTGAGCTCCGCGAATGAGCGCACTTCTCTTCCTCCGGTTTCAATACCGACCGAGATTTCGATTCCGTTTCCGAATGAGGTATCCTCGCTTGAGATGATGGAGCCGGTATTGACAATTGAGGCACTGTGGCATACAAGAGCGCGAGAAATGATATGTGCAGAAGATATGAAACAACCGTTACCAATTTCAGAGGAGATGATGGTGCTGTTATGCAGGCACGGAGAGAGGGGGACGCCTGGTTCAATTTCAATTTCTGCACCGTCTATTCTTCCGATTACGCAATTACCGGAAAATATGCAACGAGTTATGTTGTCGGGGATAAAATCATGAGCTACCTGGATGCGGCTCCAATCCTGGCATCGATTTCCCTGATTTTCAAGGATGGAAATCTCATCCGATTGAAGAGGGCGCACACTGGTGCCAAAAAGCCTGCTCTGAGGGATTGCATCCTGACATTGTGCACAGAAGCGTAGAAAATCTGATGTGATCATCAACTCCTGTGCGCGTTCAATGAGTTCGTGAGGCATCTCCTATCTCCATTCGGGATGATGCATGAAAAGTTTTTGCCTGTTTGTCAATCGCAATATTTATTCGAATAAAATA
>DYLV01000197.1 GCA_020721925.1 Leptospira biflexa
ATACCACCGGCAAAAATATTCGGGTGAGATGCCAGATGAAGCCGGCTGTGGAAGTGAAACTCAATTCGGGAGGCGGGAGATGATACAGGCGAAAAGAAAAATGGGCCTCATTTTCTTTCCTGCGTTCGATTGGGCCATCAGCCCCACTCATCCAGAACGAGAAGAACGGCTTCTCTACACGCAGGATCAACTCTGGGAAGAAGGTATTTTTGATATTGCCGGCATCGTGGAATACAAGCCGGATATTGCCACGGAAGAGGACGTGATGCGGACGCACTTCTGCATTCCCGATGTGGAATCGGTTACCACCGAGTCGCACATGATTTCTGCCGGCGGCGCGATACGGGCCGCGCGTCTGGTGATGGATGGAGAAACCGAGCGCGCCTTTGCGCTGGTGCGTCCGCCCGGACACCATTCGATGAAAGTGGTGCACGGCAACAGGGGGTTTTGCAACATTAACATCGAGGCGGTAATGATCGAATACATTCGCGAGCATTATGGGCCGAGGCGGATTGCAATAGTCGATACGGATTGCCATCATGGGGATGGCACACAGGATATCTACTGGCATGATCCCAATGTTTTGTTTATTTCCATCCATCAGGATGGGCGTACGCTCTATCCAGGCTCCGGTTTTGTGGAAGAACTCGGCGGACCAAATGCACTGGGAAAAACAATCAACATCCCGCTTCCTCCGATGACTTCACCGGAGGGTTTTCTCTACGCGCTCGATAACGCGGTGCTTCCGATCCTTGAGATGTTCAAACCGGACATCATCATCAATTCGGCCGGGCAGGACAATCACTATACAGATCCAATTACAAATATGAATTTTTCCGCACAGGGATATGCGATGCTCAACGACAGACTGAATCCTCACATTGCAGTCCTTGAGGGAGGTTATTCAATTCAGGGAGCGTTGCCGTATGTCAATCTCGGAATTGTCCTTGCAATGGCCGGCGTTGATTATTCGGGCGTGGTGGAGCCGGACTTCAGTGAAGCGGCAATACGTCAGGATACACGCGTAAGCCATTACATTGAAAGCCTCTGTGAACAGGTGGTTGATAATTATAGAAAATATTCCGATCCATCGAGAAGAAGACGCAAAAGCGGCAACTATGAGGTGCGGCAGAAAAATATTTATTATGATACCGATGGAATTCGTGAAAAGCAAATGGAAGAGGTGATGGTGTGCGATGAGTGCGCCGGGGTGTTGAAAATCGAAACAGTATCTTCCGTGAATCCATTATCGCTATGTATTGAAATTCCATTTGGTGCGTGCAATCGCTGCCACAGGGAAGGCGTACGGATATTGGGGGAAGCGAAACGCGCTCAAAAATTCGCCCACATTAAGTTTATCAACCGGGTAGATCGTGAATACCTAAATTTTTAAGCGGGGATTTTGATGGACATTGAAAATCAAAACAGGGAAGAGTTGCGTGCGCAGATTCGCTCTCTGCGCCGTCGAGTGGAAGAGCTTGAAAGGGAAGCGTATGACGCAAAATGCACCGGGGCACAGAATCAGGACTTTCGGGAAATATTGAATTGCCTTCCCGATATTATTTACCGCATTGATGAAGATGGCAGATTTACCTTCGTGAGTGATTTTGTCAGTGTTCTCGGATATTCGCCGAACGAACTTTTGGGAAAGCACTTCAGTACAATCATTCATCCTGATGATGTGCAGCGGGTAAGCCGTTCGCATGTTTTAACGCGATTAAAAGGGAAAAAGACAGGTGTCGAAGAATCTCCTGCTCTTTTTGATGAGAGAAGAAGATATCAACGCATTCGTTGTGGTGCAGAAATACGCTTGCTTACAAAAACACATTCTTCAAATGGTCATGGGCATGTGTACATCGATGCAGAGGTGAGTGCTGCCGGTGTATACGATGGTGAAAAAGGAAGAGAAATTTTTCGCGGGACAATAGGTGTAATACGCGATATTACATTCAAACAACGCTCTGCTTTTAAAAAAGCGGCTTCTCTGGAGCGAAAATATCAGGAGCTTTTAGAAAAGACGAATGACGCAATTGTGCATATCGATCAATCCGGGGCGTTGCTTTTTGCAAATAGCGCATTTTTCACATTATTTGATATCAGTATCGAAGAAGTCTCGAATTTTGTTGATTTTGCGCTAAAGCGCTTGGATGAAAGTTCAATAGATAATTTTAAACATTTCTGGGAAGATTACAGCCAGAGCGGAGTGCTTTCAGACAAAATCGATGAGTTTTGCTGGATATCTTCGAAAGAAAATGTTCTTTGTACCGAAAACATTGCATCGACGCTTTCCAGTGCCGATGCATCGTTCGAATGTCTGCAGATTATCATGCGCGATATCACTGCCAAAAAGATGCTTGAGAAAGCTCTTCGGGATTCAGAGGAACTTTTTAGAAATCTCACGGAAAAATCTCCATTGATGATAGCAGTCGTTTCCGAATCTCGGATTTTATACGTAAATAAAAACGTTGAGAAAACTCTGGGCTATGACAGAAAGGAACTTACCGAAGAGCAATTTGATTTTTGCGAATTATTCATTCCGGAATACAGAGAAGAAATAAAACAGCTGTATGAAAGGTTGCTGAGAAATGAGACTGTGAAAGATTTTGAATGTATTATGCAAAGCAGGGATAAGCGTCGCATCGATGTAATATATTCCGCCAGTTCGATAAGATATCAGGGGAAGGTTGCCATTCTCAATACGATTATTGATGTCGCGGAACGTAAAATTTTAGAGGAAAAAACCAGAAATGCGCAGAAACTTGAATCGCTGGGCGTATTAGCAGGGGGAATTGCACATGATTTCAACAATATTCTGACGGTTATTATCGGCAATATAACACTGTGCAGGATTAATCCTAATGATCCGGAACTGGTCGTAAAAAATTTAAGTGCCGCTGAAGAAGCGGTATCAAGAGCCAGGGAACTTACTCGACAATTTTTAGCATTTTCAAGAAACACCGCGCCTTTGAAAAAAATCATGCCGCTGAATGGCATTATACGCGATTCCGTTATGTTTTCATCAAGCGGATCGAAGGTCAAGCTAGATCTTTCAATCTCTGAGGATCTCTGGCCTGCGGAAGTGGATGATGGACAGATAGGGCAGGTGATAAGCAATATTGTGATAAATGCGCTGCAGTCAATGCCAGATGGCGGTACCCTAACCGTGCGTGCATCAAATAAAGTAATCTACGAGGGATCCTTACTGCCACTTCCGCCGGGCAATTATGTCAAAATATCCATAAAGGATACCGGGGTTGGCATAGAACCGGAAAACTTGCGAAAGATTTTTGATCCGTATTTTTCTACGAAGGAAATGGAAAGCGGGCTCGGATTGGCAATTGCGTATTCCATTGTTTCGAAGCACGGCGGTCATATCGATGTTGAGTCTGAACCGAAAGTCGGTTCTGTTTTTACAGTCTATCTTCCAGCTATAGCAGATGTAGCTGTTGGAGAATCAACATCTCTCCATGCTCATCGAGACGGTAAGCAAAAAATTTTACTCATGGATGATGATGAAGGTGTTATTGCCGTGGTGTCACAGTTTCTATCGTACCTTGGATATGAATACGCGACTGCACGAGATGGTAGAGAGGCGGTTGATATCTATACACAAGGACTAAAAGAAAATAAACCATTTGCCGTGGTCATTTTAGATCTTGCAGTAGTTGGGGGTATGGGAGGTAAAGAAGCACTTGTGGAATTGAAAAAGATGGATCCGCAGGTGCGTGCAGTTCTGACGACAGGATATCTCGACAATCCCGTGGTGCTCAATTACCATGAGTATGGATTTGTCGACTTGATAAAAAAACCTTTTCGAATAGAGGAACTCAACCGGATTCTCCATCGGGCGTTATCGTGATTTTTTAATTTTTTTCTGTGGTTTTAGAGTTTTCAATAAAACCAGCCGTTTATAACTGAGTAATAAAAAAAATATCGCTTAATTACGACAATAGGAGAACAGGCCACTTGAGTATGTGAAGTGGTTTATAAGGAAAAATGTGAGCGCGTTGGGTTAGATTGAGAGTTTTTGAGCTAGTTTGTTATCCAATACCCAGATTATATACCAACAATAATTATTTTTGTCAAGTTTTCCCACGCAATCGTAATGATGAATTTTA
>DYLV01000026.1 GCA_020721925.1 Leptospira biflexa
CTGTTTCACGGACTTGCTCTGACACCACCTGCTACAATTCAAAAGACTGTCTCTGTACGTACGGATAATGGTGTCAGAGCTGAAAGTCAGCAGATTGGTTTCAGAGGTATAAACAAGGCATAAATGGTGTCAGAGAAAAAATGCAGAGAGAAAAAATGCAGAAAAAGAAATGACAGACGCAACGACCTTTCCTGCACTCTAACTTTTGTTTGTCACCATCCATATCTGCCTTCTCCTCTTGTATATCCACACAACTGCTGTCGTGTGTTTTCTATGCATGCTTCTACTCTGTGATTCCTATTCCGGAACAATATCCCAACATCACAAACCCAAAATAATAATTGACACTTAATTCTATTTGTTTTATACTTGTGTGATAAAATTACAGTCGAGAGGAAGAATGAACGCTGAAGAGCGAAAAAAACACATTCTGCAATGCGCAAAAAAGCTCTTTGCCGAGCATGGATATTATAAAACACAGATTTCCGACATCATTCACGACGCAAAAATCGCGCGCGGTACAGTGTACCAGTATTTTGATAACAAAGACGATCTTTTCATAACGCTTCTTGAAAATTTTTACAATGACTGGGAAAAAGCTATCGCTCTTAATCTGAACAATCTCGATTTAGAAAAGATATCCGCAAAACAATATATCTTTCACCGCATCAAAAACACCCTCGCATTTTTAGAAGCAGACAGAGATCTCTGCACTATTGTGCTACGCATGGGCGTTGGACTGCATAAAGAATTCGACAACCTCATACAGCGCTTTGAAATTAAAATTTTAAATCTCATTGCAGGCGACCTTGAACTCGGCATAAAATATGGAAATATCCGAAACGATATCAATATCGAGCTTGCATCAAATCTCATTGCCGGTGCATTATTTCGTCTTTCATATTATTACTTTGTGCAAAAAAAAGATGCGGTAAATAACCTTGACGATATCACAAATCAAATTTTGGATATTATCATCCCGGGAATTTTTATTTCAAAGAAAAAATGAATTGACAAATTTGTGCTATATAGTGAACTGACATGTCAGTCTATTTACCATTTCATAGTGATCTTTCGGAGGTATTATGATATCATTTATGCCATCAGAAGAACAGTCAGTGATGAAAGAAACACTTGCAAAACTCGTTCAGAACACCATCAGAGACTCCGCCCACGATATGGACGAGAAACACCGCATCCCCGGGGAATTTATCGCAAAGTTTCGCGAACTCGGGACCGCACAATCGCCGATTCCCGAAGAATTCGGCGGCTTTGGCCTTCCTGCATCGCCCATAATGAGCTCCATCATCCTTGAAGAACTCGCTGCAGGTGATATGGGTTATGCCATCGCATCCACCCTTCCCACGCTCTTTATCAATCCACTGCTCGAATTCGGATCGGAAAAACAAAAGCGCACATACCTTCCGTCACTTGCCGCTGGCGAATGTGAAGCAACGCTTGCACTAAACGAAATGCATTTCAAATTCGACGCTGCGTCCCCAAAAACATATGCGGAAAAAACGCAGGGCAAATATATTATCAATGGTGAAAAGTGCTACGTACCGCTTGCCGACACTGCGAAATACTTTCTCGTTGCCGCTCGGTGCGAAGGTGAAAACTGCCTTTTCATAGCTGAAACGGGAATGGAAGGAATTTCAATCGGCGAGCGAGAAAAGAACCTGGGATTGAATACTCTGCCTACCTTTAGAGTGAATTTTACCTCCTGCGAAATTCCTGAAGAACAAAAACTCTGCGGCGCGGAAGGATACGATCGTATTCTTCAAAAAACGCGCATTGCCATGGCCGCACTCGGCACCGGAGTTTCGCGCGCATCCTTCGAATATGCGCGAAACTATGCAAAAGAACGTACCCAATTTGGCGAGCCAATTGCCAGCCGCCAGGCTGTTGCGTTCATGATTGCCGAAATGGCTTATGAGGTCGATGCAATGCGCCTTTTGACATGGAAAGCCGCATCAGCTCTTGAAGCCGGACGCGACGCAAAACGCGACTCGTATCTTGCGAAGCTCTACGCGGGCGATATGACCATGAAAATCACCGATTACGGTGTACAGGTTCTTGGAGGACATGGCTATATCCGCGAACATCCTGTTGAGCGCTACTATCGCAATGGTCGGGCAATTGCATGCCTTGAAGGACTGGCGATCGTCTAAGCGATTGATCATAATGAAAAACGGAGGAATACAATGATAAATTTAGAAACACCGGAATATATTAAAAATCTCACAAGCGGCATTAACAATCTGGCAAAAACCGTGCTGAGGCCCATTTCCCGTAAATATGATGAAGAAGAGCATACCTATCCAAAGGAACTCGACATGTTCCGGGGAATGCAGATTCTGGGAAGGCCGAAGAAGAAAAAGAAAGAAGGCGAAGAAAACAAATCCGGCAGCGAAGGGAAGCCTAAAAAAGGCGTCAACCTTTCCACGGTAGCGATTATTGAGGAAATGTGCTGGGGCGATGCAGGGCTTTTGCTCTCCATTCCGAATGCGGGGCTTGGCAATGCCGCCATCGCAGCTGTAGCAACAGACGAACAGATGGAGCGATTCGGAAAAATGTGGGCGGCAATGGCAATCACAGAGCCCGGGGCCGGATCCGACTCAGGGTCAATTACCACCACGGCTGTTTTAGACGGCGACGAATGGGTTCTCAATGGAGAAAAAATTTTCGTCACCTGCGCCGAACGCTCTGATTGTGTGGTGGTATGGGCCACCGTCGATAAAAAAGCGGGAAAAGCGGGCATTAAATCCTTTGTGGTTGAGAAAGGCCGCCCCGGCTTCAAACTCGAGCATCTTGAACACAAACTCGGCATCCGCGCTTCAGATACGGGAACATTTGTTCTCGATAACTGCCGCATTCCCAAAGACAATATTTTAGGAAGTCCAGAGGTAAAAACAGGCACTGAAGGCTTCAAGGGAGTGATGAAAACATTCGACAATACGAGACCTCTCGTCGCGTCGATGGCAACGGGAATTGCACGCGCAGCCGTTGATTACACGCGTGAAAAAATTGAAGAATCGGGAATAAAACTCGATTACTCAAAAAATCCGAACAATGTATCGAGTATCGAAAAAGAATTTTATCTTATGGAAGCGCATCTCGAAGCGATGCGCCTGCTCACATGGAGAGCCGCATGGATGGCCGATAATGAACTGTTCAACAACACCGAAGCTTCTATGTCGAAAGCAAAGGCCGGTCGCTATGCAACTCTTATCACTCAGAAAGCCTGCGAGCTTCTGGGGCCGATTGGCTACACAAGAGATGAACTTCCCGAAAAATGGATGCGCGATAGCAAGATCATGGATATATTCGAAGGAACGGGACAGATTCAACATCTCATTGTGGCACGCAACGTATTGGAGATGTCGAGCAAAGAACTCAAATAAATCGAATTTTACATTCGCAAGGTCTTCTAAAATATACTTTATCACTAATGAGGTGAGGGCTATGAAAATTGAAGATGTAAAAAAAATCGCTGTGATTGGCTCAGGCGCCATGGGGCATGGAATTGCGCAAGTATTTGCACAAGCAGGTTACGCGGTCACCATGAAAGATATCAAACAGGAATTTTTAGACAATGCCGTCTCTAAAGTGCGTGAGAGCCTTAAATTCCTCGTGGACAAAGGGAAGATGACGCAGACCGCGATGGATGCGACAATGAAAAACATTTCTATTACCACCGACACCGCCGGGGCAGTGAAAGGGGCTCAGATCATCATTGAAGCCGTGCCTGAAATTATGGATTTAAAAAAGAAAGTTTTTAAAGAGCTTTCAGACCTATCTGCAAAAGACGCTATTTTAGCGACGAATACATCGACCATGAGCGTTTCCGAAATCGGCAGCGTTGTGGATAATCCATCGCGCTTTGTGGGAATGCATTTTTTCAATCCCGTCAACCGTATGAAATTGGTTGAAGTCATCTACGGAAACAAAACCAGCGATGCCACCGCCGACCTCCTCTGCGAAGCATCGAAAAAATGCGAAAAAATTCCCGTGAAGGTACTTAAAGACCGCCCCGGCTTTATTGTCAATCGCATCAGCGCTCCCAATCAGGCGCTTCTTTCGGCAATTTTGGACGAAGGCAAGATGAAACCCGACGAACTTGACGCGGTGATGAAAAAAATGGGCGCGAAGATGGCTCCTTTTGAAACCGCCGACTTTGTGGGCCTCGATGTGTTCTGCCATACGCTCGAATACTACGCCAAAACCCTTTCGCGAGACTACGAACCGGGCAATTATTTAAAAGACAAAATCTCTAAAAATGAACTCGGCATGAAAACCGGCAAGGGAATCTATCAGTGGATAAACGGCAAAGCGGTTATCGACACATCAAAAGAAACAACTGACATCACTCCCATCCATCTTTTAGCGGTGCAGATCAATGAGGCGGTACGTGTGTGGAAGGAAGGTATCGCGAAATCGATTCAGGATATCGATGACGGCGTTAAATTCGGAATGAACGCATTCGCAGGTCCGTTCACGCTCGCATCGGGAATGCAGCCGCAGCAACTTGCCGATGCGCTGAATTACCTGAAAGCACGCTATAAACTTTCAATTTTCACCCCGGAACCAGAAATCGTCGACGGTTCATTTAAAACGATTGGACGATAAAATAAGGAGGAATGCCATGTCTGATGCAATCATTTTCGAACAGAAAGGACCGGTTGCTATTCTCACCATCAACAGGCCGAAAGCAAACCAGCTCAGCCACGACGTGTTTGAACAGATGCGCACACATCTCGATATGATTGAGCTCAATAAAGAAATACGTGCCGTTATCATCACCGGCTCTGGCGACAAAATTTTCAGTGCGGGGGCCGACCTCACACAGGGCTTTGGGAATTTCGGCCCGGTTGATTTTCTCAAAAGAGGTCAGGACGTGTGGAACAAAGTCGAAGATATGGGAAAGCCCGTCATTGCGGCGTTAAACGGCCACGCGCTCGGTGGAGGGTGCGAACTCGCAATTGCATGCCATTTCCGTTTCATTAAAAAAGGCGCGCGCATCGGCCTCACCGAAACAAATTTAGGCATCATGCCCGGTTATGGTGGAAGTCTCAGGCTTCCAAGACTTGTGGGCAGATCCAAGGCGCTCGAAATAATGCTTCTGGGGCGCCAGGTTGAGGCTGAAGAGGCACTTGAAATCGGGCTGGTTGACCGCATGTGCGAAGAGGGAAAACTTATGGATGACGCACTTGAATTCGCCCAAAAGCTTTCAAAGCGCCCACCGATTGCGGTGAAATCAATTCTCAAGCTTGTGTCCCAGAGCCCGAGCATTTCGCCCGAACAGCATTTAAAAATTGAACGGGAGGAACTTGCGAAGCTCTTCACCACAAAAGATATGATGGAGGGAATGACTGCTTTTGCGCAAAAGCGTGAACCTGAATTCAAGGGCGAATAGTTTTTAGCCATACATCTCTATACCGCTCACAACCCGCCGGCGTGTCCGCCTACATACAGCCCATCCACCTCCAGCTGATAAGGGCACGCCGGCTTTTTTTTACATCATTCAGAAAGTAGTATAATCATGGCATATCAACAGCAAACGCGGTTGACATTTTCAAGAGAGCAATCGCACTCCCCATTTTCATTTCCAAATCTACTTTTAATAATTGCTGCTGCACATCCCACTCCACTACGCACTTCAATCGCATGTACGGCACAATTGCGGGCGCACGCAGCGCACTCCATACATCGATCTCTATCGATGAGCATGGCTTTTTTGCCCTCCATTCGAAATACGCGTTGAGGGCATACTTCTATGCATGATTGCCAGAGCTATTTTGCCCCCGGGGTCAATTTTAAGTTTTTCGCGCACCACTTTGGGAAGAACCATCTGTCCCCGTTCATCAACGCTTACAATTGACTCAATACGATATTCAACCAATTCTGATCTTTCATCAATACAGCACCCTTTATTGTTTTTCATCATTACCTCCACTTATACTGTAATCATATTATTTTGAAAATTCAGATATATCAGTATATCAAGTATTTTTTTATTCATCCATCAAAGCACATATCACCCTAAATCAGAATTATTTTGCATGTGCAATTCTCCCATTTCTACTACCTTAAAATTGTGCTTGATTTATCTTTGAATTCATGTACACTTTCCATTATATACAGTAATTCTACTGGTGGAGACTATTATGAAATTTCAAAAGAATTTCACAGCCCTCATTTCACTCATTGCACTGCTTTGCAGTATATCACTCTTCTGTGCCAGAAGTGGAAAAGATGCGGAAGGCAAGGAAGTGCCTTCGGAGTTTTTTGCTACCTGGTCACTGTACCCCGATTGTCCCACCAACATGGTAACGTTCAATCGCAACGGCACGTTCGAGTTCGTCGATTGCTATCACGATGATAAAGGTGAAGAAAAGCGCGACACATTCACCGGGAAATTCCATTATTTGGGCGATAATAAAATCAAAATTGACAAACCCGGTGATGTGCTGAACGAATACGAAATCGCGCACGAAGGCGGAAAACGGGTTCTGAAAAGCAACGGTTTTATCTTCATTCATTATTCCAAATAATCATGGGCGAGTCTTCTTCAAACACCATTTTCCTTTTCAACAGGGAAGAAATCCTTAACAATGAGATTCTTTCACCAAAAGAAGAAACAATTCTGGAATTTATCAACGCGCGCGTTTCAAAGGCTAAAACTTTAAACGATATGCTTGATTTCCTTTTCGATGAAATAGGGAAAATCATACCATGCGACAGGCTCGACATTGCATTTGTCGAAGAAGGTCAGAAACGAATGGTGCTTCACTACGTGAAAGCCGACTATAGCCCAATCTATCTGCTTCAGGGCTATGCAACCGATATCGCCGGTGGTTCTATTCAGCGCGTCTTTCAATCGGGCATGCCGAGCGTTATATGTGACATGGAAGCACATGCAAAAGCAAATCCTTTAAGCGAATCCGCCTATCTTCTTGTCCGCGAAGGTATTCGCTCTTCAATGGTTACGCCCCTTTCGGTTGATACAAAACCTGTTGCCATGCTCATGTGCCGTGCAAAGAAAATTTCTGCCTATGGCCCGCATGAGGTTCGCCTCCAAATGACTTTCGCTGAACAGCTCGCCCAGGCCGTGGAAAAAGCCTATCGGTTGGATGAGCTTGCTAAAGCAGTTAATTCCTATATGGAAATGCTGAGCTTTGTAAGCCATGAACTGAAAAGTCCATTGGCTTCGCTCATCACACTGGGTAAAACCCTCTCGTCGGGATATTTCGGCCATCTGGATGAACGTCCCCGCCAGATTCTGGAACGCATGATAAAAAAGGCCGAATACCTCCACAATCTCACTGAAGAGTATCTCAATCTTGCGAATTTTGAAACCGGAGAAATTCGGCTCAACCCCAAAAATGCCGATTTTGTTCAAGAAGTGATACTCCCTTCTCTTTCCCTCATCTACGAACAATTCGAGGAACAAAACATTTCACTTGAAACTGATATTGCCGAAAATCTTCCGCATGTGCTCTGCGACCCCGGTCTCATTAAAATCGTTTTAAATAATCTGCTATCAAATGCGGCAAAATACGGCAACAAAGGCGGAAAGGCAAAATTATCCGTCAAGTTGCAAAACGACCGCATCCGCGTCTCCGTCTGGAACGATGGGCCGGGTTTCCCCGAAAGCGAAAAAATCCGGCTTTTCAAGCGCTTTTCTAAAGTGCAAACGCCGGAGCTTCTTAAGCGCAAAGGCCATGGCATCGGGCTATACGTGTCATGGAACATCATCCAGCTTCATGGGGGGCGTATATGGGCGTCTTCAACGCACGGGGAATGGGCGGAATTTTCATTTGAACTGCCGCCAAGGATGGATCAGTGTATTTTGCACTGAGATCGTTTGATTGAAATATTTTAAATTTGTGATGTAATTTCCTTGACGAAGTTTAAAACTATACAAAGATCATCTTGATGTAATCATCCTATAAAATCATATTTATTATGAGTAAATTTTTTTTCTTCATATCACTTCCATTTGCAATTCTCCTTTTCCCTCTTTCGGCCACGGCTTCCCAAAAGGAAATCGGCGGTATTCTTCTTTCTGCCGGAGTAAATCACACCTTCGGTTTCTATTCTGAATATTATACCGACGGCTGGTCGTTCTCGCTTGGAACCATTGTTCAAGTGCCTGCTCTCTACGACTATCTGTTTGCGGAAACAGGAATTCTTTTCGAACATCATTCGCTAAAAGAAAATGAAAATTCATATCTACGCGCCTACTCCCTCCGTGCCGGCATGGGTGTTTTCCTGCCCCTCTGGCGCTATTGCGTGCCGTATATAGGAATTGATGCACAGGAATCATATATCCAATTCCATGCAGATATTATAGATAAAAATGAATATTCGTTTAAACCTGGAAGCGTTCTAAAAGCAGGATTTTTTCTCCCGCTGCAGTCGTACATCACTCTGCGTGTTGGCATGGATTATTCATTTACTGAAATTTCAGATAAATGGTTCCAGTCAGCTTCGGTCAATGTATCAGGCATTATTCGATACCCATGGGACGCATGGAGCATAGGCAAAGCGAAATCCTCCTCTTCCGGTTTCGCTATACAAGCAAATGCCGATTCAATGTATAAAAAAGCACTGGAGAACGCAGCGACTGGTGAAACAGAAAAAGCGGAATTTTCATTAAAACGCGTGCTTGATATTAATCCCGACCATAGGGATGCCAGAGCGATGTTGAAAAAAATTCTCTTTGCCAAAGAAAATTACCAAAAAGCATACGAATTAATTAAGGAAAGGAGATATTTCGATGCCATCACCTCTCTCGAGAAATCAATCCCCTACGTGAAAAGCGCAGCCGCTGAACTAAACACTACCAGGGCAAAGCTGTTCGGTGAGATTCCATCGCTTGAAAGATTGGGCATCGAAGCCTATGAAAAAAAAGATTACGCGCGCTGTATTATAATTTTGAACCGCCTAAAGACCATTGAACCGAACAATGAAACCGCAGCAATGTATCTTCCGCGCGCAATACGCCGGAAAGAGGCAATCGATCGGTTGAAATAATGTGATGAGCATTAGAATTAAAATCATCGTCATCATGTCAGCAGTAATACTTTTTACTGCGTTGCCAATATCCCTTTTTTTGTTGCACAAACAGGAACAGAACGCCATCAGACAGATTATCGATGAGGGGATCAACTCCGCGGAAATCCTTTCACGAACTGCAGCGAATATTCTGCTCATGAACGGAGGGAATATCTCAACCGCCAAGATTGATTGCAGAGAAATGATGGATATACTGAAACCATTCACCGAAAAAGGAATGGTTTACGCCGACGCGATAATCTTATCGACAAACAAAGATATTAATGGGAAGATTATAGCGTCCCTCTCCCCAGCAAAAACAATTCCCCTTTCAGAAATCATTGGGAATCGCGTTTTCGGGTCAAGTTTCAACGCCACTGGTACCAGTCCGTTTCATCGTGAAATAAGAATTCCTGGACAAAACGACACTTTCTTTGAGATGGCCGCACATGAGGTGTTACCGGGAGGCAACACTACCATTGTAGGACGAGTTATGTATTCAAAAACTTCGATCATAGCTCCCGTGATACGCTATCGCAACATAATGTTTTTGACTCTCCTCGTGGTAGTGGGTTGCATGATTCTTGTCGGATACACGGTAAGCGCAATTTTGTCACGTCCAATTATTAATCTCACTCAAGGCGTGGAAAAAATCGAAGCGGGGAATCTCAACCATGAAGTACCGATAACATCGAAGGATGAACTGGGCAGACTTGGCATTGCATTCAACCGGATGGCTCAAATTCTTGCCACAAAAATTTCAGAACTTGAAGAGATGAACAAATCGCTTACAAGGTTGGATACCCTGAAAGACGAATTTCTGGCAAACACGTCTCATGAACTTCGCACACCCCTCAATGGTATTGTGGGAATTGCAGAATCGCTGCTCAACGGCGCCGCGGGAAAACTGGATGAACCCGTCAGACAAAATCTTTCCCTTATTGTTTTAAGCGGTAAAAGGCTCGCGGCGCTGGTCAACAACATACTTGATTTTTCACGCATTAAAAATATGGACATCACTCTTGACCGAAAACCTGTCGATCTTCATTCAATAATCAACATCTGTGTCACAATTACTGCTTTTGCAGTACAAAAAAAGGGGATTAATCTCTCCAGCGATATTTATCCCGGTTTATACCTCATCAACGGCGATGAAAACCGCCTTCAGCAGATTTTCTTAAATCTAATCGACAACGCTATCAAATTCACTGAAAAAGGGAAAATTGACATATCCGCATCTAAATCCGAAGACTCGGTTATCGTAAAAATTTCCGATACCGGCATCGGAATCGCCCCAGAAAAGCAAAAAGAAATTTTCGACCCTTTCGTGCAGGCCGACGGCTCAATCGCGCGCCGCTACGGTGGAACCGGGCTGGGGCTTTCAATTACAAAAAAGCTTGTGGAGCTACATGGAGGCGCAATCGATCTACATTCTGCGCCCCAAAAAGGCTCCACATTCACTGTCGCTTTGCCTCTATGCACCGACCAAAACGTCGAGTCAAGACAATGCGCCGAAGAAACCCGTGAAAGTGCCGTTGCAAGTCACGTAAACGAGGAATATTCTATCTCCACAAACCGCAAAACAGATTCGGCCGCCGGCAACATTCTTGTGGTCGATGATGATTTGATCAATTTGCAGGTACTCATCAATCATCTTACGCTTGACAATTATGATGTCCGCATTGCCCGAAGCGGACGGGAAGCAATCGATATCCTCTTTTCCGATTCTTTTAAAGCTGACTTAGTTTTGCTCGATATCATGATGCCCGTGATGACGGGATTTGAAGTGTGTAAAATATTGCGAGAAAAATACTCCTCCTCAGATCTTCCGATCATCATGCTCACCGCCCACACCTCTCCAGAGGACATCGTATCAGGATTTGAAGTCGGAGCAAACGATTATATCACAAAACCATTCGACAAAGGAGAGCTCATTGCGCGCGTGAAAAATTTTGTTGAGTTGAAAAAATCGAATGAAAAGCGCCGGCATCTTATCGACCTACAAAAAGACCTTGCTCTTGCAAAGGAAATACAAAAACAGATACTTCCCGGAGAAGTTCCTGCACCCCACAGTCTGAAAATCGCCGCGAAATATCTGCCGATGGAAACAATAGGAGGCGATTATTACGATTTTTACCTCATCGATGATAATCACACCGGCATTTTAATAGCTGATGTAGTGGGTCACGGTATCTCTGCGGCGCTCCTTGGTGCGATGATGAAAATTGCACTTTCAATCCATCACAATTTTGCTGAAAAACCCAACGAGCTTTTGATGAAGTTGAATAAAGAAATGGGAAAATATACCGAATATTTTTTCATAACCGCTCTTTACCTCGTAATCGACACCTCTCTTGGCGAATGCATTTTTTCCAATGCGGGGCACTGGCCGGCGGCGCTTTTCAAACGAAATGAAAACACCATCGTTTCTCTCTATACGCGGGGCAGACCGATTGGAACACATCTGAAAATTGACTTCAGCCTTTCAAAACACGCGATTTCACGCGGAGACAGAATTTTCATCTACACCGACGGCATAATTGAATGCCGCAATAGAAGTGGAGAACTCTTCGGATTGGAACGTCTGCATCAACTCTTATTCGACACGAAAGAACTTTCTCCGGATGAAGCACTTGCCGCAATAATTACACGGGTTTCCCGCTGGGCGGGTCTGCCTACGGAAGAGCGATTCGACGATGACGTATGCCTCGTCTGCGTTGACATTCTTTAACAACACACTTATTCAGGACCGCTGACACAGCGAACGAAAGAGGTCTGTGTTTTCCATCTTCCCGGAGAAGCACCCCATAAAAAATCAAACGACCATGCTCTTGCTTTATCTTCCCTGTACGTTGACGATGACCAATAATGAGAATGATAAAAACCGCTTTCAGTTCCTCTTGGAATATTTGGAAAATATGTCAGGTCAATTTGCGAAACTTTCAATGAATCGAAAAAAGGATCAATTTTTTTATAATACGTCACTATGCTTTGAAGTTCTCTAATATTCGGGAGCCGCCATTTTTTCCCCTTAAATGTTAAGCTCCGGCATACAGCGACAGAATTTTCCCAGGTATATAATTCAGCAGTTCCAGAACAATCACTGCTCTCATCGATTGCACCACCAGCCATCATAGAGCATTTCGTCCACCGAAGGCCCGTGGTTATATCGAGTACTGTTCCGCTCAGCTCGCCTGTACCCTCTTCATATTGGCGGCTCGCAAGCGCGAGAGAAAAAACAAAAAGAACAACGAACGGCGCATATACAATACCCTTTTTTCCCTTACGCCACACATTATATTTTTTAATCCAATCCATCATTGAATATGCTCATTTTATTGCGGGATTTGCTCTTCCGTAATCTACCAACGACGTCAGCTCGGAAAACGTCGGCAAAAACCAATCGTTTCTTCCTGCGTATTCTAAATTGAGGCACGCATTGACAGCATCCGCCCATTTATATTTGACATGAACATTCTTGCAGATTTCCGTATTATCCGGCAAACCGGATTCGCCAAGAGAGCAGCGAAGCCACACCAGCCCGGTCACAGCATCAGTGACTGTGCCATCATGGTTATTTACAAATGCTTGAGTTGGCAACATATCTTTATGATATCCGTCATCGCCCTCCGCATAACTTTTCACCTGTCCTGTCGCGGCAATTGGAAAATAAACAGAATGAAATTCTTGCGCATCTTTTGAAGGCGTGCCTCCTGCATCAACATTTGCAACACAGCGAACAAAATTTTGTGGATCTTTGCTAAAATCATCCGCATTAACCGAACCATCACGGAAATCGACATACACCGCAGCGCCAAGTTCTGTCCATTCTGTGCTCGTCCAGTAGACATTGTTCTCCGTTCCGGGAAATGCCGATGTCGCCGCTTTTCTTTCCTCGTCCATCAGCTCGAGCATATTATCAGCGGTACATTGCGTGAGCAACATAACCGCCATTAAAATACATAGCACACCATGAGAAAAAAACCATTGTATTCTCAAAATCATAATACCAAGGGAAGCTCTGGAACTATTCATTGGTTTTTCCCTTATAAAATCTCGTAAAAGGCGACACCGCGCTCTTGAATTCCATTTAAACGCTGAAAGCAGCTCTTCCACATGCCCATATACAGCAGGGAATAAATAGGTTCCATTTTCTTAATTGACAATTTAAATATAGAATAGTAATATACGATTTTCAAGAATTTTTTATTGTGTTCTGAAAGAATTTTTATTTGCTCAATACATAATAAATGAAGGCTTCCATGAGCCGAGAATCTTTCTGCTCTTCCATCTTTCGCATCATTGAATATATTAACAGGTATGAACTTTCCGATACCGGGAAAAAACTTGTGCTTCACTATTTTAATGAGTCAAAAATGCCCACATCCTATCGCAGGGCAATTGAAGCGATTGAACGTTACCTCCACGATTCAATACCCGAAAGTGAAATGCGTCCACCGCGCCTCCAGAAGCTTATTGAGTCAATGGCATCGGAAGCAGAAAGCTGGGACAGTGAATAAATATTGAGTCCTCAATTACGCTTGACACCGATTTATATTTCACTTGAATTGTGCAATGGAATTTTTCAAGGTTCATGAAAAGGTCAATGCCGCAGTGATGTCTGTTGTTGCATCAGCATTTCTCACCGCAACGAAAATCGTGGTGGGAATCGCAACCGGTAGCCTTGGAATTCTCGCAGAAGCGGCGCATTCAGGGCTTGATCTTGTCGCCGCTTTAGTCACGCTTATTGCAGTAAAAATTGCCGATAGACCCGCCGATGCCGATCATACCTACGGCCACGGCAAGATTGAAAACCTTTCGGCACTTTTTGAAACGATGCTGCTGTACATCACCTGCATCTGGATTATCCGGGAAGCGAGTGAACGGCTTTTATTCACTCACAAACATGTCGAAGCATCGTTTTGGGCTTTCTTTGTGATGGCGATTTCCATTGTCCTTGATTATTCGAGAGCACGCATGCTGTATAAAGCTGCCGAAAAGTACAATAGCCAGGCACTCGAAGCAGACGCGCTTCATTTTCATACCGACATCTGGAGCTCTTCCGTGGTGATTTTCGGCCTCGTGTGCGTTAAAATCGGCGAGTTTTTCCCTTCACTACACTTTCTTCACGATGCGGATGCACTCGCGGCGCTGGGAGTGGCGCTGCTCGTTATCGGCGTGAGCACAAAACTCGGGATTCGTTCAATTCAGGCACTCATCGACACTGCCCCTCATGGAATGACTGGGCTTATTAAAAAAAAGGTGGAAGATATCGATGGCGTAATCGACTGCCACAACATCCGGATACGCAATTCCGGCGCCGATGTTTTTATTGATGTGCATATTCTTATGAGCGGACGCGTGTCATTAGCGAAGGCGCATTCGCTCACGGAAGAAGTGGAAAAAGCAATACAAATGCTTGAGCCGCGCGCCGATGTGACCGTGCATCCGGAGCCATATAAAAAAATGAAAGCTAAGAAAAAAAAATCATTTAAGAGAGATTAATTATTTCTGGTTATCCCGGTTCACCTTCTCTTATGAAATCCTTTATCACATCACTCCTTTTTTGAAAGAACGCGTTCGAGTTCCTCAACAAGCAATGCGAACTCACGCCGGTTCTCCTCGCTTAGCTCGCTCAATAATTTATGGGCTTCGAACATAAGTGAGATATTTTTCTTTTCTTTGAACGCATTCGAATTTTTTTCTAATGCAAAAACCGGTATCGGGGGATCAGGCAACTGTGAGATATTCAGATGGGGAAGAACATACAGCGTTTTAAGTGCTTTGATCACCTTTTCTGAGGGGCGCAGTATTACCACTTCCTTCAAATGAGTTTTTTCACATAGTCTTGAAAGCGATATGATAAAACCGATAAAGGTTGAATCCATATAATTACAGCATTCAAGGTCGATAAACAAAGATGCGGAATCATCAAGCGCTTCAATGTATCGCGTAAGAAGCTCATTCGCCGCGAATGCGTCAGCCAGACGCATCTCCCCTCTCGCGATCATCAACATGGTGGGCAATTTTATGCCGAAATACAACGCGTTTTCCATATACGTCGTCCTTCTACTGCTGTACTATTATATCGGATGAAATGTACACGCGCATGTACACAAAATTTGTGGAGAGGCCGAAAGTTTTCATCAATTAACAAAATCTCTGAAAAAAAAGTATTTCTGAAGCGCAATGCCCAACGCAGAGCAGGGATCTCATACAAAACATGCTGAAAAAGGAACCTCCCGCAGTAGAGTATCGCTTATCATTTCTGAAATTTAGCTTCTGAATAGACAGAAATAAGCCCGATTGCTTCCCCCACATATTTTGATCCTCTACGAGCATGCAATCCCCGCAAAGCCTATGGTGCAGACATCATGCGCCCCGCGTTGCAAGAAGGGTTATCACATTTTTTTTGATTTTGCGGAACGCAACTTTTATTTGTAGTGTCACCGCCGCAGGATTACAGGAATCATGCGCGAAGAACTCATCTCCCGTTTTGCCGGCATATCCGCGATGTGCGTTCGAACAGAGCTTAAAAAATTGTAAAACCTCTGATCACATATGTACCGGTTTTTCCTTATCCCATCCCTCGGGTGCATCTTCCGGGATGGAATTATCTTCCAGAGTGTCCTTCAGCTGATCGGAAAGCATTTTCGCCTTTTCTGAATCCTTGAAAAACTTTTCCGGCGATTCGAGTGCAATGAAAAGCACCTCTTCCATTTTGCTTACCGGGTGAAATACAATCTGGCTTCGAACATATTCGGGAATTTTTTCCAGATCCTTCTCGTTCTCCTGCGGTATGATTATGTGCCGCATCTGCGCACGATGCGCCGCAAGCACTTTTTCTTTAAGACCGCCGATCGGCAAAACCTTCCCTCGCAGGGTGATCTCTCCGGTCATTGCGACATCGCAATGCACGGGAATATTTGAAAGGAGCGATGCAATCACCACGGCCATCGTAATACCCGCGGAAGGTCCGTCTTTTGGAATGGCACCCTCCGGCACATGAAGATGCAGATCAAATTTTCGCGTGAGTTCGTCTTTTATATTAAAAAAATTCTGGTTCGCCTTGATGTACGTAAATGCCGCCTGAGCCGATTCCTGCATCACCTCGCCGAGCTTGCCAGTGAGAATCAGGCTTCCCTTCCCTTTGATGAGAGAAGCTTCAATCTGCAAAATGTCCCCACCGACTTCGGTCCAGGCCAATCCGTTCGCAAGCCCCACTTCATTTTTCTGTTCCTTTACTCCGTATTTATACTTTGTTGGTCCAAGATAGCTATGTAAAATTTCTTCGGTGATGACACGCTTGAAGTCGCTCCCATTTTTCACCACCTCTCGAGCGACTTTTCGGCATACTTTTGCAATAACGCGCTCGAGATTCCGCACACCTGCCTCGCGGGTGTAGTGGCGAATGGTGTAGAGCATCATCTCTTCTGAATACTCGATGTTCTCGGGTTTGAGCCCATTCTCCTCTACCTGCTTGGGCACCAGAAATTTCAGGCCAATATTCAGTTTTTCCGGTTCGGTGTAGCTTGAAAGCTCTATAATTTCCATCCTGTCCTGGAGAGGAAGCGGAATTCTGTGCTGAACGTTCGCCGTAGTGATAAAGAGCACCTCTGAAAGATCGTACGGCACCTCCATGTAGTGATCGACAAAAGAATTGTTCTGTTCGGGATCGAGGACTTCCAGAAGGGCCGATGATGGATCGCCCCTGAAATCCATCGACATCTTGTCTACTTCATCGAGTAAAAACACCGGATTGATCGTTCCTGCTTTTTTCATCATTTGAATAATGCGCCCCGGAAGTGCGCCTACGTATGTTCTGCGATGGCCGCGAATTTCTGCTTCGTCGCGCACTCCACCGAGCGACATACGCACAAATTTTTTATTGAGCGCACGGGCGACGGAACGTCCGAGCGAAGTTTTTCCCACCCCAGGAGGTCCCACAAAGCAGAGGATGGGGCCGCGGAGCTTTTTAGAAAGATGGCGCACCGCGATGAATTCGATAATCCGCTCTTTCACTTCCTCCAGCCCATAATGGTCCTCATTGAGTATCTGCATCGCAAGATCGATGTCGCGGTTGTCTTTTGTCTTCGTGTGCCAGGGAACATCGCGCAACCACTCAATATATGTTCGAACAACCGCCGATTCAGCCGAGAGTGGAGGCATTTTTTCCAGGCGTTTGAGCTCCTTCAGCGCCTTCGATTTCGCTTCCTCGCTCATTTTTGCATCTTCGATCGACTTTTTAAGTTCCTCAATTTCGTCCGCGCCGTCGTCACCCTGCCCGAGCTCTTTTTTAATTACCTTCATCTGCTCGTTCAGGTAGTATTCTTTCTGGGTCTTTTCCATCTGCTTGCGAACTTTACCCTGAATTTTCTTTTCGATGAACATCACCTCTATTTCGCCGTTAATGAGCTCAACAAGCCGCTTCATCCGTTCGCCAGGATGCCCGATCTCGAGGAGATTCTGCTTGAGCTCGATGCGCATCGCGATATGCGAGGCCACGACATCCGCCAGATGTGATGGATCCTCAATGCTTTTGACCGTATCGAGCACTTCGGGGGGAACTTTTTTATTGAGTTTGATGTATTTTTCAAACGTCTCCAAAAGAGCGCGTTTGAGTGCAGCTATTTCCGAATCAGACTCTGCAGCCCTCTCGATTTCTGCGACGGAAACTTCGAGATAATTCCCCTCCTCTTCTGCTATATGTTTGATATACACGCGCGTAATGCCTTCCACAAGCACCTTGATAGTGCCGTCGGGAAGTTTCAGCAGTTGAAGGATTTCGCTGAGCGTTCCCACTTCATAGAGGTCCTCTTTTTTTGGAACTGCAAGCTGTGGATCCGTCTGCGTCACCAGAACAATATAGCGCTCTTCCCGCATCGCCGCATCGAGCGCGTTGACCGACTTTTCCCTTCCCACAAAAAGCGGTATCACCATGTGCGGGAACACTACCACGTCCCGAAGGGGAAGGAGGGGAAATTTTTTATTGAACTGAATGGCTTTTTTCATGCTGTTCCTCTCAACCTGCGCTGCTTACTCCATTATGCCGATTTTTCTTCCTTGTTGTGAATGATAACCGGCACGGCGGTCCCTTTGATCATTTCTGCAGTAATGATGACTTTGCTCACATTCCTTTTTGATGGAATTTCATACATCAAATCGAGCATGATCTTTTCAAGCACCGCGCGCAGCCCCCTTGCGCCGGACTCCTTCTTGATCGACATTTCCGCGATTTCATCGATCGCCTCTGCGGTAAATTCGAGTTCCACATTTTCAAATGAGAAAATCTTCTGATACTGTTTAATGAGCGCATTTTTCGGGTCGGTGAGTATTGTCTTGAGCGCTTGTTTATCAAGATCGTGAAGCACCGCCACGATGGGAAGCCTTCCAACAAATTCGGGAATCAACCCGTATTTAATAAGATCGTAATTCTGCAGATGAGAAAGAACGTTCTCGGTTTTGAACTCTTTCGCGGATCTGATGTCCGCGCCAAATCCAATCGTCTTGTTGCCAAGCCTGTTCATAACGATCTTATCGAGACCCACAAAGGCGCCTCCGCAGATAAAAAGAATATTTTTTGTATTGATGGAGATGAATTCCTGATGGGGATGTTTTCTCCCTCCCTGTGGCGGCACATTCGCCAAAGTACCTTCAATAATTTTTAGAAGCGCCTGCTGAACACCTTCGCCAGACACATCCCTTGTTATTGAAGGATTTTCCGACCGCCTGGATATCTTATCGATTTCATCCACATAGATAATGCCTGTCTCAGCTTTCTTCACGTCGCCGTCGGCATTTTGTATAAGACGCAGAAGGATGTTTTCAACATCCTCGCCGACATAGCCGGCTTCGGTGAGAGAAGTCGCATCCGCGATGGCAAAAGGAACCTTGAGAAATCGCGCAAGAGTCTGCGCAAGAAGCGTTTTTCCAGAGCCTGTAGGACCTACCAGAAGGATATTGCTTTTTTCAAGCTCGACATCATCCTTGCGCGGTTTGGAACCAGTCGCAATGCGTTTATAATGATTATATACCGCAACAGCAAGAGTTTTCTTCGCCTCTTCCTGCCCGATTACATATTGATCCAGCACTTCTTTAATTTCACGGGGCTTGGGTAGACCGCCGAAATTCTTCTCGAGGTTTTCATTCTCCCAGTCTTCCGCGACAATCTCATTGCACAGGTCGATGCATTCATCGCATATATATACGCCGGGCCCTGCAACCAGCTTTTTCACCTCTTCCTGGCTTTTGCCGCAAAACGAGCAATACAGCTTCTCATCCTGTTGATCCTTTTTCTTTGCTGCCATACGCACCTCGAAATTAATTATCTTTCCTCACAATCACACTTACCCCAAAGCAATGCTTACCGGGAAATCATTTCTCCTTCCGGGTGAGAATTTTATCGATTAACCCGTATTCAAGCGCTTCCTGCGGAGACATGAAATAATCACGGTCCATATCCTTTTCGATCTTCTTAATATCCTGGCCCGTATGAGAGGCGTAAATCTCATTTAGCCTGTTTTTGATCTTTACGATCTCGCGCGCCTGGATTTCGATATCGGTAGCCTGTCCCTCGAAACCGCCTGCCGGCTGATGAATCATTATTCGGGAATTGGGAAGCGCCGATCTTTTGCCCTTTGCACCCGCCGACAGAAGAAGAGACCCCATCGATGCCGCCTGGCCGATACACAGGGTAGCCACATCGGGTTTGATATACTGCATGGTATCGTAAATCGCCAGACCGGAAGTCACAATGCCGCCCGGAGTATTGATATACATGTAAATATCTTTGTCCGGATCTTCGGCTTCAAGAAACAGAAGCTGCGCAATCACCAGACTTGCAATATGATCATCAACAGGTTCGCCCAGAAACACAATTCGATCTTTCAAAAGGCGCGAATATATATCATACGCCCTTTCTCCACGGCTTGTTTGTTCAACTACGATTGGGACAAGGCTCATGTATTCATCTCCTGTACATTGATTCGCGTTCGTGTATTCTGATTACTGAAAATTCATTATCACAAAATGTTATCTATGTGTGAACTTCACCCATAGCATCAAGCACCATCATTCATCATATACTATATCGCACGTATTATGATTTTCATTTTTTTTCGAAAACATGCAGAACTCCTCTTTGCCGGCACACACCCCTTCTATTATATGAATCGGCACTGTTTAGATGGTTACGAACAATTTTTTACAGTCCCGAAACCGACCACACATGCGATTAGTTCATTTCATAGTGCGCTTTGCAAGTGAAAAATTACCGCTGAGAAGCATTATGTCACACAAAAGCGCGATATCGCGATACCAGCGCTTTATGAGATGGGAAAAGTAAAAGTACACTACCGCTTACGAACACACACCCAGCTTCTCTTTTTATACCAGCGCATCACGCATCTTTAACAAATCGGTATCCCGTATGATATCCGAACTATCTATGCGCGTTTATTTTCATTCATAAATTCAAAATAGGAAATCGGCTTCAGCTTTTCAATGTTTGCGCTGTTGTACAGAAAATCATTCACCTTCGTCAGAAGAATATCATGTTCAATCCCGTCGCGTAAATGATTGTGTTCTATATATTTTTCCAATTCTTCCATACTCACGCCGTTGCTTTCTTTCATCGATTCGAGCTCGTTTCGGTATTCTTCCTCGGAAACCTCCATTTTTTCGGTTTTGGCAATTTCAAGCCGCGCAATTTCCCATTTGACATCTTTCTCTGCTTCGGCATGCAGCCTCATCTTCAGCTCATCCACGGGAAATCCCGTTTTTTTGCTGAATTCTTCCGCTGTTGTAACTTCGACATTAAAACGCTTGGCGAGCCTCTGTAAAAGACCTGATTCTTCGGCCTTCACAAGCGATTCGGGAATGTCGAACGTGCATTTCTCAATGATTGCGTTTTTTATTGTCTCAATAACTTCACCCTTTGCGGCGTTCGCTGATGCTTTCTCAAAATACGACCGAATATTTTGTCGCAGTTCCTCAATCGTCGTGAAGTTGCTTACATCCTTCGCAAACTCGTCGTCGGGATTCGGGAGATCCATCCGGCTGATTTCCTCGACTTTCACAACATAGGTTACTTTCTGACCTGCGAGGTCATTTAATTCATAATCTTTGGGATATTTAATAGTAACTTCTCTGGTCTGACCGACAGAAAGCCCCAGTACATGCCTGTCCAGCGCATATTCGCTGTCGCTTTTTCCAACAATGATCGTATAATCCTTGAAAGCCAGAGCATCCACTTCCTCGGGCTTCACGTTATCGATCCTTTTCACTCCGAAACGAAGCAGGTCGCCCTTTTCCACGCGAGCATCTTCTTCCTTTTTCGAGATCCGCGCATATTTCTCCCGCAGATTGTTGATTTCCTTCTCAACATCGTCATCCCGCACCTGACATACTCTTTCCTTCACCGCAATTCCCTTATACGAACCAAGCTCTACGGTCGGCATCACCTCAAAGCGCACAGTGTATTTCAAAGGCTTTTCCCTTTCGAAGGAATCATAATTGAAGGAAGGCATTCCGATCGGGCGATAATTTTTACTATCAAGCGCCTCGATATAGGTCGTTTTCAGCAGTTTTTCGAGCACCTCGCTGGTCGCTTCTTTCAAGAACATATTTTCGATAAGTTTAAGCGGTGCTTTCCCTTTTCTGAAACCGTCCACCTTCGCATTTTTCGCAATACGGTCGAAAACCGAGCGATATTCGACTTCAATACGCGATTGCGGCACTTCTATGACCATTTCCATGGTCGCATTCTGCAATTTTTTTTCCTCTAAAATCTGCACGTCAGTACTCCTTTACGGTCGGAATCTTACAACAACTGCGTAAAGCTGGAAAGAATAAAAAACAATCCCTGACGCGCATCAGGGATTGTCCGGAGAAATGCATACCGCATCTTGTGATAATCGTAACCCAAACACATTCACCCTCATGAGCGGGAAACGGGATTTGAACCCGCGACCTCAACCTTGGCAAGGTTGCACTCTACCGCTGAGTTATTCCCGCATTGCGAGCGAAGGGACTTGAACCCCCACACCTTTCGGTACCAGATCCTAAGTCTGGCGCGTCTGCCAATTCCGCCACGCTCGCCCTGTTTGCCAAAGCTCGCTGACAAGGCTGAAATTTCAAGCGAAATTCCAGCTATTTCAGGGCAACGAGACGGAAATGTGGGTTGCCCGGGACTCGAACCCGAAACCTACTGATTAAGAGTCAGGTGCTCTACCGATTGAGCTAGCAACCCGGCTCGTCATGGTCACGATGCCGGAATGCCGGCAACAAGAGCTTATACATGTAAAAAAGGGGCTTTTAATGTCAACTGTTTTTCACGCGCAATCATCAATTTTTCAGGCAGTGATGCAAGAACAGAGATTGAACAGATAATGAAATTATTATGGCAAAAATTACAATAAAATAATTGACAGCTAATTCAGACTATACGGTACTATATAACACATTCCATTGTAGTCATGGATAGTTGTAGCGTTAAGAAATTACAAAAGCTGTACGTGTACCTACGATCTTTCTCTTGTCAAAGCACTTCTGGAGTTGATGGATTATGAATATTAAGCATAAAATATCGATGATTTTCAGCGTTGCGCTGCTCCTTTCAATCGGAGCGTATTTCGTCATTTCAAATATATTCAAAAGCATGGAACGCCAGCTCCTTGAAAAATGCAGGATAGAGGCGTATGTAGGTGCCGAATCTCTTGCGAAAATGATGGATCTCATGGTTCTTGGAAATATCATTCGCGAAGGGGATCTTTTTGATACAAATTATGTTCTCATACCCGAAAGCAACCCGAAACGCTATACGACAAAATACGATTCCATTCTGGATAAACACATTCAAAAATTTCAGGACAATTTCCTCATCCATGATTCAGATTTAGTATATGCCGTCATTGTCGATAGAAATGGCTATGCACCAACTCATAACACGACGTTTTCTCAGCCATCCACCAAAGATACGGTTTTCAACCTGAAATTCAGCAGATCAAAGCGGAAATTTGACGATCCTGTGGGCCTTAAAGCCGCGCGTCACGAAGGACCCGGCACCATCGAACAGTTCTATCCGAGAGATACAGGTGAATACATCTGGGACATCGCCGCACCTGTAAAAATCAACAACAAACATTGGGGCGCATTTAGAATCGGCGTTTCTCTCAAACGCATCGAAGAGTTGAAAAACAATATGCTTCTCATCATCGTCATGACGATTTTCATCATCGTGAGCATCACGCTTCTTACCCTGTTGATGATTCTCCCGAGAAAGCTCTTCGAATCGGATTTAATTACGAAGAACTACTGACGGGAGCATGCGTCACCGATTTTTCCCCTGCACCTTTGGTTCTGTAGAGCGCCTCATCTGCACCTTTTTCTCACGCGCTCAATATTGAGAGCCGTTTCGGGCATAGCGCTGATGCCTATGCCTGTCCCTCGAGGGAAGCGCGGCAGAGATTGTCAGGCAGGAAGGCATGTGCGGGTTATACCGCACAACTGGAATTCAAAAAATAAAATAAATTACAATTTGAAATGCCACCAGCAGGGTTGCCCATAATCGAAGGTCGCGCCACAGTGCTCCATCGGGCGCACCGAGATATATGAATTGTCTGGGAAGCGTCCAGGTGAAGAGGATTACTCCACAGAAAAGAATCACCGCGCCGACCTTTGCGCTCCAGATTGGCATTGCATGTATCCATTCAAACATAGCTACCTCCCCACCGTGGTGGAATAAGTCAGATTTTCAAGTTCCGCATCTGTTTTGGGTTTCGTGAAGCGGCTGATAATTATCAGCAATGCCGCACTAAAGACAAAACTCCAGAAGGCAATATAGAGCATATTCATTTTCCGCGCGCTTAGGACAACCGCCATCACAAGACCAAGAATCAGCGCCCACAGCCCCGCCGCAGACGTGATGCGCTTAGAAACGATTCCAAATAAAATAAGCGCAAATACCGGCCCCTGAAAAAAAGAAAGGAGTTGCTGTACAAAAACATAAATGCCGCGAAACATCGCGGTAAGCGGCGCACAAAAAACACCGAGTATTAAAACCATAAAGGTAATCCATCGGCCCCATGCAAGCTCGCGCTCTGAAGACAGTTTCATCGGAGCAACAACCGCAATAATGTCGCGCGTCACCATCACGGCTGTGGAATTCATGGTGGAAGAAATCGAAGACTGAAGTGCCGCAACAAACGCGACGAAAAAAATTCCCGATATCCCCACCGGCAAAAGGCTTTTTACAATCCAGGGCAATGCCTGATCGGCATGGGTCAATTTGTCAGAGGCAAGAAGAAGTGCAAAAAATCCGGGGAGCACAATTAAAAAAGGCACAAACATTTTCGCCATTGCCGCAAAAATCATCGATGCCTTTCCATCCCATTCTGTGCGCGCGCCCAAACATCGCTGGAGGATTGCCTGATTCGCACACCAGTACGCGGGCGATAGCACCATCCCAAGTCCGAGCAGCACCCCGGGCCATGGAAATTCTTCATGTGTGGAAGGAAGAAAGGCCTGAAAATGCAGCGGGAAGCGGGTCTGTACCTGTTCGATGAAGTTTCCCACGCCTCCTACCGCACGAAAGCCAAGGACTGCAAGTGCAATCGCACCGATGAACATAATGACCATCTGTACCGCATCGGTATATGCCACCGCTTCAAGTCCTCCTGAAATGGTATACAACCCCACCACACCCGCAGTAATCACAATGCTAAAAGCGATGGGCCATCCAAGATATGTATTGAGCATGAGCGCTGTTGACCAGAGAAACACTCCCACGATGAGCACCGAGAATATTGATAGCACCACCGCCGAAATGAAGCGTACCGTTTGATTGTAC
>DYLV01000027.1 GCA_020721925.1 Leptospira biflexa
TACCCTGGTATAAGGGGGGAACGCAATGAATAATATCTTTAGATCTGTTATGGCTGTTACTTTTTTTATCTCATGTTCATCCGCACCTGCAATTAAAACTGTTGAATATATATGGTCGTGGATTTGCTGTTGTTGCTGAAGAAATAGGCAAGTTGGCTGACAGTACCATCCAGGATATTGCCGCAAGTGCTCAAAAGCTTTCCGACTTTTCATTAGGTATTCCCACGGTGTCAGAGCAACTATATAATAAAAAATTTTTTACGGCGCAAATGAGGTTATATCGCGGTAATAAATGTTAATGCCCTCACCTGGCGTCCGATAATCTTCCCAGAGTAACAGTGCACCTGCGCCATTATTATATGGCACAAGCGCGATGTTACCCCAGTATTCGTTATAGTCGTTGAGAATGAAGGCAATGCCGTTAAGATCAGACGATGTGGTGTCGGCATACCATCCTGCGTCGCGTACCCCCGTTGATGCATTTATTTTCATGCCAAAAATTGCATAACCCGCAAAGGAGAGAAAGCGATCATCTTCCCACACGATGATGGTATCTGCGCCGTTTAAGAAAATTTTTGGATTTTGCTGGGTGTCTGTGGCGTTTGAAACATAATATCCCGCCCAGCTTGTTGTTCCAACTCTCACTGCCCAGATGTCGCCGCTTATATTTGCAACGACGATGACATCATTGCCGCCCACGTACGCCATATCAACCTGTGTTGGTGCGGCAGGATTGCCGAGCGCCTGGCCGTTTGCTCCCCACTGGCGCGCGCCGGTGGCGTCAATACGCTGAACACGCATATTCCCACCAAGTGAATAGAGCACAATCACGCCACCGGCGGTATCGCTTTGTACAATATGGATTGTTTCGGCAGAGGCATTCTGGGTATCAATTTCTACTGGCCCCCATGCGGATGTGCCGGTACCGTCGAGCTTTTGTACCACCACTTGCGAAGGCGTAGCGGTGTTATTATATACCACCAGCGCACTGCCCATGCCGTCGGAGATGGCAGTGGGATTGGAGCCATTTGCAATTGTCCATGCTGGACGCAATGTCACTGGCGCAGAACCTCCTTCAATAGTAAGAATTTGCCCCCGAACCAGCGGTCCTGCCGCTTGCCACACATATAGGACACCACGACGGCTAATGATGAGGTAGCGCTCATTTCCGTTGTCAAAAATATCACGGGTGAGGGTGAGGTTATTTGCGGCAACAGCAGTAACCATGGCATAGGTATTATCAGAGAGATTGTATGCAATGTCGCCAGCATGAACCGTTGCAAATGTATTGCTGCTGTCAATGAGGTGGGACGCTGTATATGATGTTGCAGTACCAAGAGTAATAATATGGGAGGCATCAGTATTTGCATTAATGAATCGTATGATGCTGTACCCATCCGCATCGGTAAAGATGTCTGTGTCAAGGTCGAGTGCGCAGGCGGTGAGGGTATATGTCGCGGTGGTTACGGTTGCCAGGAGCTTGTCGGTGAAATTTAAAGCAACATCTCCATTTGCTACACCGGCTGCAGTGAAGTCGGCAGCATCGTCAAAGAGAGGGTTTGTGGGTGGAATATCGGAAGTGCCTGAGATTCCTGTATAGTCATAAAGGGTTATATTTGCTCCATCAGTGGCGTTTAGGTTTCCGTCAAGGACGAATTCGTAAAAAGGTTCCACTGAGGTGTGGGTGGTGCAATAATTGTGATAAATGGCATAATTCTCTGTGCCATCAAAAATATCAGCTGATAAGGTAAGGGTGTGATCATCTATTACAGCTGAGACCGTCGCGTGCAAGGAGTCATCAGTATTGATGACAAGATCATTAACACTAACGGTGGCCGTAAATGTGGCTGCGGTATCATAAAGACTATTTAGCAGGTATCCTGTTGCCGTACCGGTCAGTGTGGATGCAACGCTAATCGCATTTATTGCGGTGATCCGTTTATAATCTGTTCCCAGTGTAATGATATCACCCGCACCCAGCCAGACAGGAAGCGAATAGCCGTGTGGAGTGTACACCTTATTTGTTCCATTGAGATAATCAGGGTTCACATTCATATCATGATCGGCTGCATTAAAGCTATTACTCGTTGTGCCGTCAGCTATGATGTAATTTTCCGCTGCCGCTTTCGAAACTGCCTGTACGGAATCCTGCCCAATGATATGACGATAATCCGGTACAATTGAATTAATATCAATGGTGGTACCTTCCATGTTATCGGTATCATACACAATATCGCCATCGGCAACAAGAGTAAGAAGATTGGCATCATCCTCAAAAAACCAGTTGGGTAAGCTCATCGAACCGTGCGTTGCAGTTCCTGTTGTTTTCACATTAACAATTCCTGTATACACCGGCACCGCTGAAGGGTTTGTCCCCGCCGCATCGATGGTGATGCCGGGGTCGGTAGTTTCATCCGATGAGGCGCCCCAGTTGACAATTGTGCCTGAGCTATCGAAGCGCTTGGCGTATATGCCGTTACCGCCGATTGAGTACAGAACAACAAATCCCCCGGTTTCATCCTCTGCTGCATTGAAATAATAATAGCTAATGCCGGCGTTATTTGCAATGGCGAGCCCTCCTGCAGCCCAGAGCGGTGCGCCTGCGCTTGAGATGCGCTGAGCATAAAGATGCCTGCTTCCCGAAGATTCAACCGCCCAGAAGACAAAGGCTCCGGATGCGGCAACCCCGTATGCATTAATAATCCATTTTGCGGTATGCTGATTGTCTGCGCCGTCATCGACGGTGTTTGGACTTTCATCTGTGAGGGTGTTAAATTCTGCAATAGAACTCGTAATTCCGGCATTGCCTCCAATATCGGAATAATCAACCTGGGCGTAGTAGCGCTTTCCTGCGGTAAGACCTGCAAGGTTCAGAGAATGGAGTGATGTATATGTCAAAAGATCATTTACAGTGGTGCCTGTGGCATCGTTGTTTCTTCCATACGAAAGCGTATAATTCGTGGCTTCGCTGGTAATCCAGCTTACATCTGCGGTTGTATCGGTTACCGCATCTATGTTTATTCCCGAAGTGATTGTGGGTGCTCCCGGCTCAGGGTCAATTTCAGTGTTGACTGTGGTAAAATTCCATGTCACATCTGCCGGCAGGGAATTCCCGCTTAAATCTTTGACTCCCGTAGTTACATGAACGGTGTAGGACGTTCCTTTAGCAAGGGGTTCCATTGGTGTAAGGGAAGCGGTATTGGTAAGGCCGTTATAACTCATTGTTGAAGGAACCTTTACGCTTCCCGTTTCTACATAAAACGTTTCGCTGTTGAGTGTGGATACGTCAATTGCTTCGGTAAACTGTATGCTGATGCCCGGCGCGGTTCTGGAAATGCCGCCTCCCGTGGGGGAATTTGTGCCAGCCACAGTAGCGGGAGCAGTGGTATCCGGTGCGCTCCCTACGCTAAACGTATAGGTGCCAGGATTGTTGAGATTGACATTTTGGGCCTGATCGCGAATCCCCGCGCCCATGGTGATAGAAATAGTGTCATT
Source organism: Leptospira biflexa (assembly GCA_020721925.1). GTDB lineage: Bacteria > Spirochaetota > UBA4802 > UBA4802 > JAGODF01 > DYLV01. The sequence goes on from DYLV01000027.1 coordinate 3,496, forward strand.
ATTGGGAATAGGGTTCATCGCGCCGATAAAAGTAATGGTAACAACTGTGACCGGGGAGGGGCCTGTCCCTATGGTGTAATGGATGCCTTCGGATAAAGCTCCCAGTGAAGAAGAGGATACCGAAATATTTGCCGAAAGAGTGGCGGTGTCTATGGGAATATTAAATACAATCACATAATTCGTGGTAACGGGGTTGCCGGTAGAACCATCGGATGGATATACATTCACTACCTCGGGATAATAATACCCTGTGGAAATACTTCCTCCTCCTGTGGTAATATCAGCGGGAGTGACCGTAGGCGATTCACCCACGCAGGCAAGGAACAGGCTTACCGTCAGCGGCAGCACCATCGCAGGCAGAAGAATTTTCTGATGATATTTCATTATGACTATTATACACTAAAATTATCAAAAAATGCAAGGTTTTTTTATGATTTTTGTACGGAAACAGATTTTTTAAGGAAAAAATCTTGCATAAAAATCGACTGCTTTGATATTTATATGTGAATAATATATCTTAAAAGTTGCGCACTGCATGTGTGCGGCTCAGAGTGGCAGATGAAATATCTATACCAATAGTCTATTATGCGAATACACTCATTTCAGTCGTTCAAAATCCTTTCAGCGCTAATTATCCTCTCGCTGGTTTTCATTAACCCGCGCCGCATCCGTGCGGACATCACTTCAGTTACCCTTACCCCTGAAACTCCCACCACGCTTTCAAATGGTAAATCATACTATGTGGCTGGCATGCAATATACATTCAGAGTCCAGGCGGTTGACCCTGAGGCAACGCAGGATACCGACTGGAATCAGATTGTGCTTGTATTTTATGAAGGTGCAAACATGCGCGCCTCGTGTACTATTAATATAAATTCTGGCGGCGATTCAGTGGCGGCGGAGTCGGGGGTGGTGGTTGATACGATTGATAGATCACATACGTCAAACTGGTCTAATATTGATTATTATATAACCGTGCGATTTCGCTGGGATGTAACGGATTATAATGCAAATGCCGCCAATAGCGTGCGCGCAACGGTCTCGGAGGATCACGCACCTGCATCAAATATGAACGATACGGTTACCATGAACTACGGTGTGTGTGCTTCCCTCGCAGTGCGTAACTTTGCGCAGGATGGTGTTGCGGCAGATGCGCGCATTAACCCATGGCATTCAGCGTTTACTATTACTGGCGCAGTTGTGTATTATGTAGCAGGTGAAAGTATTACTGATGAAGTAGAAACAGTTGATCCAGGTGAAATTACAGGGACAACCTTGCTGTTGGATGGCGCAGCGACTGCGAAGACCGATAACACTATGGCTGATGATCTGAGCTATGCTATTGATGCTGAATACATGAATACAAATGGAATTTCGCTCGGCAATCACGCATGGCGGGTACGCGCTTCCATGACCACCTCCGGGGGGCCGGAAGACAGCGTAGTAGCAAACCAGCTTTCCTTTAATCTGGATCGCGTACAGGTGACCGCAATAACTTTTTCCGGTGGAGGCGGCATAGACTCACCCTATTATCGAAGCGTGAATATTGCGGGCACACAAATCAACATTGCTGCCCGGATGCAAAACGGATTGGGCGCGATGGTGGGAAATACCACCATCAGGCTTTCCGATGGTACCAATACGTACGATGTCTCCATTCTTTCCGGACAAACAACGGGCGCATCATTACTCAATCCCTATCCAGGGGTTGGCATTACGCCCGATGGAGCAACCACGCCGCTTACATATCAGGTGATTGCGGTTTTTGGTGGTGCATATGATGATGAGCAAAATGTTCCGGGCCGCATCGATCAGCCGGCAAGTCCTGACATTTACTGGGATCGAAATGATCCGCCAGGGGAAAACAGCGCACCGTTTACCCCATGGGTGGGAACCACGGTCACAGCGTATTCCATGACATTGAATTGGCAGCCTCTTACTGCCGGTGCGCCCGATTTAGATGCTGATTTTTATTCGTATCGCATTTATTATAAAAGGCAGTCCGATGCAACATGGACAATGATCGATAGAACAACAGCTGATTATGGCCCGGGCGGGACATATCGTCTTGATTTGATAGCCACTGGAAGCGCTACGATTAGTGGTTTAGTTTCAACAACCATATATGATTACTATGTGACGGCAACTGATGTGTTCGGACAGGAAGTCCAGGTCAGTTTACCCGCTTCAAGCAATGCTGCGTATGACCACGTGCACACCCCTCACGCACCATGGTACGATTCCGTTTCGACACTTCCTCATTCGCTTGAGGTGTCAATAACCGACGGCATCGATGTGTACAATGATTCAAGCTTTACTGCTGATGCCAACGCATCTGCGCGACCGGTGCGTAAAAGCGCAATAAGGGTGACTATGAACATAGTTACCGCAGAATCCCAGCCCGATAGTGTAAATCTCATCGTTGCACTCGACGGCGTTTCAGATTTATGGACGGCAGGCGTGGGGCTTAATGGGGTTGCCGGGCAGGATTATCATCGAATTTCCTGCCAGAAAACAGGACCGAATACATGGAAAGGATATATCCCGGAGACGAACCCATTGATTGTGCTTGGAAATAATGTGAGGTTCATCGTTGAGACACTAAAAAATTCCGTAGCAAGCTATTCTGACCATGATAGCGAACTTGAATCGCCTCCCGGAGATCCCAACGATAAAGAGTACACGTTTTCGATAGCCAAAGAGGTGAAATTCACCCCATGGCCCACGCGCATTTTAAACAATGTTATCACCGATAAAAATCCTCTGGCATATCCCTCGTTCTATCTTTCCGATGATGCCTATGTTTCAATTAAAGCGTATGATATAAAAGGCAGACCGATTGCAACCCTTCTTGATAATGCATTTCGAAAAGGCGGCCAGAACATAAAAGAGGGAGGCTGGGGCGGAACCAACCGTTCAGGAAAAAAGCTTGGCCCCGGGCTGTACTACATAAACATCAAAGCCCGCCGCCAGTCGGATGGGAAAGTGATCCTCAATAAAAACGAAAAGGTCGTGGTGGCTCGCTGAATTAAAATAGTCATATATTGATGCATATAATTATGATTTTGTGCTTTTCAATGAACATTATGTCGCATATGAATAATAATTTTTGATTGGATTATGGTTTTTTACTTGATTGTCTGCGTTGTATTTTGTTAATTTGAAGATACAGTATTATTTGTCCGTAAAATACAAGGGAGGGATTTTATGGCGGTACAGAGCATAACCGGTGCAGATGTGATGCCGCAGGGTTCTCTTGAAAGTTCGCGCGTGTATAACGAGCAGGCGAGCAGGAGTGAGGAGCAAAAGCCTGTTGAAAATCAGCGAAGCGTACTTCAGGAAGAGAACAAAGGCATTATGATTGATACGCGTGCATAATTTCGCAGACACTTTTCTCTGCCACACCATATAGTGTGCAAGCAGTCGGTATGACTGCTTTTCTTTTTTGTGAGAGAAAAAAGCGGTGTCAATGCTGCTCAATGTACATGTCTTGTATTCATTAAGAGAACATTCCGCGGAATAGTTTTGAGGGGATTCTCAATATTCAATGATTCAGACATACTGCCATAGCGTGATAATTTATTAATATATATAAAAATATAGTTGACATTTTAAATGTATTTTTAGTATTATAATGAAGAAAACTGAATTGTCAGTTTAGCTCATGCTATTATTTTTTTGGCGTAAGGATATTCGCATAAAAACGAATAATATTATGTTCCAATTTAATGCATAAAGGGTTTTTATGCGAGTGGAAGTAAATTGATCGTGTTTGATTTTCGAGGGAGGGTCGCTATCTTTTTCTTGACAAAACGCGTCGTTTATATGAGATAAGGTAATTTTTCAAGAATCAGGATATTATTGATGATAGACATTGGCATTGAAGAGCGCGAGAGAATCATTATACTTGTTTTCACCGGAGAATTTTATATTGATAATTTACCAGAGGTTGAACGTGTCTGGCGTGATGCGGTATATAAAAAACCACGGTTGATTGCAATGAACTGCCAGGGCATCACGCATATCGATTCGACTGCCATCAGCACACTCGTAAAGTTTTTGAATGAGGCAATGACGAAAAATATTCGCCTGATATTTTATGATCTCAATCCTTCTGTGCAAAGACTTTTCGAAGTTGCGCGCCTTCATCGCTTTTTTACTATTACCACGCGTGAGCGATTTGAAAAGAAGTTTTGTGTTTCGATGTAAAGGCATCGCTATTCGATGGAAATAGTACAGGCGGATAATCTCTCCAACAAAATTTAAATTATAGTTTAACCTACATCTGCTCATTTAGATGATGTATGCAGAAGTGATTCCGATACTTATGGAGATGGTATCGCGTGTAAAATTTTTGTTTTCAGTAAAAAAATACATGATTCCACGCTGCGCAGTACAGAAATATACTATCTAATAAAATACGGCAAATGAACAAAATAAGATTATCTGTTGACATAAAATAGGTAAGAACGAAGCTGTAGTATATGCATGCGGAATATGTTTTTAAGGAAGGTTTTTATGAACACTTCGCATCCTCTTCACCTCTTGCTCAATCCCTCAAGCATTGCAATCGTCGGCGCGAATAATAATCCCATGAAGATGGGAACCATGCACGCCCTCAGTATCATGAAAGATGGATATGCGGGGAAGCTATTCCCTGTGCATCCAAAAGAAAAGAATGTGCGGGGGCTTACCGCGTATCCCTCAGCAAGTGCGCTTCCCGTTGTGCCAGATCTTGCCATTCTGGTAGTTCCTTCGAGCGAGATTATTAATCTTGTTGATGAATTCGGTAAAAAAGGAACACGCCGCATCATCATCATCACCGCCGGGTTTCGTGAAACGGGGAGCCATGGCAGAGAGGAAGAAGAGCGTTTAAAAGAAACCGCGACGAAATACGGCATTCGATTTCTTGGCCCCAACTGCATGGGCATCATCAACACCGACATTTCCCTCAATACCACGGTGGTAACGCTCAATATGAAGGATGGCCGGCTTGGTATGATATCGCAGAGTGGCACCTATGTATCGCAGACACTTCCATATCTGGTGAAGCATGGCATTCGCTTCAGCAAAGCAATCAGCGTGGGGAACAGCACCGATATTTCGCTCATCGACGCGCTTGAATATTTAGGTGATGATGAATCAACCAGGGCGATTTCGCTCTACATTGAAGGACTTACGGATCCGCGGCGGTTTCTGGATGTGGCGAGAAGCATCGTCGCCAAAAAGCCGATTGTGGCCCAGTACGTGGGTGGTTCAAAAGCAGGTGCACGTGCGGGTCTCAGCCACACCGGTGCGCTTGCAGCCCCCGATCACCTTTACGACGGCCTTTTCAAACAGGCAGGTGTCATCAGAGTCGATTCGGTGGAAGATCTCTTTGGGCATGGCTGGATGCTGGCGACACAACCACGGCTAAAAGGCAGAAGAGTTGCCGTGCTCACAAATTCGGGCGGGCCGGGCTCTTCGATGGCGCACACCTGCGAACAAAATGGATTTGATGTTCCTGAATTTTCCGAAACCCTTCGTAAAAAAATCGAACCTCTTGTACCTCCACACGCGCCGTGCGGCAATCCGGTTGATATCACCTTCAGTATGGATGTGGAGGTGCTCAGCAAAAAAATTCCCGCGATTGTAATGGAAAGCGGTGAGGTCGATGCGGTAGTGCTTCACGGGATTATGCGATCGGGTTTTATTAAAGTCATCTATCCCCATCTTGTGGATATGCTCAATGGCACACCGCTTGAAGGGATTTTGAATATGCTGAAAATAGATTTTACGTCCTCTGCCTCGTTGCCTGAAAAATACGGTATACCTATGGCCATATCGTCGTTTTTCGATTTCGAGGATGATTTCACCGAGGCCTATCACTCGCACAATGTTCCGGTGTACGATTCTCCCGAAAAAGCGGCGCGTGCGCTTGCGGCACTGCTCAAATACCGTGATATTCAGCAACGATTGAAAGATTCGCGAGATGAATCGCCAATAGAAAAGAACGATGAAGCCGAACACATACTGAATGAAGCACTGAGGAGCGGACGGCGCATTCTCGATGAATACGAGTCGAAGCGACTTTTGGCACTCTATGGTCTTCCCATCACAAAGGAGTTGCTCGTCCGGAGTGAATCAGAACTGGAAGAAGCGATAGATGCGATCGGTTTTCCTGTGGTACTCAAGGCCTGCAGCAGTAATATCCCTCATAAGACCGGGAAGGGGCTCATTTATTTACGGCTGAGTTCACGTGGTGAATGCGTAGAAGCATTCGGGAAAATACAAAAAGCCGCCGGGGCTGAGGTACCGGTGCTGGTAAGCGCAATGGCAAAAGGCGAGCGCGAATTTATGGCCGGATTCCTTCATCACAATCTTTTCGGCGAACTGGTACTTTTTGGAATGGGAGGAATATTTGCGGAGTCCATCGGTGATAGGGCCTTCAGAATCGCGCCGCTTTCCATTAATGACGCGCGAAACCTCGTTTACGATATCCGCAATGCTGGGCTTTTGGGTGAAGTGCGCGGGCTTCCTGCGGTCGACGAGGCTGCGCTTGTACACATAGTCCGTTCGATTGGCGCAATCGGTTCGCATCATTCTTCGATACGCGAAATTGACATCAATCCGATCATTCTGGAGGGCAGAAGCCCTGTGATTGTCGATGCGCTGATTGTGCTTAAATAATATGTGATGGGTACAAAGCGGACTGAAACCGATTTTGCTGTGTGGTACATGCTATGATGAAAAATGCTTGAAAATCCTGTGCATCTTCAGCGATATTTCCATATTATGAAAAACAGGGGAAAAATTCTACTACTTTTGCTTGTGTGTTGTCCCGCACTTGTGAAGTGCCCTTCTTCGCGCATCGATGATGCAGCCCGCATTCACTTTTTCATCGGCAATATCGACATCCTTTCGGCCGGGAAAAAAATTCAGCCCGTAGTCGGCGGAGTGCTCGGTAAAAACGACATAATCGAAACAGCACAGAAATCTTCATGCGATATTCTTTTTGCCGACATGATGCTTGTGCGCATCGGTGAAAAGTCAAGGGCGGCCGTGGGGAAAATAAAGGAAGAAATAAAGGAAGAAATGGGCACGGCGCTAAATCTTTCTCATGGGAGGATAATGGTGATTTTTAACCGCCTCGGCAGAGAATCGGTGCTGCGCGTGAAGGGAACAACGGTTACCATCGCGGTTAGAGGTACGGTGTTTGCGCTTGGTGTCGAAGAAAACCGAAGCGCGGTTTCTGTGCTTGAGGGAACGGTGGAGATGGAAATACGCGGTGCGGATGCACGCATGAAAAAAATAGGTGTTGGTCCTGGCGCGTTCGCGGAAATTACCAGGGAAATTATTGAAGATGTTCTTGCGGGGAAAAAGGGATTGCCTGTGAGAGAATTATCGATTGAGGAGAAAAGCGTTTTGATTGATGAGCTTTCGGCAATGCAACGCGAAAGCGTAGGTTCTCTGCCGCCGTCCATGCGCTCCGCATTCGAAGATGAAATTGCAAAAGTGATGAAAAGCGAAAGCGCCGAACAAAAGATAAATCGGGAGGCGGCTTTAAGGAAAGCAGAAGAAGCGCGCAGGAAGGCTGAACTGGAAGCGTTAAAGAAAAAACAAGAGGAAGCGCGTCTTAAGAAACAGGCAGAGGAAGCTGAGCGACGAAAGAAAGAAGAAGAGAAAAAGAGACTTGAAGAAGCACGCAAGGCAGCGGCGAAAAAGGCTGCACAGCAGAAGCAAAAAGCCGATAGAAGCACAGATACTTCCGGCAATTAATGTTTTTCGATAAGGGGTCTGCCTGTGAGCAACTTTGCCATTTCATCGCTGGGAAAAGCGAAATTCGATTCGCCCCTAAAAAAGAAGTTTGGGCTTTCTGCAAAGCCGTTTGTGTCTGACGACACGAGAGTGCTGTTCAATCCGGTTATCGGCGAAAAGGGGAATGGCAATTGCATCAATTATGCCGAAAGCTTTGAGATGGCGGGCCCGCGGGGGAAAATATTTTTTAATCCCGACACTGTGCGATGTGCGATCGTTACATGTGGAGGGCTTTGTCCCGGCATCAACGATGTCATTCGTTCGATCGTGATGACCTCGCATTATCACTACGGCATTACATCTATTTTGGGTATCCGCTATGGGTATCAGGGCCTTCGCACCGACGATGAATTTCCTCCGGTTGCACTGACTCCCGAAGAAGTTGAAGATATTCACCTCGACGGAGGCACAATTTTAGGTTCATCGCGCGGCGGTACGGAAGACATTGATGCGCTCGTTGCAAATATCACCCGCCTCGGTATTAATATCCTGTACACCATTGGGGGCGATGGCACCCAAAGCGGCGCACACAAAATTGCGCAGATTGCGGCATCAAAAGGGCTCAATCTTGCCGTAGTGGGAATTCCAAAGACAATTGATAATGACATAAGCTACATTCAGAAATCCTTCGGCTTTGAAACGGCCTTTTCCATCGCAGTGGATGCCATCACCTCCGCACATGTTGAGGCGAAAGGCGCACCGAACGGCATTGGGCTGGTGAAGCTAATGGGGCGCCATTCGGGTTTCATCGCCGCGAATGCAACACTTGCAATGAACGATGTCAATTTTCTCCTTGTTCCCGAAGTACCATTTGATCTTGACGGGCCGAACGGATTTCTTGCGCATCTGGAAGCACGCCTCTTAAAACGCCATCACGCGGTGATATGCGTTGCGGAAGGTGCGGGGCAGGAACTTTTATCTGGTGATAAAGAGCTGGAAAGAGATGCGTCGGGCAATATAAAGCTTCAGGACATCGGTGTCTATCTCCGCGACAGAATCAACGCGTATTTTAAAACAAAAAATATACCGGCGAACCTGAAATACATCGATCCGAGCTATATGATCAGAAGCGCGCCGGCAAATCCGAGTGATTCGATTTTTTGCACGCTTTTAGGGCAAAATGCCGTGCATGCGGCAATGGCGGGCAAAACTGATATGCTCATCGGATCCTGGAACAATATCTTCACACACGTGCCGATTGAACTGGCAGTGTCAACGCGCAAAAAAATTAATCCCGATTCTCATTTCTGGTACAATGTGCTCCAGGTGACAGGGCAAAGTCCGAATATGAGGAATTAACAACAAATTGCGATCAATCCGCAACGCTGCCCGCGTATATGGGTAAGAACTCACATACGATAAAGAGAGTTTTGGAGGATTCGCCATGGGAGACAGGCACGTGATTGTCGGGAGTGGGCACTCTTCCCTCGAGACTGGTTTTTGCAAAACAGTATGCCGGAGACTATTCTCTTTTGGATACGGATATCGTGTTGGCTATGAGAATTATTTGCGACAATCAATAAAGCCGCTTGACTTTTATCCAGAGCCGCATTACCTTAATACGCAGTTTGACAGTTTTCCTGTACCATAAGGCAGAAACAATGAAATTCGGAGGACAGGCATGAAAAAAGCATTTTTCGTGTTCGCAATTTTCATTTCGATGATGTGCATCATGCAGTCTCGGGCCGATGCCGGTCAGTTTGGCGAGCTTCTCATTGAACTCGAAACCAGCGTCTTTTATTCAGCGCAATCCGCGGAATGGCGGAGCCGCCGCGATGCATGGATTGCCGATGTGCGTGCTGCGGGGGATAATGTTGCCGCACTCAAACGTCTTTTGGTGGAATTTGAAACTCATCTTAAATATAGCGCACAGACTCCCGCATGGCGAAATCGAAGGGCGCGATGGCTACAAAATGTGAACAGGGCAAATACCATTCACGGACTCGCGCAACAGTTGATCGTCTGTGAAACGGCAATAAGCTATAGCGCGCAGGCCGCCGCGTGGCGCTCGCGACGTCCGGGATGGCTTTCGCGGGCGAGGGCGCTGTGAGGCTGTAGAGAAGTTTTTCGGCGTATGCGACGTTTTTACCATAGCAAGACCTGAGGTGAAAATGCGGCGAAGTCCGCGCAAACGCGGTGAGTGGAGAGTAGAGAGGCTGTTGGGCGAAGCGTCTATGCAGCAACCAGTATATTCCAGCCAGAGTCAGGACGGCGGGGCCGTCGATTTTATCTGCCATTGATTCAACCTGCCTTACCATTGGTGCTGGTACTCACATTTGCGGGCACCTCACATAACCACCCATTTCAAACCCAAATTATAATATCCTTGCAGGGAAAACACAGCCTCGAAATTGCGCACGAAGCGCCTCCCCTCGTTCAACCAGAGTACTGATACAAATAGCATTTTATCTTGCCATTATACAGCTTGCGATTTTTATCTGCTTTTTTTCCGAAATGTTTCTCGAAATCCTCATGCGGGGTGAGGATGAAAAACGACCATCCGTCCAATTTTTCATAAAGGATTCCAAGTTCGCGGTATATTTTTTCTGCATCCTGGATATCTCCAATCCGCTCTCCATAAGGAGGATTCGCGATGAGCACACCGTTTTTTTTCTTGGTGCTGAATTCAGAAAGCGGCTTTTTCTGAAACACGATGCAGTCGGCAACACCGGCGTTTGCTGCATTATCGCGGGCTTTGGAAAAGACTCGTGAATCAATGTCGGATGCGAAAATTTGAGGTTGGGTATCGGAAATCATTTCGCGTGCTTTTTCACGTGCAGTTTTCCATATTTTTTTGGGAATAAATGGCCATTCTTCAGATATAAATGCGCGATTCAATCCCGGGGCAATGTTTTTTGCCCGCAGTGCGGCCTCAATTGCGAAGGTGCCGGATCCGCAGAGGGGATCGGCAAATATTTTTTCTATTTTCCATCGGCTAAGTTGTATAATTGCCGCTGCGAGGGTTTCCCGAAGCGGTGCCTCGCCGCCTGATGTTCGGTATCCGCGCTTGTGAAGCCCGGCACCGCTTGTATCGATGGTGAGCGATGCGGTATCTTTAAGAAGAGAAATTTCTATGCGGAAAAGCGGACCGTCTTCTTCAAACCAACTTTTTCTATATTTTCGTTTCATGGCTTCAATTACAGCCTTTTTCACAATTGACTGGCAATCAGGAACGCTGTAGAGCGTTGATCTTATGGATTTGCCGATCACGTGCATTTTCGCGTTTACCGGCAAAAAATCTTCCCACCGCACACGTAATGTGCCTTGAAAAAGCTCTTCAAAATCTCGTGCTTCAAACTTTGCCACTTCCCAGAGGATTCGTTCAGCTGCGCGGACGTGGATATTGCAACGCACCGCGTCGGTAAAATCACCTGAAAACGTGACTTTTCCGTTTTCCGTTTCAAGATTATTATAGCCGAGATCGCGAAGTTCCCTCGCAATTACCGATTCGATGCCGAATGCAGATGTTGCAACAAGCCGCAAATATGCCATGATGTTTCTCCCAAATACTGTTTGACCTGAAAGCCAAAGCCGTGGCCATGTGAATCATAATGCCTTATGAACGAAATGCGCGATATTGTGAAAGCTCAGACAGAACTACCAAACCGCCTTGCATATGTCTCTCTCTTTTGCATGATGGCAATATCTTTTTGTGCGGGTTTTTTGCATCCTGTTCCTTCCAATGAAAATTCCAATCTTCATAGGATTCATGTGTTTCTTTTCAATCTTTGCGCCGGAGGGACGCTCATTCTCTGGTATTCAATTGTGGAACGACAGAATATTTTGATATAGGGATCAGTCATCATATTCAAACCTACATACTTGAGTTTCACCGCTATACTTCTCTATATGGCTGGAATCAGGCGGGCATGTTGTTATTTCTTGAAACATCCGGATTTCGACTTCCAGGGCTTTCCCATATTGCACTGGTAGGTCACTAAGCGGCTGTTGCGATATATGCGGTTGTGCCATTTTTTATCGCATATCCGGCCACATCGCTTCTGTATATAGTGTTTATTGCAACCGTTTTTTTAAGAAGGATGATGATATCGGGATCTAATTCTTCTGAGACTGTTTTTTTTCCTCGACAAAACCTGTTATCGTGCGTAAAAATTCCTTTGTTTTATGTATTTCTGTAGCCACAACTTCTTCATTGCCGTAGCGATAGAGATTGATAATTGTTGTTTCTGTAAGCTGCTTTGAAAGTTGTCCACAGCTTGCAACAAGTACCTTTATTTCTGGCGAGAGCTTTGGATCAATAACCGAAAATGAAGGATATTTCTTCTCAAGCTCTTTGAAAACCGTGTGCTGTGCTTCCAGCTCGGAATTTAGTTCGCGCATGGCAGAAGCGACTTCTTCAGATTTGGTCGCTTTTTTTATTGATGAAACATATTTTTCCTGAATCGCAATGAGTTTTGAAAGCGCTTCGGCAATATCCCGGTAGTGTTCTTCACTTAATGCAATGATAGGGGAAAAGCATGCACTAATAATGATGCACGACAGGCATTTTTTCAGCATATGTTTCATCATCGCTGTAATTAAATCAAAGGGCCTTTATGAGTGTTCCTCAGCAAAGGCCCTTGAAATGTACGTTCTTATAATGAAGCGCGCTTTCCGACCAGCTCATTCCATGTGGAAAGAAGATTTGCATCGTTCGGATATTTTTCCATGGCCGGGATGAGTACGCTGTCGATTTTCTCTTCCAGACCTGCAGAACGTTCCAGTATCTTGTTTACATCTTCGGGATGCGGCCCTCTGTCTGTAAGCTGGGGATATTTCACGAAGAGATCTGCTCTCTTTGCCTTAAACGCATCAATGCTTGCACCATACGCTTTGATGGCGTTTGCGAGGGCTTCCGCCGACGGCGCCGACTGGGCTTCGCTGATTAGTTTTTCTTTCGCCGAAATGAGATCCGAGAGCGCCGACTTATATGCGCTATAGTGCTTCTGGCCGCAACCGATGAGCATCACCAGTGCGAAAAGCGTAACGATTGCACCAACAAAAAAACGTTTTTTCATTATACTGCTCCTTAATAAATGTAATTAAACCCGAATGGTGGATTATGTATGGTCGAAAAGACCTGCGTTTGCCGGATAATCGTTTCCGGAAAAACGTTGCGATACTATAGAGCCTTGACTGGAAGTCAAGGAATTTTCTCGAATGGGCGTTTATTTTCGTCCATAATGCCGCATGCCGTAAAATGCCGTATTGCGTTTCGCAGATGCATTGTAATCTTCCAATATCTTCGCCTGATATGCATGGAAAAACATCATTGCATCTTTCTGCTCGGAGAATAATTCACAGGAAAGTTTTTTCAATTCTGCATAATCGGTATTCAGGTCGAATGCCCAGCATTTTTTGTCTTTAAAGGAATACTGGACTTTGATTTTGTCCATGCTTATGGTGGTGATGGTGTTCTCGTTTCCGAAGAGGAAAACGTATTTTCGTTTTGGACGCCCCCGGAGGATCGATTCACCCTGCATGAGCTTCTCATTGTAGCGGATTCCCATTGCATCGAGCAGCGTGGGGACGATGTCGGCATGGGTGGTTGGGAAAGTGATTCGTGCCGGTCTAAACAGGCGCGGCTGATAGAGAAGCGCAGGAACGCTAAAATTTTCATTGTAGCTGTTGCGCGAGTGAACCCAGACACCGGGATGCTGATTAAACGCTTCGCTGTGATCGCTGACGATTACCACGATGGTTTTATCGATCAGGTTTTCTTCCTCAAGATACTTGAAAATTCTGCGGATCTGGCCGTCCAGCATTCTGATGTTGTTGAAGTATCGATTAAGTCGGCTACTTGTTTCTTTAAAGATTTTATATTCATCGCCATAATCGACATACGGCCAGTGTGCAGCGAAACTGTAATAAACCGCCAAAAATTTTCTGTCCTTCGATTTTTTCAGCCGTTCAAGAAAAAACCCGACTGCATCGATATCGTTTTTGCCGTAGGTGTCTTTCGCCACGCGCCCGGGGATTTCTTTATAGCCATATATTTCTTTGAATCCGGAATTTTGCAGGAATCCCTTGGGGAAAAACCAGTCCAGAGATCCTGGCGTAACAAAAAAGGCGTCATATGCATCACCCAGAAAAGTTTTAAGAGAAGGCACGGATACGTCCGGTCTGGTACAGAACATCTGAACGCGGGGTGATGGATACAGTCCGCTTAGCATGGAAAAAATGGATCGGGGACTTGTGTTGCCCGTTGAATAATGAAAATCAAAAAATAAGCCTTTTTCCGTCAGGGCCTTGAAAAACGGCATGGGAACAGGATTGCCGCGGCTGGTATCGAACACGTACTGCCTGCCTATGCTTTCCATGATGATGTAGATGATGTTCCATTTTTCCTTGGGCGCGGCAATGAGATTTCCTGCTGCTGGTTTTGCATGCTGATTAATAAATCGGGGATCGATGAGCGCGATTGATTTCATCTGATCCGATGAGTCAGAGATAGTATTGAAAGATGAGTCATTGGTATTCCAGTTTTCCGGTTCGAAAAAGCTTAAAAACGTATATTGCGCAGGCGGCTGGGCAATAGCGCCCTCAATGCGGGCGCTGCTTACAATTGACATCATAAGATAGACAGAAATGGTACCGGCAGAGCATAGAAGCGCACTGCGGGCACGCCACTGCGCCAGACTTTTCCAGAAAAGATGGAGTAAATATACCGCGAGAGGAACAATGAACAAAAGAGAATCAGCGGGTTTGAGAAAACGGGCCGCTTCATCCATTTTCGTTGTTGCAATGGATTCGTATAAGAGGTCCCGGGTGAAGCCGGTGTTCATTGAAACCCAGAAATGGTAGCTTGTATTGTAAAGAAACGAAAAGAATAGAAGAATAAGTGCTCCTTTGATGAAAAGCAGTACGTACACGCGATCATTCTTCTGCAACATGGTATTGAACGGCACGAGCAGGAAAAAAAACACTGCTGAAAGGAAAAAAGCAAAAAGCGCTTCGTTGCTGAGGCTTTTAAAAAAAAGCTGCATGGGATGCGTTGAGATTGTAAAGGCGCTGTCCACCTTGACCATATAGAGAATGCGGAGGCGATATATTAGGCCGAGTGAAAAAAGTGCGGCAAACAGTGCCGATGCGAAAAAGAACGCTTTTTTGTGCCGTTCGATAATAAAAGCAGATATTTTTTCGCGCAGTATCTTTATTTTTACAAATAGGGTTTTCATAAGCGGATAGATGTAAAAATTATGTCCATATACGTATGTATGCGTTTGCTGTCAATCATTTGTGCGGAAGGCATGCTCAAATTTTTTTATTGCGAACTTAAGCGCAGTAGTTGTAGATGGCATAATTTCATGGATTACAATGTATCGGGCATGATGAAAATTCAGGAACACATAAAGCCGATTGCGAGAGAATACCTTCCCGCACTGGGAGGAGCGGCGGCTATGTTTCTTTTTTTTCTCTGGGGGCTTGTGAACAATCTTTCCATGTCGTACATGGGAAATACAAGCCAGGCCGTGGTGGATTTTATCTTCCGAAACTTTTTAGGATTTATAATCGGGTTTATCGGAAAGATTTTTTTTATATATGTGATAATTGGCATTCTGCTGGGGCTTTTCATCTTTAGCGCCGTGCGCGCTGCGAGGGGGCTTTTTCACGGAAAACTGCATCTCACACGCGATTTTTTTACCGTAATAACGGCAACGATTTTTATTGTGCTTTTGGTTTTTTTCAGAGATATTATCCTCTACCCGCAAGTGTATATCAACAATTTTTATGTGAAAAGCGCGTTCATTGCGAAAATTTTCGATGTTCTGACGCACAATATATCACCGACTTTTTTTTCAATAGCACTTAGCGGGATTGTCTTAATTATTTTTTTCATGACATTCGCTGAGGCACTTATACGTCGGCGATGGATATTTATAATTTTCTACACAGGGTTTATTTTCTCTGTCGTTGTGTGCATGTATTGCTATAGCACAATGCCTTCGCTTTCATCGCGCAATGCCGCCGCAACACATCCCGATGTTCTTATCCTCGGATCTGATGCCCTGCGCCCCGATCATTTCAGCGGCTATGGATATCATCGCGATACCACTCCGGCGATCGATACGCTCATACGGGAAGGAGTATCCTTCAGTCGGACATATATCGAAGTGCCGCGCACGTTCCCCTCATGGGTTTCAATTCTCACGGGGCAATTTTCCGCAACGCACGGCATTCGGCATATGTTTCCAACTTCTCGAGATTTGAATAGGGATTTTCAAAGTATTGTAAAAATTTTCCGCCAGAAGGGGTATTATACCTCGGTGGTGGGCGATTATGCCGCCGACATTTTTTCCCGCATCGATCTTGGTTTTGAGCGCGTGGATGCCCCGTATTTCAATTTCAATACCGTCATCGAACAGGCGATACTGGAAAATCACACATTTCTCCTGCCTTTTTTAACTGCGAAGTGGGGGCTTGCACTCTTTCCCTCGCTTCGTGATTCGGCCTATTTCTGTCCGCCCTACATTGTACGGGACAAAGTGCTTTCAGAAATAGATCGAGCGGGCACCCGTCCCTTTTTCGTTACGGCGTTTTTTTCTTCCACGCATTTTCCCTATGCGCCGCCGCATCCGTATTATTTACAATACGCTGATCGGAAGTATGCCGGCCAGTACAGGTATTTCAAACAGCGGACAATTTCTCTTGAAGGCGACAGTGGCTATGAAAAAGTAAGGCCTACCGATGTCGAGCAGATACGCGCATTGTACGATGGGGGATTGCGCGCATTCGACGATGCCGTCGGAGAGATACTGGCGCAATTAAAGGCAGTGGGGCGGCTCGATTCTACCATCATTATCATTTTGTCCGACCATGGAGAAAATCTCTATGAGGGTAATCTCGGCATGGGGCATGGCGAGCACTTCCGGGGACATTATTCCACACGGATTCCTTTCATCATCCGATATCCGAAAACATTTTTGCCCGGAAGTGAATATACCGGCATTGCACGTTCAGTTGATATTGCACCGACTGTCCTTGAACTCACAGGAGAGAAAAGACCAGAATACATGGAAGGCATTTCGCTTGTCGATGCCGTATTGACAAAAAAAGACATGAAGATAGTGGCATATGGTGAAACAGGCATCTGGTTCGACAATTCCCTTCGAGACGATCTTTTTTTTCAGAAGCTCCGTATTCTCTATCCCGACATTACGGGGATTTCCGAAATTGACTTTCATTTCGATAATCAGGTTATCCTTAACGATAACTACCGCCATCTAGTAAATTTTGCCAAGCATTGCTATGTGTTCGACGGCAGGTACAAGCTCATCTACATGCCGCTTGCCGACAGGGTTGCGTATGAACTATACGACTCGATGAAAGACAGCGATGATTTACACGATATTGCAAAATCTGAAAAAGCGCAACTTGCCAGGATGAAAAAGCTATTGTTCGAATGGATATCGCGAAAAGGTGATGTGATTCAAAAAAACGATTATTTCTTTCCGCTGGTAAGGGACTGAGATGATTACAATTCGAAAAAAGATAGTGGATACAATGGCACAACAGCGGCATCTGTTAATTCGCCTTGGGGTTGTTGTAGTGGTATCCTGCGCTGCCATCGTGTTTTTTTCTTCGTTTGAAAAATTTTCCTTTATTTTTCCAGCAATAAAAAAAGCGATTCTCTCTCTTGCTCTTATTGCTTCATGCCTTATTTTTTTAAAACAATATCCGTCCTTGAAAAGGATATACAGAGCAGTGAAAATTGCGCTCATTTCGATTGTATCTATTGCGTTTGTTGTTCTCATCTTTCTTGTAATATGGTACACGGTCTTTTTCTTTCCCGATGATGAAGAGTACTTAAAACAGATCGCCGCATCGCTTGTTCGGCAAAACACGTCAGCAGAATTGGTTGATGTCGATCTGCTGAGAGAAATCCATCGCTCTCATATTTCAAATCCCATTGAAGAAGCTGATCTAAAATTTTTATTGAGTGATGATCTCAGAAAAAAAGAATTCTATATTGATACAAATCCATATATGCCCAAAAGGCATTCTGCAAACCTGAAGTATGCAACCGGTAGGATTTTTTATTATACCTCACAGAAAAATTGCATTGTGCTCAAGGCAGATTCAGTATTTGAATATGTACTTGGTGCGAAAGAAGGTGAACGCGTTCTGGAGTTCGACTACGCGTATCCGGATTTTATCGGCACAAAAAAAAGCGGCAGGATTGTGATATCGTTCAATAATACAAAACTTTTTGAAAGTGATGTACAAAGAGAAAGGAAGCCGAACATTGCACCTTTCCGCTATTCGAATGTGTTTTCATCAATCTGGTTTTATCTCTTCCATCCGGGGCGAAGCGTGCTGCCGGATGATACTGGCTGGCAGCGCATACGAATCACGCTTCCAAAAGAATCCGGGCTTTTGCGCATTCAGTTTGCTGCGCCGGAAAAGCCTTCATATCTATTTCTCGGCACGCCCCGGATTTATTTACAGACTGGAAAAGAAAGCAAGAATCATCTCAATATTGTCTATCTAATTTTCGGCTGTCTTGCGAAAAATCACCTGGATGTTTATGAATATTACGATCTGTTTACAAAGCACGGGGCGGAAAAGGCGATGAAGATGATTCCTGCTCGCAATTGCATCACTCCGTCGATTGATAAATATTTTCATGAAGCCATTCTTTTTGACTCCATGTATTCAGTGGGGCAGGTGACAAGGCCTTCAATTGTTGCTTTATGGACATCGCGGGTGTACACAGAATCGCGAATTCCAGTGTTCAGAAATATCGTGACAAAAGAAAATCAGGAAGAATTTTACCGAATGAATTTTGCCACGCTCGGCGACCTTCTTTCGGCAAAGGGGTATCTCACAAAGCAGATCAGCTGCAACGCTCAGGGGCACGGCGTCTCTTCGGTGGGAGTGGATCTCGGTTTCGATGAGAACTATGATTATACGATGGAGACATCCGAACATCCGGAAAATATTCGGCGCATTCTTGAATTTTTTCAGGAAAACCAGAACAGAAAATTTTTACTCTATGCCCACATCAATACACTGCACAGCCCTTCATGGGTGCCGCTCGGGTATTATGTTAAAGCGCTGTGGGATGCAGATTTCATCCATTCATCGGCGGTGGCGCTTGCAAACATACGATATCTCAATACCCATCTTGAAAGGATTTTTGCAGCTGCGGAAAAGCTTGGCCTTCGGGAAAACACGCTTTTCGTTGTTACAGCCGATCACTCCTTTGCGCGACATCACAAGTTTAGAAGTTTCGTCAGCAAAGAGGAAGCAATGTGGGCGCAACGTGAACCCGTGGAAGTGGCATATTTTCATCCTCGCGCAATCTATACGCGCAAAGGGGGCCCAAATCTCTATCGCAGTACAATGAATATTCCGTTTGTGGTGATTCCGCCAAAGAGCAAAAATTTTGTTCCCGGAAAGATTGCTGCACTGATGAGCACGCTGGACGTGGCACCTACGTTTTTAGAGCTGACGCAGAATACGTCGGAGAAGCGCTTTTCCGGCAAAAGTTTTGCATCGCTGTTCTTTAACCAGAGCATGAGGGAAGGGACATTTTCAAATTTTATTCCCCTTGTGGGGAGATTCCAGCGTGCGTTTATTTTTGAAGGAAGATATGTATATTGGCGCGATCTTGTGGGATTATACCGCTTTGAGCGAAAATCCGGCAAAAAATATCTCATGCAATCCGAACGGCTTTTCGATCTGAAAAAAGATCCCTATGAAGTAACCAATCTCATGCATGATGCAAAACATAAAACTCTGATTCAAAGCATGCGAAAACTATATCACGAAAAATTCACGGATTATCCGGATAAGACATTTGTGCAGATCGCTCCAGGAAAGGATGGTAAAATGCGGAAATATCAGGTTGCTATTTCATCTCACGGGCGGATTATGTATCCGCGATCATACTGCAAAAAAAGCGCATGGGCATTTTCGGGATGGAATAATCTGAAATTTGACATTGAAGTGCGCGAAAAACATGCGATAATAAGCTTTGAAACAGATCCGCCGCAATCGCCGATTGAAATTACAGTGATTCGCGACGGCATGCGCATACCGCCGACGGAGCTGTTTATTTCTCCAGAAAAGATTTCTGGCTTGGGAAATCCTCTCAGGCTTATGGGGCCGAATGATTTTTATATTTGCCGGATACCGGGAAAAACAGGTCTTGAAGCAGTCCCACTGCCTGAAAACTCGGTGTATGTGTATCGCATTCCTTTAAATTATTGGCTTGAAATGAACACGAGTGATAAGGATATCCAGCTCAGTCCGGGTATTAAAGAAGTACTTCGAGGATGGGGATATATTCAGTAAGCGAAAAGGCATCGCCATGCGTGTACGAGAAAAAAATAATTGAAAAGATATAAAATGCGATATATTTAACACATTATGATTCGAAATAGAATATTGTACAAGGGAGATAATGATGGCAAAAATTGAAAAATCGATGACGTTCGGCGAACTGGTACGTGATTATCCCGAAACCGTACACATACTTGCCGAATACGGCATGCACTGCATCGGTTGTCATATCGGCATTGCAGAAACAATTGAGCAGGGAGCCCGCGCGCATGGCCTTGGTGAAGCCGATATCCAGACGCTTTTAAAACGCCTCAATGAAAAGGCTGGATAGAAATATACTATTATGAAGAATCAAATATGTTGACATTTTTACATTTTTTATTATCTTATATCAAAGGGGACGACTAGGTTTCGACTGTAATGTTGTTTCCATGGTTGCGTGCCGAGTTCCCGTTGTCTCGTAAAAACAGCGGATTAAGCGTAAACGCAAACGATAATCTTGCACTTGCAGCTTAAAAGCTGCGAGCGTCTCTGGAATGTCCCTTCTCCCTGGACATCCAGCGGCGTCAACGAAGGGAGATAGCTTTGATGTGTTCGTTCCTCATCTGAGCGAAAGAAAAGAACGATCGGCCGCGGGTACGGTTCCTTTTCCCGGTATCGTAGCTTAAATACAACGAAAGGGATACGCATGTAGACGCCATGGTTATGAGTTGCAGGACGCGGGTTCGACTCCCGCCGTCTCCACATTAATTTTTTTTTAGCTCCCCTCTCTTTTCATCTTTGTTCATTGTCTCCTGCCTTTAAAAAAAATTTTCTGTGCCATCAAAGGCTGCTTGTGAGCGGCGTCGATAAAGAATATGCCTGTGCGTGTATAATTATTATATCTTAATTTCACTAATTGGATGTTTCATATTGCATGTTTCAGGTATCTTGAAGTATATGGAGCTATGGTAGAGATAGCTGTCGGTGTGGTATTGGGAAAAGGGAATAAGTGTATATAGTATGGCAATATTTATAGAGGAGCAATACAAATAAAATGCACTAACACCGCGATCCATATGGCACCAGTGTTAGTGCATTGTTTTTGGTGAGGGATGGATTCGAACCATCGAAGGCTTCGCCGGCAGATTTACAGTCTGCTCCCTTTGACCGCTCGGGAACCTCACCTGATTGTTAACGAGCTGGCGAGAGGACTTGAACCCCCAACCTGCTGATTACAAATCAGCTGCTCTA
>DYLV01000198.1 GCA_020721925.1 Leptospira biflexa
TTCGATTTTTTCCAGAAGGCCCTGCACCTTGAGGTCTTCAACCACTTTCTTCCGTGCTTCGAATCGGTCGAGGCCGTGGTACCGTCCGCCGTTTTCGTTAATATATCCTTGTTCATTTAAAATATTTATTTCGGGAAGATTATGCCGCTTCCCGATTTCGAAGTCATTCGGGTCATGCGCCGGCGTAACTTTTACCATCCCCGTGCCGAATTCTTTCGAAACAAAGCTATCAGCGATGATGGGAATTTCTCTGTTTAAAAGAGGTAGAATAAGAACTCTACCCACAAGATGCACGTAGCGCTCGTCATCGGGATTTACAGCCACAGCTGTATCGCCGAGCATTGTCTCCGGACGCGTCGTAGCAACCGTGATATACCCCGAACCGTCTTTAAAGGGATAATGAATATGATAGAGTGCGCCTTTAATATCTTGATACTCGGTTTCAATATCTGAAAGCGCGGTACGACACCTCGGGCACCAGTTGATGATTCGGTAGCCCTGATAGATCAGTCCTTCTTTGTAGAGATCGACAAATACTTTCCGGACAGCCTGCGAAAGGCCATCATCGAGGGTAAAACGCTCCCGCACCCAATCAAGGGAACATCCAAGTCTACGAAGTTGTCGCTGAATCTGCCCGCCTGAATGCTCCTTCCATTCCCAGACGCGCCGCACAAACGCTTCGCGGCCTAAATCGTCCTTACTCTTCCCTTCTTCTTTAAGAAGTCGTTCTACCACATTTTGTGTGGCGATTCCCGCATGATCCATTCCGGGCATCCAGAGTGCTGAATTTCCCTGCATGCGCCTCCAGCGAATAAGGATATCCTGCAATGTGTTATTGAGTGCATGCCCCATATGGAGATTGCCGGTGACATTGGGCGGCGGTATGACAATCGAATACGGCTCTCTCGAATCGTTCTCGTCGGCATGAAAATCGCCTGAATCTTCCCAGATTCGGTACCATTTTTCTTCCACTTTTTTCGGATCATACACCGAAGCTAATTCCATAATCCTTCACCACTGAAAAATTGCCCGCTATCGATGCACCGCAGCTCGTCAAACCATGTTCCTGAACCGCGGTTTCATCAACAATGGAAAGCCCATTTATTTAAAAGAATACAAATGTGACAATAATAAACACCACAACCAGAATCGGAATTGAATACTTAAACATATATCCGAAAAAGCTCGGCATTGGAATCCCCGCCTCTTCTGCGATCGAGCGCACCATGAAGTTCGGCGCATTGCCGATGTAGGTATTTGCGCCCATAAAAACCGCACTTGTGGAAATAGCGAGCAAATAATCGCTGTATCGAAGTCCATGCATTCCGGGAATGGACGCATCACTGATAAGCTGTGCCACCGCGGTCGCTTCAGCCTGTCCCGGGAAGAACCTGCCGATCGCAGTGTTGAAATATGTCAGGTAAGTTGGTGCGTTATCCAGGAAGCTTGAAAGAGATCCCGCCAGCCAGAAATAATGTGCGGGTTTTTCTGCCGAACGGATAAGAAACGCAAGTGCCCCATGCTCGCCCGCCTTGAGAATCGCCAGCGCAGGGATGATAGTCATAAAAATTCCCGCGAAAAGATATGCAACTTCCAGAATGGGTTCCCACGTAAACTCGTTCGCTTTACGGTACTCACTTTTCGTAGTTGCCATCGAAAGGATCGCCATGAGAATAATGATGGCATCTTTGATGAGATTCGACACACTCTGATGAATGCCCAGTATGGAAACCTCACCTAAATTCACAAGGCCACTGAAGAGCACCGCGCCCACGATGCCGCCAAGAAAGAGGAAATTGTGAGCGCCTTCGACTTTGAGGGGTTCTTTTTCGGAGTTGTCAACTTTAGAAAGATCTTCTTTTTTGTAATAAAAAGAATCGATGATATAGTACAAAGCCATAAGTATCACAACGACGAATCCCATGATGGGGAGGATTTTAAACGTCCAGAAAAATGGCACTCCATGGAGGAACCCTAAAAAGAGGGGCGGATCACCAAGCGGCGTGAGGGAACCGCCGATATTGCATACTAAAAAAATAAAAAAGACAATGGTGTGCACCTTGTGGTGCCGCCAGGAATTTGAGCGCAGAAGCGGCCGAATGAGCACCATGGCTGCGCCGGTTGTGCCCACCCATGATGCAAGGATGGTGCCGATGAGTAGAAGAACTGAATTCACCATTGGCGTGCCGCGCAATGTGCCGCGCACATGAATGCCTCCCGCGACAGTGAAAAGACCGGCAAGCAAAATGATAAAGGGCACATAATCGATGATGTATATATGAAGAATTTCATGCCATGCGGCGCCTTTATAGACGATGAGAAAAGGAATCGCGAATGCGAGCGCCCAGAAAAGCGATACCTTGGGGTAATGATGATGCCAGAAATGCGCAGCGAAAAGCGGGAAAAGTGCAATTGAAAGAAGTATTCCCGCAAAAGGAAGAACCGACCACGGTGGAAGCGCACTCCCATCAAATCCATGGACAATGCCATGCGTGTCAGCTTCAACCGCATGCGAAGCGGCCGCTGCTTCCTGTTGACCGATAGAGATGTCATGAGCCGAAAATGCCGGCACAGCCCATACAAGCACCAATAGTGCAAAAAGAAACGCATGTAATTTTTTCATCGTATCCTCGCTTTTACTATGAGTATTGAATACCAAAACATCTTTCCCGGGATTGGACAGCCGCGGATCATAGGCAACAATTCTAAAATATACCCTCCCTGTCAAACAAATTTATTGATGAAACTCAACTCCTCTTCCTCTTTTGATAAATGCGGATAAGCGATAATCGACATTGTGAATGATATTATGTTTGCAATTTTTGCGCCTTTCATGTAGCCCGTGCATGATTTAAGACCATCGCCGGAGACCTGCGTGGATATACGGGAATGCTACCGAATGCTCGGCGTGCGCGAAAGTGCCACCAACGAAGAAATATCGAGAGCGTACAAAACGCTCGCGCTTAAATATCATCCCGACAAAAACCCGCACCGCCTTGCGTGGGCACACGAAATGATGGCCGCTCTGAATAATTCCTACAACACGGTGATGGTGCACCGTTTTAAAATTTCTTCCGATATTTCACAGGAAAACCGCGAAGAAGAAAAGGCAAAAAGACCGACATCAGGCCCGCGCGAGCACATACACGCAGAGCATTTTAAAAAAGAAATCGAGCGTGAAGTGCTCATTCAGCGGTTTGTGAAAAACCGTGAATCCGCAAAGGAAGCGCTCTATAAGTACTTTCAATACAATTTGTACAATATTGCGCAGAGAGAGGACATATCGAACAGAGGCGCATTCAATGAAGTCGTTTTTGTGCTGAAGAAACACTATCATGCAATCAGATCGTACATTGCACTCACCTCCGATAGAGAGCTCATAGAACATTTTACAGTTTTTACCGACATGGTTTTTAATTTCTATAGAGCTTCTGAATGCCTGAACATTATTGAATCATATGCGAACCCCACCGATGTGGCAGCGTACCGACAATACCGAAAAGGCGATGAGGCACTGCACATTTCACATAAGGAGATTTTTTACGACCGGCATAATCGCGGCCGCTTTAAAAGGGATATTGCGGATGCATATCTCTTGAAGGCGATGGATGATTTTCAAAAAACATTGAAAAATTTTCCAGCTTCAAGCTGGGCAGTTGAAACAAAAATAAAGCTTGAATACGCGCTATCACTGAGGAAATATCTGAATCTGTTTTTTTCTGAGTAAACTCCTCTCCCTCGCGATGGCCCCCCCATATCTTTAGAAATAACCTACCACATTCATCACACAACCTTCGGTTTCTCCAAAACGTGTTCATAATCAATGTCTCATATTTCAAAGTCAAAATTTATTTGATGTAACTTCAACACCAAAGTTGAAAACAGGGATCACGTGCTAATCCGTACATTATTTTTAAACCGTCCTCAGTTTAAGGAGTTTTATAAAATTTATTACACCCGCATCAAAAAAATTTCCGATTTTGCCACTCTCCTTCGTATTAATAAGTGAAGGGTATTT
>DYLV01000028.1 GCA_020721925.1 Leptospira biflexa
TCTTGAATCAATCCGCGAATTGTCATCAATCCAATCAACCGCCTATATTTTTTCGCACAAGAAAACAGGCGCGCGCCTCCTCAAAATCGCAAACAGCGACGACAATAAAGTGTTCTCCATCGCATTTCGCCCCCCCCCGATGACGATTCTGATTTGCCCCATATTCTTGAGCACTCTGTACTTACGGGCTCAAGAAAATATCCCACGAAGGAGCCATTCGTAGAGCTTTTAAAAAGCTCTCTCAATACATTTCTCAACGCAATGACGTTCCCCGATAAGACAATATATCCGGTTGCCAGCAAAAACGAAAAAGATTTTTTCAATCTCATGGACGTATATCTGGATGCAGTTTTTTTCCCAAATATTTACTCCAATCCCTATACGCTTATGCAGGAGGGATGGCACTACGAATTTGATCGAGCCGGCACGCTCATCACGAGCGGGGTAGTATACAACGAAATGAAGGGCGCCTTTTCCTCACCGGAACGCATCCTTTTTTCCAGAATTCAAAAACTCCTGTATCCCCACACATGCTACGCATTCGAATCTGGCGGAGAGCCAGAAGCAATCCCCTCCCTCTCACTGGAAAAATTCATTGAATTTCATCGTACCTATTATCTTCCTTCAAATTCCTTCATCTATCTCTATGGAGATGGCGATTTTGAACGCGAGCTTGCACTCATAGAAAGCTATGCAGGGCAGTTTTCAAGAAAAGATCACAACATCGTTTTTGCTCAGCCATCACCGTTTGATAGGCCAGTCGAAGCGTCCTTCGAATATCCGATTTCTCTCAATGAGGATGCGAGGGAACGCAATTTCCTCGCTTTTGCAACCGCATCGGGAAGCGCTGCAGATCCGATTGTGTATTTAGGGTATGAAATTGTCCGGCATTTGCTTTTTGGGAATTCAGCTTCTCCGCTTAAGAAAGCGCTTTTAAAAGCCAATACCGGAAAGGACATCATGGCTTTCGTCGAAACCGAAATTTTCCAGCCGTTCATGTGTATTATCGCAAAAAATACAGAACCCGAAAAAAAGGCGTCTTTTTAGACACAATCAATATATTGCAAAATGATCGAACTTTATCGCGAAGGACCGGTCTTTTTGCGGCGAATTGCATGTGCTTGCCACCATCCTTCGGCTTGACTACCTAAGGAACCGCGTCCGCGTTCAGGGAGGAGCATATGGCGCGATGGTTTCCATACAGCGCAATGGCAACATCGCCTTTACCTCTTACCGTGACCCGCGTCTTATTGAAACATTTGAGGTATATCACAATGCAGCTTCATATCTTCGCGCTTTTAATGCAGACTCAAAAGAAATGACAAGGTATATCATCGGGACGATTGCGACTCTAGATAAACATCTCACTCCGCGGGAAAAAGGCGAAAAAGTATCAAGAATGTATCTTTCGAGTATCAGCGATGATATTATTCGAAAAGAAAGAGAAGAAGTGTTATCATGCAACGCAACGAAGATATCCGCTTTTGCGGATCTCATTGAGCAAGTGATGAATGATGATTTTCTCTGCGTTCTTGGCAATGAAGCCGTTCTCAGAGAAAATACGGCACTGTTCAGGAATCTTGTGCAAGTGATGGAATAATTAATCAGCTGATCAGAATCAGCCAGAAATCAGATTTTAGTCTTTAATCGCTTGACATCCCTGAACTATTTTGATATTTTATAAATAATATTCCATCATATCCACATTTATGGTAAGGGTTTGAAATGCAATGAAAACGATTTCACTAAAACCTGTGTGTGTAATTGTATGCATCTCATTTGCTTTTTTCGGCTCCTGCGGCTACAACGTGATGCAGGCAAATGAAGAAGCGGTGATGAAATCATGGGCCGACATCGAATCGCAGCTTCAGCGCCGCGCCGACCTCATTCCAAACTTAGTCGAAGTGGTAAAGGGTTATGCAAAGCACGAAAAAGAAACCCTTACTGCCGTCATCGAGGCTCGTGCGAAAGCCACCGCAGTTCAACTCCGCCCCGACATGCTTACCGATCCCAAAGCAATGGCTGCTTTCAGCCGGGCTCAGGGCGAGCTTAGTGCGGCGCTCGGAAAACTTATGGTCATTGTGGAAAAATACCCCGACCTGAAGGCAAACGAACATTTCATCGGTCTTCAGCATCAGCTCGAGGGAACCGAAAACAGGATTTCTGTAGCCCGCCAGCGCTATAACGATGCCGTTGCAACATTCAATTATTCTATCAGGAAGTTTCCTTATTCCCTGACGAATTCGCTTTTGCTTAAACTCGAGAAGAAGGAATACTTCAAGGCGGACGAAGCCTCAAAGGCGGCTCCGAAAGTCCAATTTTAAGGATTGGCTCGTATGAAAACCTCTGGCAAGGCGATATTTTTCCTCATTTGTTACACAATTGCATTATTCCTTTCGAATTCTCTTTTCGCGCTTGAAATACCCCCCCTTCAGAGAAGAGTAAACGACTACGCGCATATGATTTCACCCGAGATACGCCTGAAACTCGAGGAAAAATTAGCCGCGCTTGAGCAGACTGATTCAACGCAGATTGCCATCCTCACGGTAACCGATTTACAGGGAGTCACCATTGAAGAATATTCAATGGAAGTTGCGAAAAAGTGGAAAATAGGTCAGCAGAAGCTCAACAACGGAGTGATTTTCCTCGTGGCAAAGGAAAACCGCAAGATGCGCATCGAGGTTGGATATGGATTAGAGGGAAGGCTTACTGACGTGCTTGCCGGTAAAATTCTGGACAGAGAAGTACGCCCCCAATTCAAATCCGGAAATTACGATGAAGGTTTTGTGCGGGGGGTGGATGGCATCATTCAGGCTGTGCGGGGAGAATATAGAGCATCAGATGCACAACCACGGAGGATTGCTTCGAGAAGCAAATCTAGTTTTTTCGATATACTATTTGTATTGGGATGGATTGTGCTGATAATTGCGTTAATTGTGATTGGCCATAAAAAATTTATCGCTTCGATTATAACTGGCGCAATTGCGACACCACTTCTTATGCTTACAACTATGCCATTCGATTTTCCCCTGCTTTTCGTAAATATTTTTTTTGGGGCATTCATCGCATTTATTTTGGGCAGCGTCGGTTATTCGTTCAGATCTACTTCTGGCAGCAGCGGTGGCTACTATACATCCGCTGATTCTTATAGCAGTTCAAGCTCCTACAGCAGTTCCAGCGACAGCGGTTGGAGCGGCGGAGGCGGAGATTTCGGCGGGGGTGGCGCATCAAGCGATTGGTAATACTAATTCACTGCATCAGGAATGCGAATTATGAAAAAAAGGATTCCAATAATTTCTAAAGAAGAGCAGGAAATAATTGTTTCAACCGTGAAAAAAGCTGAAAGTACCACTTCTGGCGAGATTGTGCCGATGATCGTACCGCAAAGTTCTTTTTACCCCGCTGCAACATTTCTTTCCGGCCTTATATACGCGCTCTTCTTTTCATCCCTCATCACATTTTTTCTCATGCTCGGGCAGGTAACTGGAAATGCAATTCTTGATTTTTTCAATGCGTATTTTTACGAACAGCTTGCTTCCTTTATCATTTTCTTCGTTCTTTTTCTATTTTTTACTCCGATTTTTCTCATTTTACTCCAGAGACTGCCTTTTTTAAAAAAAATTTTTCTCTCTCGTAAAGAAATTGAAGAGCAGGTGCAGGAAACTGCGTTTACCGCATTTAAAATGCATGGCCTCGATAAAACAAAAAGGAGAAATGGGCTTCTGATTTTTGTTTCTCTCTTCGAAAAGCGCGTCACACTGATTGCAGATTGCGGCATTTCAAGCCTTGTGCCACAATTGGAGTGGAAAAAAATCACTGATGAATGTGCACGTGAAATAAAAAAAGGGAATCTTGCGCAAGGAATCTGCGAAGCAGTGCAATCGTGCGGAGAAATTTTAGCAAAACATTTTCCAAAAGAGCGCAGAGATACCGACGAATTGAAAAACATTATCGTGGAAAATTAAAAAATCATTGAAAAAATTTCCTGCATTTCCGATAGTAAACACAGAAAGACATTTAATTTTTTAATTAAACTCAAAGGAGATCGACATGCCGAAAGCAACAACCACAAAGAAGACCGCGAAGAAGGCCACCACGAAGAAAACCGCGGCAAAGAAAAGTACTGCGAAAAAAACTACGAAAAAAAGCAAGTAAAAGACCTACTGTTGATCTGCCGCCGCTATCTTTCACCGATGAATGTGTGTGAATACATAGCGGCGGAGTTGTATTCCGAGAAGCAAAACTCAATTAGAGAGCAATAATCCCCCAGTAATACAAATAAAACATGTTCACGAGTAATTTCCTCCGTGCAAAATTTGGAGAAATGCCTCGCAGAACATCAAGTGTTATCACTGCTCGCGTTCATTTTTTTATTTTCAATGAAGGAGAAGAAGGCTCACTGCCATCACAAGCATGCCGAACACCAGACCATAAATCGCGCGGTGCGGTTCCCCATACTCACGCGCGGCAGGGAGAAGCTCGTCAAGAGAAATAAACACCATAATTCCGGCAACCATGCCCATGAAAACGCCAATCAAGAGCTTGTTGAAAAAAACCAGAAGAATACCAAAGGCAAGCAGAGCGCCGATGGGTTCTGAAATTCCAGACAAGAAGGAATAGATAAAAGCCTTTTTTCGACTGCCGGTGGCAAAATATATTGGGACCGCAACCGCAATTCCTTCAGGAATATTGTGAATTGCAATTGCAATGGCAATCGCAAGTCCAAGTGACGTATCTTTTATTGAACTCATGAACGTCACAATTCCTTCAGGAAAATTGTGAATGCCGATGGCAATCGCAGATAAAACACCCATGTGCATTAATCTGTGTTCCTGACTGTGCGCACCCATATCCTCAACCATTCGCATTTCGTGGGGATTTTCCACCTCCGGAACAAATTTATCGATAAGCCCGATCAGTACGATTCCGCCGAAAAATGCAGCAACGACATACCAGCCCGCATGTGACGCATCAACAATTTCTGCGATTGAATTTCGCGCTTCTGCCAGTATTTCAACGAACGAAATATAAATCATTACTCCCGCTGAAAATCCGAGCGCAATAGAAAGGAATTTTTTGTTTGTCCGATGCGCCAACACAGAAATTGCGCTTCCGATTCCGGTCGAAAGACCCGCAAGAGTAGTCAGAATAAATGCATGAAGAATAGAATTTTTATCCATAATAATATTTGTTATCTAAATTGTTTATTATCGTAATTTGAGATCAAAGACTTTCGGCCTTTTCGATGCACGCACGCAACTTGCCTTCTATCTCTTCAAGAACCCGCATCGCATATTCGACGCTCACTGTATCAAAATCACGTCGTTCTGCATCAATCGCAAAGCGCTGTACGTCGGCAAGTGCCGAATGCAGTATTTGCAATAATTCCCGTTTTCCCGAACCCATATTTTCCTCTCTAATGCGCTGATTGACAGTGAACACGCGTCATATTCATTGATTCGTTTTGCGCGCGACAATTTCCTTGGCAAGATTCATATAGTCTTTCGCGCCGAGGCTGTCGGGTTTGTATTCGAAAATCGTCTTTCCCCAGCTTGGGGCTTCCTGAAGTGCTGTGTGCTCCCGTATCAGCGTGGTAAAGAGTTTACCTGGAAGCCTCCGCTCGGTCTCTTCCAGCACTTCACGGTTTATATCTTTTTTCGCATTGAACATGGTACCGATGATGCCGCACACCTGAATGTGTCGGTTCAGACGCTTTTTCACCATATCGAGCGCCTCAAAGAGATTGTACATTCCGTGAAAAGGCAGAAACTGCACCTGCAGGGGGATAATGACTTCGTTAGAAAAGGAAAGTGCGTTTAAAGTCAAGACACCGAGGGAAGGCGGACAATCAATGAGCACATAATCATAGCCGTCAAGGCCTTCGAGCGCTTCTCTGAGTAAAAATTCCTTCGCCGGTACAGGTAAAAATTCAATGTTTCGAAGAGAAGTATTCGCGGGCAGAACAAAAAGTCCGTTCCGGTCGACAATGATACTCTTATATTCAACCTCGCCGCTCATTACGTCGTACACGGAATATTTCACTTTGTTCGGATCGATTCCCAGATGGTAGGACGATTGCGCCTGATGATCGATGTCGATAACCAGCACTTTGTACCCTAAAATTTGAAGCGCCGCTGCGATATTCACCGTGCTGGTCGTCTTCCCCACCCCGCCTTTATTGTTCGATATAGCGATTGTTCTCATTTACATATTCCTTCCATGCAGCGTTTCTCATTATACAAAACCACCCGGGAATCATCAAGCATAAAAAATATCGGCTTTCCGCGCTGGATTCATCACAAAAAGATCCTTCTTATGGATGATCATCGCGTTCCTACCTCAAAGGAAGACAAAGCAAACTCATAGGGTCTACGTACACGCCCCGTATCAAAAGGCCCACATGCAGGTGGGGTCCGGTTACCATTCCCGAAGCGCCGACATGCCCAATCAAACGGCCTGCATTCACAATATCTCCTTTCCGCACAAGAATTTTGCTCAAATGCATATAACGTGAAAAAATACCCCCTCCGTGGTCAACAATCACCTGATTCCCTTCATAAAACATCTCTTCAGCCAGCACCACTATCCCATCCGCCATTGCAAACACAGGAGCTCCAACCGGCCCCCATAAATCCAGACCTAAATGCGGTGATGCTAAAGAATTACGAATTATTTTTTTCCCATTCACTATTTCATACCGCTCATAAAGCCTTCTTGCATAAAAGGAAGACGTGATTTTATGGTAGTCGCGGGGGTGGGAAAGTCGTGGAAACAGGCGATACGGGGAAGATTGCGCAAAAATTTTATTTTTTTTCGCCTTTTCCATTTCAATTTTTTCTTTCAGCCACGGTTTTTTTTCAAATAAATCCGCATCCGAATACTCTCCAAGCTTCAGCGCTCTTTTATATTCTGGAAACTGAACGTCCTTTATCTTAAGAGGAAAATGATATTCTTCTTTATATGTGTCGCATTGTACGATGGCATTGATATTCATCCACATATTCGTCGAGTCGGGAGGTATGGGAAAAATCCCCGCGTATCCCCATGTTTTTTTTACAAGAGGCACCTCCTGACCTTCAAAAGCGATTTTTACTGAAAGAGACGACTGTGCTTCCGCAGACGGTGCCACTTCGCACAGCACCGCTTCTCCGCGCGCAAAAGACCTTGAAAAGACTGTCACCGTGAAGTCGGTTGCATAAAACGTAAGACGATATGGTTCGATCAGACTGATGTTTTTCGGCAATTGCACGTCCGTTTTTGAAAGCACACGCACCTTTTTCGTACCGATGGGCGTATACGCTTGCGCATGATGTACCTTTTTCCCCTTATGCCTTTTTCCAGATTTCTGCACGGAATCTGCACCTTTTGGCAAGCAAAGCATGGTGACAGCCGCTGCAAAAGCTATACACGTCATGAGGCATCTGTTCGCTACTTTCATTTGCCGCAGGAATCCGCGAAATCATAAGTGAGCTTCATAATAAGGCCAGGATTTTTTTCTGCAAAACGGTACATTTCATCCCCCGGCATCGCATAGAGAGAAACAGGCCCTTCATGAGAATAGGTGTAGCGGGCGGGTTTACCGCTATGGACATTCATAAGAGTTTCAATAAAATCCCCCTTTTTAAGGACTGCCATCTCCCTGCCTTTTTTACTTACCCTCACTTCCCCGCTCCGGATGATATACATAAAATCGATTGGACGGCCTTCCTTCAAAATCACCCCGCTTTCGCGCCGCTCAACAGGAATGAATAAGGATTCGAGCCATGTCTTCTGAGACGCAGTGCAGAGGCGGAAAAAAGGGCTTGTCGATAAAAGATTCCATGTTTCGCTATTGCGTATGCGTGCGAGCGTGCGGAGCACCTTTTCAAAATCCGTCCCGATGATAAAGTTCAGAAACTTATCGCGGGGGATGGCGTAGAGCGTGACATCGGTTTCAGCAATCACGTCCGCCGCCCTGTTCTGCTCGGTGACCAGTGCCACTTCGCCGAAATACTCATAGGTTCCGTAAATTTTTTTTTGCTCGAGATTCCCGCTTTCAACAGAAACATTGCCAGAATAGATGATGTAGAACTTATCTCCTCTGGTGCCCTTTTTAATGATAAGCTCCCCTTTCCTGTATTTCTCCTCCTCAACGATTCCTAAAAATTCTTGCGCCTTTGCAATAGAAAGATCGTGAAAAAAATCCTGATGTTTCAATAGCCCTAATATTTTCCATCCCTCTTCGTAGGGCGGGGGCGTGGTTTCAAAGGTCAGCGTTTTTTCAATCCCAAATTTTGCCAATCGAAGGAGGCTTTGTTCGGGAAAATCCTTCTGCGCAATGTGGTACACCACAATGCGTTTTTTCACCCCATCGGGAAGAGAATTGAGATATTTCACTGGAGTATGCAGCGGAGGAATTCCCGCCTCATGATAAATGACTTTGGAATCCCATGGGAAATTCACAAGCTCATCATACCGCGCTTTGCTGATCCTTCCGGTTTCATAAAGAAGACGGTGCACTTCGGGATCATTATTGTGATCGGAAGAATACACCATACTCTGATCCTGAAATTCCATTCTGAAACCGATTGTGGGAATGGAATGCAGCGTATAGAACATATCGAAACGTCCGTTGTGAATATATACCGGTTGACCGATTGTGACGGGATGAAAATCGAATAATTTCATGAGATACGACACCGCAACACCGGAGAGTGCAGAATACTTTCTCAAAAAGCTCATCATGATGGTCTCGGTGGTGTAGATGGTCACCTTCCCCTCCTCAAGAATCTTTTGAAAGGTGCCCGCATCGTGATCGGCATGGCAGTGGGTGAGAATAATGCTGTCGATGAGTTTGGGATTGACATTTGAATCCTCCAGCCATTCAGTCGAGTTGACCGGCGGATCCACCATGATTCCCTGATGATTGAGCCAGATGATAAAGCCGGAGGTGTTTTCATTCGGATCAAAGCCGTGGCTCGGCCCGAGGCAGGTGATGCTGAAAAGAGGCGGTTGATACGGTTCCGGCAGGCGCTCGCCGATTAAATATGTTGGGGTGTATTCAATCCTGCCAGTCACCAGCGCGATGCGCTTTTTGTCGTGATAGACAATGAAATTTTCGTCATTCATTTCAATGCGGATATTCTGGAAAGTATAATGATTCCCTTTAAAAATTCCAAAGGTAATGAGATCGGATAGTTTAAGATTGTTTCTGAAAAAATCCATTTCCCGCTTGAGATCGGGAATATTGAGATTTCCATCCATAGTGCGAAAATCGGCGGAAATATCGAGATTGCGCGGGCCGAAAAGCGATTCCTGAAGGACACGTTTGATATTGGAGAGCTGATCATTTGTGCAAACGATAACCGTTTTTCGCTTTTTAATGAAAAAGTTATAATACACGGGAAATTCAATTTCAGCAACACTGATCCCTTTTATCCAGTTAAAAAGCTGTGACGGGAGCACAAATACGGTCGGCACGCCTTTTTCAAAAAACATGGTATCCTTTATTGTCTCAGGTGGCGATCCGAACTGCACGTATCCGGCTGGTGTATCGACAAGATACCCCCCACGCGGCAATACCCTTGCATTCTCGCCTATCCGGGGAAGTTCATCAAATGTTTTCATAGATTGACCCTGCACAAATGATCTGATTTTTTTGGAATAATGAAAATAATTCATATTATTTTCAAGTATTTATTTATATATGAGGGAACATCGAAAAACCATTCATCGTGTTTCAGGTGTGGACACAAAGTATAACTGCGATAAAACCGCCTTCCTGTATGCGGTTCAATGATCATAAAAGCAGTTTTGAGAGGTGTTTATAAAATTTTATGATTGACGAATCTAAAAATGCTGTTTTAAATTACAAGATACCACTTTTATGGAGGTTTTCGATGACTACCCAATTCGATATCTTTCTCTACGGCCTTATCTATGTTCTTGTTTCGCTTGTTTTCGGCACAATTACTATTTTCCTTTTCATTAAAGTTTTCAACGCCCTTACGCGCGATATCGATGATATGGCCGAGATGCGGGGAAACAACGTCGCCGTTGCGCTCATAAACGCCGCGATTATTTTTTCCGTCGCGCTGTTTATTGAAGAGTCCGTGGGCGCGGCAATGGAGGCATTTAAAAACAACATCTTCAATTATGTCGGCTCCACGACTTTGATGTTTAAAATAAAAATATACATCGTCATGTTCATTCACTTTTCCCTTGCCATCATTATTTCGTTTTTCGTGCTCTGGCTTTCGATGAAATTTTTCACCATCCTCACCGCCAGTATAGATGAGTTCGCTGAAATTAAGAAAAACAACCAGGCAGTTGCGATCTTTCTTTCAGTTTTCGTTATCTCCATGGCATTGATTCTCAAACCGGGGATGGGCAAACTATTAAAGGGAATCATACCGCTTCCGGAAGTTTCCAGTTCACCCAGAACGGAACTTCGTGTGCGCTGGACCGAACAATATGTCATGGTTTTTGATCGGAATAAGAAGGCGACTGTAGATACCGTCCATACAATGCCGTATGTATAGCAAAAGTAATGAGTTTATACGCACCACATCAAAGCCACAGGAGGAGTCCATGAAAAAAACATTATGCGCATGTATACTTATGGCTCTTCTGGGAGGGTGCACAAAAATAGAATTTACTCAAAAACCGACGGAAACGAAAACCTCTCAACAGGTGAGCATACCACAAACTGAAACCAGCGCAGAAAATATGCGCCATTATACTTTTAGCACGGACACACCATACAGAATTGATTTTGCGCTTTCCAGATCCGACATCGAATCAGCCGAGGCACTGCTCAAAGCTATTGACCGGGAGGGCCTCGAAAATAACGAAGGTCGTCTTTTTTCACTCGACCGCAATGATAGAAACTTTCTTCCTTCGTACTGGCAATGCATCTACCACAGCATGTATCGTCTCAACCAACCGGTCATCGTAAGGCTGGCGGAAGTGTTCAAGAGGATCAAACAGGAGCAGAATCTGAATGATCTCCAGCTTGCATATGTGATCTCACGTTTTGTCCAGTCGATGAAATACTACGTTCCCCCCGGCATCGGTATTTATTCCCCTGCGAGGGTGCTTCTGGAATACGGCAAAGGAAACGAAGGACCGCCTCCTGCAGCAATGACCAATGGATGGCACGGCGCAGGCGATTGCGATACAAAATCCCTTCTCATGGTGTTGCTCTTCATAGAGTGCGGATATGATGCGGTAGTCCTCGATTCATACCGGTATCATCACGCAATGGCCGCCATAAGCCTTCCCGGAGTTGAAGGCGTTTCGGTCGATTATAGGGGAAAAAATTATTTTGTAATTGAAAGCACATATCCGAACTGGTCGATCGGTCAGATGCCGCCTCAGTATACCGATCTTTCATTTTTTTTGCCGATAGACCCACGTGAAGGCCGCTCTGCAGTTGAGCGAGTCCTTTCTTCGATTACTCCCAATCCGGCTGTAACTTCTCAGGGCGCCAGCGAGAGAGAACCCAACAATGTACGTACCAGCGCAGATAAAGTCGGTACAATTGTCATCGAAGGCGAGCTCAATGAAAACGATACGGAAGACTGGTACCGGCTTGCCGGTCAGGAAGGTACCTTCGCCGCGATTACCATCATTCATGGTCAGGATGCCGACTTCAGTTTCGATGTCTTCAGCGATGAAAACAACATTGCGTCTGCACACTCATCCTCCCATGTTGATTCAGTCTCGGGTGCAATTCCCGGCGTCTGCCACCTGCGCATCTACCGCGTAAGCGGCAGAGGGAAATACACCATAATTATCTCGCCAGGAGGCGCTGCGGAAAAAGAGCCCAATAATACTGCCGAAGATGCAACACAATCTTCGGATATGGCGATCTTCGCTGATTTGGACAGTCAGCACGACATCGATTATTATCTATTGGGCGGACAGGAAGGATTTAATGCAACATACTCAATCTACCATCCTCAGAACACCAATTTTGATTTCGAAGTGTTCAACGATGGACGTTCCATCGGAGGTGCATTCGGTGACGTTTCCGGTGATTCCATTACACTCGAAAATCCCGGAAGGGTACAGCTAAAAATTTACAGCACACGCGGCAATGGTTGGTATCTGATTAAAATTGACAGAAATCGATGATTGACATCGAATTAAAACGCCGTGCGATAAACGGGATAATTTCTTGGAGGATTTTTCATGACCGACTACTCCCGCGCAGGTGAGGCACCAGTTGAAATAATTGATAATTATTCTTTCGACACCATTCCCTCACGCGCAAATAATTTGGAAGTACAATGGGTCTACCCGGAATTTCAAAGCCTCTGTCCTCTTTCCGAGCGCCACGATCAGGGTACACTCACGATTCGCTACGCCCCGCGCGGGAAACTTCTCGAAAGCAAATCGGTACGCGAATATCTGCGCCTCTGGAGAAACAAAAAAATCTGGCAGGAATACGTAACAGATGAAATCGCCTCCGCACTGTATGCGGCGATTGAACCACACTGGCTCACAGTGGAAATTTCGTGGACCCCGCGCGGCGGCATCTATGCAACAACAACCTCGCGTCGCGGCACACAATGATTAGAGGAATATATCAGTATGAAAAAACGAACCACATCGACGTTTATCTTTCTTGTTATTCTCATTATTGCTCTCATGAGCTCCGCTCTCTTTGCACGCGCCGGTGGCGGTGGAGATTTCGGCGGAGGAGGAGATGGAGGTGGAGAGGGTCTTGGCACGCTCATCTATATTCTGATTCGCGTTATTATCGAGTTGCCATTCCCTGCAAATATCATCGTCGGCGGCGGCATTACCGTCGGGTTTTTAATCGTCACACGAACGACGCAGAAAAAAATCAAAGAACAAACAATATTAAACCAGCTTCCCAGCGGTGAACCTGTAAAAAAAGTCAAAGGCTACGAGCGCTTCATTGCCGCAAATCCAGATTTTGACGAAGAGCTTTTCAAACGAGCCGTCAGAGAAACATTTATAAAGGTACAAAAGGCATGGGAGAATCAAAATGTTTCAGAAATTCGACGCTTCATCTCAGACGGTGTGTATCAGCGCTTCAATACGCAATTTAAGATGATGTCGCTTCTCAAACAGAAAAATATCATCACCGACATCAACGTAAAAAACGTGTATATCGACCGTGTTGAAAGCGACGGCCTTTACGATATCGTACACACTGCGATACATGCGTCCCTTCACGATAGGTTTGTAAGCGAACTTGATTCTTCACTGAATACCGGCGGACACGAAGAATTCGTAGAATACTGGTCGTTTTTGAAAAAGCGCGGAAAACCCAGAAAAGATATGTACTTCACAAATGAGTGCCCCAATTGCGGTTCACCGCTTCCTGCTGACATGGGAGAACTCAGCCAGTGCCCCTCGTGCAACACAATCACCAACTCGGGTGAATACGACTGGGTACTATCGGAAATCACACAGGCCGACGACTACATCACCGCAAACCCCCGGCTTGCGAAATCCCCTTCCCTCACAGAAAAAATCAAAGAACTTATTGAAGAGAATGAAGATTTCGCAGTGCAGCTCATTGAAGATAAGGCGAGCAATGGCTATCTTCAGATACTCACCGCCATCACGATGAACGATCCGACAATCATGCGCAGATTCGTAAGCAATGAATACTTCACCAAATTCAGCACACTGAAAAACACTGACCGGATCGAATATAATCGCCTGTACCTGAACGATGTGACGCTCATCGGGGTGTCTGATGACGGATCAAAATATATTCTGTCCATCGCGGTGAAGTCCTCGTTTCAGAGAGTTCACGTGCTTCAGAATTCAACCGAGAACATCGACGCTGTGGTAGTTTCCAAAACAGAAGTGATGCTTATGGGACGCGATAAAAACTTCTCGGCATCGAAAGGTTCCATATATGCGCATCAATGTTCCTCATGCGGTGCGCCGGTGGAAAACTCACTGGAAATCCACTGTGCTTATTGTGGCGCCGCACTCAACAGCACCCGGGGCGAATGGATTGTGTTAGATGTTCTCACACCCGAACAGTACAATGACTATGTGAATACCCACAGAGGCAATTTCTCCTATCAAAAGGATTTAAGCGTATTAGACAAGCTTATTGATGTGCGTGATTTCGCGTTGAACAATGTCATGGTAATAATGGCCTCAGATGGTTTTTTCCAGGATGAAGAGCGCGAATTTGCTCTACAATTAGCCCATAAATGGGGATACAATCCGGACAAACTGGACCCCTTCTTTACGATGGCGCAAAGCGGTCAGCTTCACATTCGAATGCCAGACAATCCATCGAAAATTGCGAAAATCTACCGCCTGATGGAGAAAGCTGCGATGGCTGACAGCACAATTACG
The DNA here is from genome assembly GCA_020721925.1 of Leptospira biflexa. GTDB lineage: Bacteria > Spirochaetota > UBA4802 > UBA4802 > JAGODF01 > DYLV01. The sequence goes on from DYLV01000028.1 coordinate 14,338, forward strand.
AATGAGGAAAGGGCGGTTCTGGATCAGATCAAATCACACTATCATATCGAAATATGAACCACTGAACAAATCAACAATTATTGTTGACATATATACAGCGCTGCTCACCTTGTTCGCAAAGCGGCAGATTTTAGAGAAACATCACAGGGCAATAAAGCTCATCTGAAATCTGAATCTGCAATTGGATTGATCATACGGCGCGTTCTGATGCCGCAAAGAAATATACTTCCTCTCGTGGGGCTACCGGTATGAAAAAATTTTTCTATCCCGAAAGCATTGTCGTCATCGGAGTCTCTCTGAAAAGAATCAATCTTGGTCACATCATCATGATAAGCAATATTAATTTAGGCTTCAAAGGCCCTGTCTACGGCGTGGGGAAATAAGCTGGCACACTTTTAGACCGACCGGTTTTCAGCAATGTGGCCGATATTCCCGAAATCCCCGACGTCGCAATTATCATTACGCCTGCGCAGACTGTTCCCGCGATCATGGAAGAGTGCGGCAAAAAAGGCATTAAACATATTGTCATTGAATCCGGAGTTTTCTCCGAATTTTCAAAAGACAAAAAAAGCCTTGAGGAGGAAGTGCGCTTCATCGCCAGAAAATACGGCATGCGCGTCATTGGGCCAAACTGCATAGGCACCATCAACACGGAAAACCAGATCTTTATGCCATTTGCGATATTTAAAAAAGCGCTAAAATCTGGAAATGTTTCAATAGTATCGCAGAGCGGAGGAGTGGGCGTTACCTACATGCGTATTTGTAACGAAAATCATATTTTCTTCAACAAATTCGTAGCGGTCGGCAACAAGCTCGATATTGATGAAGTTGATTGCCTCGAATACTTTATTGATGAACCGGCCACCCATGCAATCCTGATGTACTTAGAAGGTTTCACTCGTGGTCGCGATTTCTTCAATGCGGCAATGAGGTCTGAAAAACCAATTGTAGTGCAGAAATCGAACAGATCGCCGATGAGCGCAAAAATTGCGCAATCGCACACCGCACCACCATCAGGCAATAAATTGCATGAAATAGTGTAAGTCGCCTGCGCGATATAATTTATTTACATGTTTTTGAAATTATCAAGAGAGCTTTTCAGCAGCTTTCTTGTGTCCTCCATCACTTTCATCCTCCACGCCGGAGATGTGGGATAGTACATTTCCAGAAAATTCGCTTTCACCCTTACTTCATCTGATTTGGATGCATACCCGAAATGATGCCCCTGATTTTCCAGAATTGTCACATGCAGTGATTTGATCGCGCCGAGAGTCGTATGGCTGTTCATTGTACCATACTCAAACGTCATGGGCAAATACGTCCCCTCAGGCATAAGCTTGCCGAGAAATGTTGAAAAATCACCGGTGGTAGTATAAAAACTTCCCGTATCGCCCCACTCGATTGAATAACCCTTAAAAACATTCTCAACCTTCTCCTTGATGTTTCGGTCTTCGATAGGATTGGGGAAAAGATGCAAAACTCCACGTTCGCCATAGCCTGTGTGTAGATCAATGTTGAGCACAACAGGATATTGCCGCAAAATAGGGCCAAGCTCTTTTGACACGAGTTTTACCTGCGCTTCCGCCTGTTTTCCGCCAAAATACAGCCCTTCTGGATACTCATACTGTCCCTGCAAAATCGCCTGTCTGAGTGTGCGCATCGAAGCTCTCAGAATTTGATTAATTGCTTTCAAATGGAAAAACCTGTTTCCAAAAGAGGAGAGATCAACTGGTTCTGCAGGATTGATAAGCTGATATACCCGGGGATATCCTTCATTTTTCGTTGCATAGAGCGCCACATCGGTATCGCAGTTGCGATTAAGATCGATGTTATTCTCGGTCACACGCCGATAGTGTTTGAAGCCGTATGGATTCATCCCGTGGATGATAAGCACGCCCATCGAATTCAGCAAATCTACGGTAATGAAATCATCAATAAACATTCGCTGAATTGCGCTCCCGACAAATCCCTCCACACCATGAACTCCCGAAGATAACACGAGAAGACGCTTCTGCTTTTTATGCTGAGGTATGTACAGAACATCTACCGTTAAGCCTTCAGATATGTTCGATGGAACAGCAAGAGTGAGGCTTTTTGCATTCGCAAATTTTTTCTTGATGTCATCCGTAGCCTTTCTGAACGCATCGCGCGAACGATCGTACGTGTCTAAATAATACCCAAGAGTTTTTTCATCCTGCGCAATCGCAGCATCATCAAAACTGAATGAATGAAATGTAATTGTGGACCAGGCGATAACGACGCCCACCAAAAGTAAAAATACAGCCAGAATGATAATGATGAACTTCTTCATGATATTTCCCCCGCTTCTTTATTTTGTATGACACGACTTTGCATATTTTATTATACATAATAGTATCTGTCAAGAAGACCATGAAGCTATTTTCTTTTTTTTCATTTCACCGCATACAGTAGTGCATATCCCCAAAAACCGGAAACAATGGCGCAAATCCCATCTTTTATTACTGAGTTTTGTCATTGACAAATAATTTATCATCCTGCATAAGTACACGCATGGCTCTTGAAATGAAAATAGATACAAAAACGAAGGGAGAATATGCAATTCTTTATATCGAGGGAGAACTGAACTTATACAACATCAGCGAACTGAAGGAAGCGCTAAATGATATAATTCAAAATAAAGAAAGCCATCTTGTACTGGAGATGAAAAAAGTGTCCTATATTGATTCTAATGCGATAGGCATACTGCATAATGCAAGGACAAAATTGCACACCTTGAATAAAGAATTATACATTAATAATCTTTCACCTGAACTTTTAGAAATACTGCAAATCATGGGAATTGCATTTCCGGTTATCCAGTTGGATTAAAAAAATTTTAATTATTGGCTAAGAAAAGAAATAGGCCGCAGAAGCGGCCTGAAATGAAGGGATAAAGGTATAAGTGAGAAAAGATTGTGTGTATTATGCAACTTTCGCCTGCTCGTTTTTTTTCGGTTTCTGGCCAAAGTCGAAAGTTTCTAAAATGATGCTCACTTCACTGCGATTCGCGCCGTTTGCGTCCTTCCAGCTATTCTGATCCAGCCTTCCGGTTAAAAATATCTGTTGACCAATTTTACAATACTGTGCAATCACATTTGCCTGATTGCCCCACGCGGTCACGCGGTAAAAACCGGTCTTTTTGCTCTCGCCAAATCGCATTTCATTGGCGATACTAAAGGTACAGAGGGACTTGCCGTTTACCGTCGTTTTCAATTCAGGATCCCTTACCAACCTTCCACTCAAACATACCTTGTTCATAGTTAACTCCTTTTAAATTAGTAGTTGATTTTTTACCACCTGCTGTTGAATTTGCATGCGGAGTTCAAAATCACCTCTGCATTCAATGGTGATCACAATCCGTAATGTTAAACCCAATAGCTGTGGCTTTTACCGTGCTGCCGTGCCTGGGCAAAACCCGAAACTCACGTCAATCACAGTACAGCTATAACATACGAAAAAACCCCCGACAAATAGTGTCCGGGGTTTTAAAAAAAGGAATTATTTATGAAAAAATTTAAACCTCAGTACGCCAGAATTTTATTTATCGATAAAAAGCTCAGGGAAGGTGGCTATCCCAACTGCGTCACAATTGCAAGGGAATACGAAACCAGCAGCAGAACCATACAAAGGGATATTGGCTATATGAAGGATATGCTTCGTGCGCCAATAGAATACGATGAAACAAAAAAGGGGTACTATTACTCCGAAACTGAATATCACCTGCCCGACATCGGCATGCGCGAAAGTGATTTTTTTGCGCTCATGATCGCAGAAAAGGCCCTCTCTCTCTATGAAAACACTCCCGTATATATGAGATTGAAAAACATCTTCGACCGCCTCATTTCCCTGCTTCCCGAAAAAATAACCATAAAAACATCATGGCTTGACTCGAGATATTCGTTTCTGCCAGAACGCCGCACAACAATCGACGCTGAAATCTGGGAAATTCTTTCAGATGCCCTCAGACTCCAGAAAACAATACGCATAACCCATCGCTCACCCGGTAAAGAAAAAACCAAACGTGAAGTTGATCCCTATCACATGGCAAATTATCGCGGTGAATGGTATCTTATCGGATACTGCCATCACAAAAAAGACATACTGAAGTTCGCGGTATCACGTATCGAGGAGGCTGAGATGCGTGAAAAAACTTTTGAATATCCCTCCTCTTTTTGCTTCGAAAAGTACATGGGCCCCAATTTTGGCATCATGACTGACTCGGATGAATATCGCGTGGTGCTTCATTTCGATAAAGGATCTGCGCCTTTTGTCCGCGAGAGAATCTGGCATAGCAAACAAAGCATCGATGTGAATAATGATGGAAGCCTGCGACTATCTTTCATCACCAACTCAATTATTGAAGTTAGAAAATGGATTCTTTCATGGGGGGCAGGTGCGAAGGTTCTCGAGCCGGAATTCCTTGCCCGAATAATAGAAGAAGAACTGGCAAATGCGCTGAAACACTACCGAAGTTGAGACCTAATCCAAAAACATCTCCATCGCACCGCTTATAGGAGTGAATCCCAGTTTTTCGTATATTCTGGTGTCAGTACCAATGGTATTCAGGACGATCCTTTTTGCGTTGTGCTCCTTCGCATGCGCAATTACCTGTTCAAGTATTGCGGTGGCCACCCCTTTCCCTCTCCAGTCATTCGTGGTATAGACATCCATCACATGAGCCTCAACTCCCCCTATATTCTCATAGATCGGGGGATGTTCAATAAACTGAATACAGGTCATTCCGATAATGTCACCGGCGCTTTCCGCAATCCATACTCTGAATTCTCCTGTTTGAATTTTATTGATAAAATAACTTCTGGTCGCATCCCTCAGTTTGCTGGTACCATCTTCTTTTTCCACCTTGCCGAGCTCAAAGAGGAGCTTCATCCTGTACTCGATGATCTTTTCAATATCTCGAAGATACGCATCGCGAATTGTGAACATTCCTTCCTCCCCAGAAAGTTTATCGCACCGCTATTTGCTTTCCGCGCGGCGTTTATGGATATAGGCCACAGCATCATCAAGAGTATGAAACACCGCATAAAAATCAAACATTTCGGGATGTCGAAGCATAATATCCTGGAGAAGGGCTTCGGTCAACAATAGTACGGCCAGAGAACTGCCTTTCTTCATTAGTTCAAGGCCTTTCATAAGCACACCAATTGCCGGATCGGTCACGCTTTCGACTTTCCATACATCGAGAATGAAATCCCTGTAATTCGGGTATTCATTCACCCTGCCGACATAATGGTTATAGATGGCATCCGCCTCTGCACGGTCGATTTTTGCGATTTGCACATGGCCGATCATTATGTCATCTTTCTGATTGTACTCAAGAGTAAAAAGCTCCACTCCGCTTGGCATGCTTGACGCTCCTATATTTTTTATTTCACAACGCTTACAGGCATCCGGTAATCCCACTCAGTGTTGAGTTTTATTTTTTGCGCTTTGCCTGTCAATAAAAAAGAACTTTACTCAATGAAAATATTTTTAAGTCAGCAATGTATCGTCAAAATCGGCACGCGGATGCGTTCGGTAAGAAGTATGGATCATGAGGGGGAATTGATTTTTTTTGCTATCGTATTCATCACAAAGCTGATGTTTTCAAAATCTTCACTATCATCAAGCAGAAACATGAGCCCATAGAGCCCATCCTGCGCCCATACGACCTCTGATTTGAACTGAGCGACTTTTACGCCGGTAATATGAAGAAAAATTATCTCATGAGGCGTCAGCGACTTTTTTGAAATTATGCATGCACCGGAAGCAGATACATTTCGTACTTTACACGTATACACTTTGCTTCTGTTGGCGGGATAAAAGTAATAGTCCCTGTCAACCGGAAAGCGTTCAGCCTTTCTTCGCTCAGCCATCGTCATTGCCGACACCTTTTAAATTTTTTTCGTAATGGATTAATGTTGATTCCATACTTGCGCTATGCATCATTGCCGCGCTGCATTCGAAGGCTGAAAAGAAATACTGCAATGCGAATTGAAGCCCCGCCCCCGACTATCTCAAGAATGCCGCTTGTGAAGCGTCCGTGCAACAAATCGAAGAAGCCGGAAATAAAAAGGAAGCAACCAATGACAAATAAACAGTATTTGAGAACAAACACACTTCGGGGAGTCAACAACCTCAAAAGTGACATCATACATCCCTTCTTATCTAATAAAAATGGTGCGAAATTTAGCGGGATTTTGTGAATGTTCGAGATCCATCATGTGAAATTATCCTTCCAGCCTTGTAGCTGAACGCAAGCGAACTTCCGTCTGCAAACGTGAGATGTATATTATTGCTTTCGACATGATATTCACCCGATACTTCAGTATCTTCAGGCAGAGGCGTTTTTATCGATTCTTTTTTACTCACCCACCGTTCCGCTCGTTTGAGTAAAAACATGCGCGAATCAATAAATTCCAATGAAAGCACCAATTCCACAGAGCCAACAGCAGGATCGGAATCTACCTGCCGGGACTCCCATAACGTTCCCTCTAAATCGCGACTCGACAAACGCGCACAACCGCCTGCGATAAGAAATAATGACACCGCGATTATCGAGCAAAATTTCATTCAGCGTACTTTCCGGTAAATAATGCGCTATTTGTCCTCTTTATTTGAATCGGCTAATGCCTGCTTCTGCACATACAGGCAATGGCCGTCCTCAGACTCAAGTTTGCCATCTTTGATAATGAACACACGTGAATCAACATCGGGATGTCTGCAAATAATTTTATTCCCTTCTAATGTATAGCTGTATACATACACGCTGGGTAGAAGAGGACCGGGATTTGAAAAAGTTCCTTTGACCTTATTGCCAGGCAAAAATTCAAGCAGATTGGTCCCGGATATTTTATCCTGATATTCCTTGTATTCGTATTTGCACTCCCATACCGTATTATCAAATTTACCTGCACAGGATACAATCGCACTGAAAACTGCAATAACAAACATTACTGAAATAATGGTACGCATAGTTCCTCCCAAAAATTTTTCTCAAGCCGTCAATCGCAGGAAGACGCGCACTCCCCTTCAATGATAAAACGGCATGGAATTTTCGACACATACTCGCAAATGGAGAAATAAATCAATTATTTTTTTAGAGACTATAATCTAAATATGAATACCGGCCAGGCAGAAGAGCGATATTGATTTCATATCAATTCCAATATAATCGACCCAAAATATTCCGGCTCCTGCTTCAATGAACAAGGGGATTCCGATATCCATTATCACAGATGCGGTAAATTGATAACAGGGATCAGTGCTTGTAATTTCAGAGGCAACCGAAAGCTCAATTGCAGGATCTTCCACTTTGGCAGACTGAATAGAGCGAACCACACCGCCGCCAAAACGAATCGCATAATTCACCGGAAAATTGAAATCAGACACATATCCAATATTAAACAATACAGAGTTCAACTCGAGCGATGTGTCGATATTTTGTAAGGAACTTCTTCCGGTAAAGTATCTCTGGGCACACTCGACTTCGAGACGAATGTTTTTCACCACTGGAATGTTTTCAACCGGAATTACTTTTACCAGGGGATATTCGAGTTTAATCAGCCATCCTCTCGGAGATGATTCATATATATCACTATAATCGGAAAACACAAAGCTGTACAGATAGCCGGCCGCGCACATGAGGCCGTGGTCGGTTGCTCCTCGAAATGAATAGGCTTCCGACAATTCAGGCGTGACAACCTTCAATTCCGTCCACTCCGACCATGCGCCGATCTTTTCAAAGATATTATATGCCCCCACACGTATAGTATAATTTCCCGGCGACACGGGAAAGCTAATCCGGTTTTCAGTTACCGATGTATCAACAAGCATTTTACCGGAGCTATCTTTTATCTGAACCAGGTATTTCGAAGCCCCATCCACCGCATCCCAGTCGATCGTCACTTCTTTTGTGCGGCCTGCCATAATTGACTTTTTCTTCAAAGACAGATCGGAAATTTTTTCTTCGTAATCCCCCTTATCATTTGCATACTTCTGAGAGTAGAGTTTCTCAAGTTTTTGCTTCACTTCCTTATTTTTCGGATCCGCATCCAGCGCACGTTTCCATGATTCTGCCGCTTTATTGAAATCACCGTTTTTGTAATATTCATCCCCCGTGCGGAGCAGCCCGTCGATGGATTGGGATAATAATGAAATGGGAAATGCAATTGCAGCCAGGAGTAACATCAACGCATGTCGCTTTATACCAGGCATATCATTCCGCCATTATTATTTCCGGCACGCGAATCACCGGCTTTTTCAGCTTTTTGCTCAGAACGATATCAAAGTAATATTTTGCCCCTTCACTCGTGCGCAGTATTTTTCCGTCCTGCACATCGTACGCGCGTATCGTCCATAAGAATTTTGCTTCATCAAGCTTATTTAATTCATTCATTTCATAATACGGCGTTTTTGTCGTGCGGTTCATAATGCGGTATGCGCGCCCGCCTCTCAGCATAAAAAGCTCCAGTCGATAGAGATCAGCATCCGCAACTGGCTGCCAGTGAAAAGATAAACTTTTTTTACCCGACATATCGACATTTGCGTGATTTAGTGGCGAAAGAGGAACGGGCGCACGAAGCCGGTCTTCAATCACAAACGATCTGTGCGCACTTTTCATGATTGCAGATCCATCTTCATCATTCATAATCACCCGCCAGTGATACGCGCCGCGCCCGAGTCCCGACATTTCGGCGAAGAACCCCTTTAGCGACTTTTGCGCAACGACGTTTTTAAACTCCCCGTCGCGTGCGATCTGAAGAGTAAAGTTCCCCTCAAAATCCATCTGCTTCCAGGAAAATCGGACATTCACCGCGTCCTCTTCATCATACGGAACTATGATCTGCCTCTCGGCAGGCGAAAGAAGCTCCAGCAACACATCTTCTGATACCGAGAAACTCCATGCCGGGGAATGCTCAGTATAGACATTATCCTCCATCATTCCTCGAACCTTCCAGAAATAGGTGCCAATAGGTATATCCTTTTCAAGTGATAAAAATGACGTTTTTTTTGTTTCTCGATGAAAAATTTTTGTAAATTCCGGATCCCGCGCGATGGTGATCTCCGCAGCGGAGATTTCCGGATCATTTCTCCAGGAAAAGCGTATTGGTTTTTTTGATACGTTTTTTTTCCAGAAACGCGTTCCGGGCCTCGGAACGAGCGGTTCCGGCGGTGGAAGTGCAATTCGCTGTGCGATACTCATTTTTCGCGTTTCAGATGAAGCAACAGTCCCGACACCTGAAATTCCGCTTACAGCATCGACTTTCCAAAACCACACCCCCCCGGGGATCGTGTCGAGAGAAATAGCCGTTGAAATCGTTCCAATCTCAGTGAATTTCGATTTCAGTTCGGCATCACGGAAAATTGAAAGAATATATCGGGATGCAGCAGAACTCGAGGACCATTTAAAATGCACCATCGGGAGCTTGTTTTTATAAAAATACACAGTGTTATCGGCTGGAGATATTGCCGCAATCGTTTCATACGGCAGTACAATAAATGTTCTTGTTTCGCTCGTTTCCCCTAAACCTGTTTGCGAGCGATAGCGTACCTTCCATTTAAAACTTCCACTAGAAAGCGGAATAACGAGGGAATTACCGGTCGTTTTTCGCGAAATAGTCCTTCCTGCCGCCGCCTCGATCGGCTTTATTTCCACGGTGTACTCGCCCTGTTCGGGGAGTTGTTTCCATGAAAACCCAATTGGAGCTTCAGCTCCCTTCGCCGGAAGCACACTCCCGGAAGGAGGCGAAAGGAGAATGAGTTTTTGCTTTTCAACCGATACCGCGGCAGTTTTCAAAAGAACGGTTGCGCGGTAATCCTCCGCAACAGTTTTTTCACCGGCATTAGTCTTCACCACTGCGCTTCCTTTGTCGACGACCAAATTGATGTGATCATCTTTGCCTTTTGAAATATTTACTGTGCTTTTATCGAACGACACTGAAGCACCGCCGGCTTTGATGCGCACCTTGCCTATTGGCTCCCCGGAAAGCTCCTCGCGTTTCGCAGTGATGGAACCCTGGTTGAACTCCAGATCAAGCCCTTCCCCGCCGAGCGCGAGCAAAACCATGCTGTTTTCATTGAGGGTGCATTCGGTACCCTCGTTGATGCGCACTACC
>DYLV01000199.1 GCA_020721925.1 Leptospira biflexa
TATACTCCCAGAAACCATTTGTGTTCTTAAAGTGGCATATCGTCGCATGTACTTTACACCTCAAAGCAGACTATTTTATACGTAACTTTGGTGTAACCATTCAACCCCCTCAAGGTATAAGGCATATGTTTCAAAAACTCCCATGCGTTTAAACATTTTCATTGTGTTTTTAAACTATTTAAACATAATCTCGGATATGGGCAATAAAAATGCTACATTTAATGATCTTTTAATATTCGAAAATTTTCTACTATACCGTGCTCATTATCAAATCGTGCTCCACCCGATAGTTATCGTACAGTATTGCAAAACACTTCACAAATCCGATAATGCCATCTTTGTAATCCCTCATGTGCTTGGGTAAACTTATTTTTTAAAATTTTACTGAATAGTTACAGCAATATTTATCGAAAATGTTTGACATTTTCCGCGTGCCATATAACAGTTTAATAGGGATTAATCTATATGGTGAATTATTCCCACGTGTGTCAATTAAAGAGAGCTTCTGGTCTGAAACATGAAAAACGCTATCAAGAAAAAAACTCTTTCAGTATTTGTGGCTATTGCCATTGTCTTTTTTCTCGGCATGCCCATTATTTCACTTTCAAACAACGATGAATACCGATGGGGAATCAGTAAAGAAGACACCATCAAGCGGCACCTGCCTTCTGGTAATTATATCAGCTTCTCACCCTCATCAAAGCCTGAGTATGACAACAAAATCCTCAGTTTCATCCTGGCAATAAACAGCGATATTAAAGATAAAATATCCATTATCCGCAGCGAGGGCACTCCTCAGCGAGATTATCTTCTCATCCGCGACAAACTCTATTCGGTGATGGAAAACTATGGGGTGATAACCGCTTCCGAATTTGAGAAGGTCATTTCGAAACTTTCATCCGAATACAAATCGCCGAATATTCAGAAGGATAAAAATACCGTCACATATTCATTTTACGGGAAGGACACCAAGGTGCTCGTCCTTTCTTACGAAAAACACAAACTGATGGACTGCAGGGTATATCATTATGCGAGCAAGCTTTTTCGGATATTGATATCCGAATGAACGTGCATGCGTTCTGTCGGTTTTCGCACTCATTTCTGCCTTCAGCCTGAGGCGCATTCATGCTTTGTCCATTACGCTGTTTTTGTTGTTGTAAACAGAAAAATTGCGTGTCTCTCACAACTGTATGAGAGTGTAAAAACAGTTTTTGTCTGCTAAAAACCTATTCCGCCTGCGTGCATTGGTTTCCACAAATCCAACAGTATACGAGGCATACCTGCGATTGATGTATCGATCAGGTTACTAGCGGCAAAATATCTCATTTGTATGCCATTATTTTTATAATAAATACCAGCATTTATCTTTATCCAGAATGGCACCATCTTATCGATCTTGCAGCAGTAAAAAGGCGATGCATACACAAATACACACACCAATCAGTCAGCGCAATACGATTCCCTTACGTGAAAAATCATCCTGATGTGCAATTTATTCTTGACAGCCGGCAGTATTATTTTTGTATGTCATTTCATCGAAATTCATTTTTATTCAGGTGATATTGTGGCAAACATTAAATCGGCAAAGAAAAGAGCTAAAACAAACGCCAAACGCAGAATGGCAAACAGACAGGTGAAATCAGCCATCCGCACTACTGCGAAGAAAGCACTTGCGGCACTCGATCCCGCAAATCCGAATCATGCAAATCTTTTGGAAATTCAAAAAGAATTTATTCGAACAGTCGACTCCGCCGCTCAGAAAGGAGTGATTAAAAAAGAAACTGCCGCACGGAAAAAATCCCGTCTGGCATTAAAAGTCAATAAGCTTCGGGCGCAGGCGTAAACCATATCCAGCAACACCAATTCCGGCATCTCGCTCAACACGAGGAGTTTATGACCAAACAAAAAATCATCGAAAATCTCGTGCTGAAAAGCGGTATTCAGAGGAATGTGGTGCGCTACGTGATAGATAACTTTTTGCAGCAAATCATCGAAAGCTGCAACAGAGGTGAAAAAGTCGAAATACGTGGATTCGGCACATTTAGTCGAAGCTCGAGGAAAGGCCGCGATGTCTTTTCGCCGATTGCCGGAAAGACATTAACGCTTCCTCCTAAGACGGTCATCGCGTTTAAAGCAAGCAAAATGACCGAGGAAATACTCGATTCAAACTAATGAAGGGCGCTTAGCTCAGCTGGGAGAGCATCTGCCTTACAAGCAGAGGGTCGGCGGTTCAATCCCGTCAGCGCCCACATTACCATTGATATTTAAATTTTTCCGATATTAAATTCCATCTCCTGCGAGGTCAATTTTCTCGATACCATTGAAGCCACCGACTCGTGCGCCAATCGATGCGCTCCCGAATTACACCATACTGTAAGGTTTCTGCGCTTATTCGCACAAATTACGTATCTACTCAAAGCGCGTGCCTTCTGGTACTTTCCAGTCCGCTTTGCAGAAATGCCTAAGTTGCCAAACGAAGATCAGGATGCTGCTGGAACGTGTACACGTGTACGAGGAAGCGTCTACTCATCCCCTCCTGCAAAAACACGTTCCCACTTTGCGCGCGCTTCTGCAAATGTTCCCTCCAGTATGCATGTGCGGATATCATTCATAAAGCGCTTCATGAAGGCAAGGTTATGGTGTGTATTATAGATAAGTGCGGCAATTTCACCTGCTTTGAAAAGATGGCGAAGATAGGCTTTTGTGTAGGTTTTGCAGACATAGCAATCGCACTCAGGATCCACCGGTGTAAAATCCTTTTCATAATATGCGGCTTTTATAGTGACACGGCCCTTTGAGGTGTAAAGCGTACCGTTCCGCGCAATACGAGTAGGCATCACGCAATCGAACATATCGACACCTTCAGAAATCGCGTGTAAAATTTCACGCGGGCTGCCAACTCCCATCATGTAGCGGGGCTTTTGCTCCGGTAAAAGCGGTGTGGTAAGTGAAGTCATTTCCCTGTATAACTCCTTTGGCTCTCCCACCGAAAGGCCGCCGATTGCAAAACCGGAAAAATCAATCTCCGCCAGCCTTTCCGCACACTCTCTTCGCTGCTGGGGGAATACACTTCCCTGTACAATTGCAAACAGTGCCTGCCTTTCGCAATCGAAATGTTCTTTGTAATATTGAAATGATTTTTCAGCCCACCTGATCGTTCGCCACATCGCTTCATGCGATTCATCTTCTGATACAGGGTATGACGTGCACTGGTCGAGCACCATCATCACGTCTGAAGCGATGACTCGCTGTATTTCGAGGACGTCCTCCGGAGAAAAAAAGTGTTTCGAACCATCCAGATGAGACCGAAACTCCACTCCTTTTTCGGTTATCCGGCACAGATCTGAAAGTGAAAATACCTGAAAACCACCTGAATCGGTGAGGATCGGCCTGTGAAAATTGATAAATTCATGGAGTCCGCCGCTTTCTCGCAACACATCCAGACCCGGCTTTAAATATAAATGATAGGTATTTGAAAGCATCATTTCAAAACCGAGCTTATCAATATCGCGAAGGGGAAGCGCACGAATCGCACCCCGCGTGGCAACGGGCATGAAAAACGGCGTGTGCACCATCCCACGCTGGAATGTCATAATACCGGCGCGGGCGCGAGTAAACGAATCTTTTTTCTCAATTGTAAAATGCACAAAACCCCGTATTTATCGCTATGGCGACTCTCTGTGAATTTGGTAGAATAAAATAGATGCATGGCTCATTCCCTGTAATTGCAATTCTGTCAATCATAAACTTAAATTCAATGGATGCGGGAAGCGAAGGCACCACATGTTACAGGGTTACAATCGTGTCGGCACCAGGAACAACGCAATCAAAACTACCTCATTGCCCTCCCCCAATGCTTCCCAACTATTAAACATGTTTGATAGGTTCCCGAACACATTTCCCTGAGTCATGTATCATTTTGCCGGAAACTCCATTTTTTTGAAAAAATTTTATCTTTTTGCTGATTCAATCGTA
>DYLV01000029.1 GCA_020721925.1 Leptospira biflexa
CCGCCGCCCCCATCCCTTCATGTATTCTGCCGGCCACCAGAAACTTCCGCCGCGAAGCACTTTCAGCGCATGTCCCGGGCAGGGATATTTTCCCGCGCAGGGACCCTTGGGGTCGCGCCCCATGCAGGGAGCCCCGCAGGCTTTCGCGCACCCGCCACGGCAATCGCTCGCCCAGTCGTTTACCCATTCATAGCCATTTCCTGCCATATCGTAAAGGCCGAAATGGCCTGGCGGGTACGTGCCCACATCGACAGTTTTGTCAATCCCGCTTTTACGGCATCCCCTATAATATGCTTTTGTACAATCCGGCTCTGCATTCCCCCAGGGATAGATCGTGGCTTTTCTTCCTCCGCGCGCCGCATATTCCCACTCAGCCTCAGTAGGCAGCCTTTTTCCTGCCCACTTACAATATGTGAAAGCCTGTTCCCACGACACGGGTACAGCAGGCTGTTTGGGACCGCGAAATCCATTGTAGAGGTGATGTGCATAATTATGAAACCGTGTGCAGACACCCGCTTTGACGCACTTATCGTATTCTTCATTGGTAACTTCATGCTGATCCATATAAAACGTGCTGATTTCAACAGGATATTCCCCCCCTTCGGATCCAAGCACGGCATGTGAGGTCTCACCATCCCATGCCTCATCCACTGTGCGCGCGCCTTTTTTCAATTCATCGGGATTATCGGTAAATCGTCCCACCACGCCTTTCCCTCCGGGAATACATACCATGCCGGGCGGGGGCGACTGGCAGGGTTCCGCGCCATCCTGAATACCAGTGATCGAATACGTTTCGCAAAAATATATTACCGGCAATGTGAGGGCGATAAAAAACCAGATAGCCCGCATTCTACTGATGTGCATAGGTAACCTCGGGATAATATGGATCAACAGGTGTGCTGAGTCAAAGCCCGGCATCTCTGTTATACGCTTTTGGTGCGTTTACACGGCGTCCCATATATAATGGAAAGCCTTATTTGACAATAATATTTTTGTGTGATTTTCTCAGCGGCAGATTTTCTTCTATCTCGTTTTCCGTGAAACGCACCGCGGTTCCTTCTGCGTGGATGACATATACCATTCCCAGTATCCATTCCTGGCGTTCTACATACCACCGAATATCGATGAGATTATCCGCTCCTTTTTCCTGCATGGCAGAGCGAAGTGCATCTTCCAGCCGGTGCTGCGGGGTAAATGGTATCAGCCACAGAAAATAAAAACTGCTCGATTCTCCGGATGCCTTTCCCACCACTTCGTATTTTTTGCCCTCCATCGGCAAAAAATGCGGTTCAATGCCGCCTGGCTTTGTCGAAAGCGAAAGGCAGGCAATTAAAAAATTAGGAATTGCAATACACGCCAAAAAGACATGTAAAGATTTTAATGCACGATACCTCATGCGCATCACCTGCCCTCGCTGACGCGCACTGCTTCTCCCTCAACGTACACCGTGGTCGTTGAAAAAAACAAAAACCACTTCCATGTCTCGTAGCATCGAACATCAGTAAGCGCTGTTGCATTTTTCGCGCGCAGTGCTTCATCTATCGCTTTGCCAATATCCGGCCTTCCAATCATCCATAGCCCCAGAATGGACCACGCGCGCGATGAACCCGACGTTTTTCCCAGCTTTTCAACGTTCATTTTGCCGTATATCGGCGTTGTCGATGCGGTTATGCATACCGGCGCGGTGATGCAGGAAAAACTTGCGACGGCCATAACGAATACAATGAACAACACAAAATATTTTTTCATCTCATATCCTCCTTTTGCTCCATATCGTATTGATGAATGATTCATACTCAAAACTTCACCTCAACTCCGAAATTTGGAATCCAGCGAAGCCCTTCAGGTATTTCAAACCGCGGATTGTCCGGACCGTATGGCCTTCTATAATCCCAGAGATATTCGTCCCTTACCGCATACCACTGGCCATACACATTGATCATCTCAACATACCAGCTTACATACCCCCATGAATAGTCGCGTCTATAGGTATAGCGGATATCGAGCTGGTGGTCATCCTCAAATCGTTCTGTATTTGTCTTGCCGTATATCGGCACATACCGATCGCCCGGATACTCCGGATCTTTTACCGAATCAACAATTGGCGTGTAAGGAAATGATGAATAATACTGAAACTTCCAGCTTATCGAGTGCGTGCCCTTGAAATTTCCCACACGAAAAATCCAGCCGCCCACCATCTGAAATTTGTGTCGCATTTCATACATGAAATCGATCCAGGTATCCCCCCATGGATCGCCGATGAGATTTCGCGGATCTCCATAAAGTCCCGCTTCGGTGGGAAGGCCCGATTTGTACTTTGAGCGAGTGTACGTGTAATTTATCCATCCATAGACACCGGTTTCGTTTTCTCGTAAATCCTTTTTCAACATGATTTCAAAGCCATATACTTTTTGTTGCCCGGTGCATAATCCATCTCTCGGAAGACCATCCGGTCCATAGTGATAGTATTCCTCTGCAAGATCATAAAAATTATTATAAAAGCCCTCGGCTTTTGCAGTGTAATCGCCGATTTTTTGTTCCAGCGCAATGACACGATGAATTGCACGTTCTGGTTTGAGCAAATCGCCTATTTTTGTCACCTGGGGATTTTGAATAAAAAGGTACTGATTTGTCTGGAAAAAATAGCTGTAGCGCCCCATTGCGAAAGAAAGTGTCGTTTCAGACGGGAACTCAATGCTCGCCACACCTCTCGGATCCCAAATCAGCTCCTCCGTGCGATCAAGATAATCCGCCCGCACTCCCGGCTCGAGCTTAATCCACCAGAACATAATCTTGGGCTGAAGATATCCGCCGAGCGTATGGTTGGTGATGTTCTCATCCAGTGCAATAACTGAAAATGAATCTTCATTTCCGACATCAAAGTCAACCTGTCGTGTTCTCGACATAATTGTTTTCCCGCCTGCAGTAAAGTAATAGTATGTGTATTCCATGCCGCCCTGCACAATTAGATGATCCTTAAAGGGTTCTGCGCGAAAGGATTCCTTCGCACCGAACACATACGGGCGCGAATCGATGTTAATGTCTCTCAGCCATGAAGCGGCATAATCGTTCGTGAGCGTGAAATAGGAATAATACCGCACCAGCGCCGCGTACACCATAAGCTTGTTCCAGAAAAGCTCATCAGGCTGCCAGGTATAATACAGCCCCTGACTGTGCGACGACCAGTCTGCCTGAGCCTTGAATCCCTCGAGGAGCGGATCATCCCCTTCATCCGGGTTCACCACTTCAGCGCGGTCTTCATTGAATGTGAGATAGTCGGAACTGCCCATGAGGAAAAGCGTCATTGAATGTCGCGCGTTAAAGAAATATTTCATTTTAACCTGATAGTCCCAGTACTCGGGAACGAAGGGCACTTCTTCACCAGTAACAAGTTCATAAATTAAAGGAACAAAAAGAGAAAGGTAGCCTACCCGTCCCGAAGCGATGATGTAACCCGCGTTTGCATATCCATCATCCGGACGGTGGGCATACGACGGCGCGGCAAATTCAATTTCGCCTCTTTGATTTCTTAAAATCGGCGATTGAATGAGGCCCGATGCGGAAATGAGGCCAAGGTCGGTATATCCACCGAATTCCTTCACATCATCGACGGTGTTGATATTGATGATGGCCGCGTTGGCGAAGCCAAACTGTGCGGGAAACGCCGACGAATAAAGATCGATTTCGCTCATGAGATTATTGTTTATCACAGAATGGATACCGCCGAAATGAAGGGGATTGTAGATGGGAATATCATCAATCAGATATCGGTTGCGGATGAGATCTGCGCCCCGGATCACCAGCGGCCCAAACATCCCTGCCGTGCGGATAACACCTGGAAGAGAGGTGAGCGCATTGACTGAATCGCCAAAAGAGCCGGGCACTTCCTTCAGCTCTTTTACGGTCATCGTGTAGCGCGACACTTTCTGAATATCGCGCGGTGCACTGATGATGATGCCCTCTCCTTTTACTGAAAGCGGCTGAAGATAAAAGTCCCGTACAGTATCGCGCCCGATATTCATTTTCACGGTCAGTGTGCGAAGCTCATCGGAACGCACTACAATCGTGTATTCACCCGGTGTCGGAATACGCGCAGTATAGGTACCGTCGGATTGCGTAAATGCCCTTGTCTTTGCCTCCAGAACGGTAACAGAGCCAAACTCTACCGGCTTTCCCGTCACCGCGCTTAACACCTTGCCGGAAAGTTTTATTTCACCTTTCGCCTGTGCATGGACATCCGTTCCTGCAGCCGCCGCCCACATTAGAGCAGCGAGTATGCATGCAAAACATGTTTTATGGCCCAATTCTGCCTCCTTAATCTTCCAGCCTGAAACGCAGCGGCATTTCGAATTTGACAGGGACATTTCTTCCCTGCACCACTGGCGGGGTGAAACGAGCATTCTGTAAAATCTTTATCGCATCCCGGGCAAATGCTTTTGCAATCGCTGTATGCGCATCCGAAGGAAGCGTTTTCGAAAGCCTTATCGCAAGAACTCTCACCGCCTTTACCTTACCGTTCGAGGCGATGAGTAATTCCACATTGATTGTCGCTTCAATTCCTTTTTCCCTGGCAATCTGAGGATAGTATTTTTTCAATTTTCCCACCGGCCGCGGGGGCACCACATTCGGTTGAAAGGCAAGATCAACCGCATTGGGATCGTCGGAAGATCCCTGCGCCCGTTCAACATCGGAGCTGGCGGGACCCGTATCTCCGGCGGTGGTAGAAACCTCTCTTCGCACCACACGCCGTGCGGTATGCACCTGTAGCTGGTCAAAATCGAGGAAAATGATATTATCCGCCGGTGTGAGGTCTTCCTCGGTAATTTCAATGGGTGGTACATAAAATAGAATAAATATCATAAAAATGGTGGAGATGATGGCAGAAAAAAGGTACGGATGGCGTTTTTGCCATTCCATAACCTTTCCATACACCGTAGGCTTGTGGGTTATCAGGGCAACACTCATCGCTCACCGCCTGCGTGTTTTCTTGATTGAGACATAAAAACCACATTCAAGAAATCCTGACTGCGCAACACCGAGAGCACCTCTGCAACAATGCGGTACTCGAGGTTTTTATCTGCGGTGACGGAAACGATTTTATCTTTTTCAGAATTCCTCATGGCGAGATTATCGTACAAATCCTGCAGCGACATTTTTCTTCCGTCCACATACAAATCCCCCTCTTGGGACAGGGTGATGTAGATGCTCTCCTGTTCCGCACCCTGCGTCTCAGCGAAGGGCAATGTAAGCTCCACGCCGCTGGGAGGTTCTGTAGAAGTAGAAGCCATGAAAAAAACCAAAAGAAGCAGCGCAAGATCCGCCATTGAGGTGCCAATTGCCACGGGTTTCAAGCCGCTTATGAACGATCGTACTTTCACCTGTTTCAACCTCCTTCATTCTGCAAGGATACTTTGCGCATGCCGTTTTCTCTGGCAACGCTCAGGGTGTCCACCAACCGATCGTATTTTACCCGAAGCGACATGCGAATAATCAGCACTTTATCCGGGCCACTATCTTTAAATCGGCGAAGTTCCGAGGCAAAAGCGTCCCTTGTGAGGAGTCTGTTGCCAATGCGAAAACCTTCATTTTCCGGCCTCACCTCCAGCACCTGCTCTGGCGCAAGGCGCACAGCACCTGCACGCGCCGAAGGAAGCGAGAGGAAAATGCCCTCACGCAAAATAAACGAACTGGTAACTATGAAAAATATGAAAAGAAGAAAAGAAAGATCACCGATGGGGGTAGCATCTAAAAAACCGGAGTCATCACGCTTCTCCCTGCGCACACGCGCCCTCTGCAACATCTGGACTTTTTTTTGTATCCCTTTTATCATTATCGATATTCCTCAACCGCTTCACCTTCATCAATGTTGTCCGAAATCCGCGGTAGATTTTCACATAGCGTTTCAATGATTTCTTCCGATTGCCCCATGCGCTGATGAACAACATGCAGGAATAAATAATAAAAAAACGTCGAAGGCGCCGCAACAAAAAGTCCTCCTGCTGTGGTGATAAGCGCTTCCTGAATGCCCACCGCCACAATGCGCGCGTTGACCGTTGTGGCGGCAGCGATAGCCGCAAACGCCGTAATCATGCCGGTAACGGTTCCAAGAAAACCGAGTAGCGGCGCAAGGTTGCCAATTCCCTGAAGAAAGACAAGCCCCCTTTCCATCTGGTTGAGATACTTTTGAAACGCTTCACGCAGCTCATCGGCCTTCTCTTCACGATATCGCGCATTGGATTTCTCTGAAGCTTCTTTCAGGAACAGTTCGAGTTGTTCGCTTTTCCAGATACGGTTTCGAGTGAAGAAAATGAGGCGTTCAATCACAAGCGTAAGCGCCACAATACTGCAAAGAATAATTGGTATCATAATCGGGCCGCCGCGGCGTACCGTATGATAAAGCGAGCTTCCTACCTCCTGGCGGTTGTTGTTTCCATTATCGCCGATGTTTTTCGGGGATTGCGAATCCGCCGCTTGCGCCATTGCCTGGCCTCCGACATTTTGCGACCAAACCATCGAAGCGCAAAATACAATCCCAAAAATCGCAATCAGCACAACAATTTTGATCGGCATCATTGATGTATTCATCACCAGCACCTCTTCAGGAAAATTATCAATTCATCTACTCATGAAAGTGGAATATGCACCATAAACAACATACTTTCACAGAAGAATCACGAAGTTATAATACTGAATCTTTATTAAAATATCATTAATACAAAATTAAAAACTATTAATTCTTCGGTAAATACACAAAAAATGTGCTTCCCTCTTTGAGAGTGCTTCTCACCACGATGCGCCCATGATGGATATCCAGAATCTTTTTCACAATGGTGAGGCCAAGTCCCGAGCCGCCGGTTTTTGCAGAACGCGATTTATCCACACGATAAAAGCGATCGAAAATATGCGGAAGGTCGATTCGGGGGATACCGATGCCGGTATCCGATACGATGAATACCGCCTCTTTTTCCGATCCTCCACAACCAATAGAATCACTTTTAAGACTCACTTCCACTTTTCCCCCCTGTTTTGTATATTTCAGAGCATTCTGGATTAGGTTAACCAGAAGGCGTTTTAAAAGTCCTCCATCGCCATGAACGCGCACTTCATCAACCTGTCGCAGGGAAAAACAGATGCCTCTCTCTTTCGCCATGAGAGCAGTTTCCTCAAACACTTCGATCAGCAGTTCGTCAAGGGCTATATCGCTCAGGCAAATCGATTTTTTCTTCACATCCAGACGCGAGAGGAATAAGAGGTTTTCCATGATCGACTCAAGTTTTTGAGATTCTTCAAGAATACTCACAAGTGTGGAACGGTATTCCTCTCCGCTTCTTTCTGTTCTTAATGTCACCTCAACTTCCCCCCTGATGACGGCAAGCGGAGTTTTCAGCTCATGCGATACGTCATCTGAAAACTGGCGAACCTGTTCAAACGATTTTTCCAGACGTGAGATCATGTCGTTGAGCGTTATGGATAGATCGCCAATTTCATCATCGGTTTCAAGCACAGGGACTCTGCGCGAGAGGTCTTCGGCAGTGATTTCGCGTGCAACCAACACCACATCGTGAACAGGTTTCAGTGAAGCCTTTACGAAAAAATAGCCCGTCAGCGATATTGCGAGGATGAGGAACGGCCCCCAGATAAAAAATTTTAAAAGAACATTGCCGAGCGTGGTGCTCACGAACTGCATCGACATGCCGATTTGAAGGGCATAGCGATGACCCTCACGATCATGCACCAACAGCGTGACCACCCGTAACGGATACTGAAATACATTTTCGATTGTTTCGACAGAATGCGCGCCACGCGAGAGATTTGCATAGGCGAATTGCGTGAGAGGAATGAACCTTCCTTCGAGCGCGTTATTTCTGATTATAATCAGCGGTTCATCGCCGAAATTTTCGGGATAGTCACGCAACTGTCCACATGCCGGATTGAGAAACACATCGTAGCCTATCCATCTACTGAAAAGAGAAGAATACTGCTCGGGAGGAGTGGCAAAAGGTCCACGGTGAAGCACAATATTAGATCCGGCCCTTTGCGCTCTTTCAAGTAGAATCTCATCAAGCCGCACAGTGACATCACTTGCATATATTGCGTGCGAGAAAATGCCGTAGGTGATATATAGCATCACAACAAAAAGCAGAGTTATCGATGCGATAAACCACAATACCAATCGGGTTCTTACTGAAAGTCTCATTCACACCCTCACGCTTCTGCTGCATGGCTGTTACACATCTGCTGTTATTCCTGTTCTTTCAATACAAAACCCATCCCCCGGATGGTATGCAACAGTTTATTTTCGAATCCCCGATCGATTTTATTTCTGAGGTGATGAATATACACATGAACCGTATTGGCCATGCTATCATGGTTCATGTCCCACACATGCTCAATAATCTGCGTTTCTGTAAGCACCCGCCTGGCATTGCGCATCAAATACTCCAGAAGAGCGTATTCTTTTCCTGTGAGAGATATTTCCCTCCCGGCGCGGGTGACTTTTCGTGAAGAAGGATCGCGCATAAGGTCACCCACCATAAGCGACTTACCACGGTAATACTGTGAACGGCGCAGAAGTGCACGTATTCGGGCCAGCAGCTCCTCAAATGAAAACGGTTTGGTAATATAATCGTCCGCGCCGGCATCCAGACCTTTAATTTTATCTTCCATGCCGTCACGCGCCGTGAGCATAAGGATAGGTGTGTGAATCCCGGCTTCCCTTACTTCCCTGCATATCCGCACGCCGTCCTTTTGGGGAAGCATCACGTCGAGGATGATTACATCGTACGGGTTCTCAACCGCCCAGTGCGCGCCGTCAATACCATCGTGTGATACATCAACGGCATACTGCTCCTCCTCCAGGCCTTTCTTCAAAACTCCGGCTAACTTTTCATCATCCTCGACAATGAGCACACGCATGGAAACACGAGGGGTTATTTGCCCGCCTTCATATTCTTGAGCATTTCGGCCATGCCGCCTGTGCCATGCATCGACTTATATAGCTGTATGGCCTGTTGGAGCTCCTGTTCCATATCGATTTTCCACGTACCGTCTTCCCGCTTCATGCGAAACGGCATTTCAATTCCCTTCAATTGCTGATCCCTGTGATGGGTAAAACGAATTTTCACCGTGGCATTATCACCCTGAATAGTCTCTTCAATCACTTCCCACTTCGCATCGACAAATTTATTATCCACTCCGCGCTTTTGCTGATCCGGCGGCATAAGCTTGTGAAGCTCGCGAATCGCATCCATCGTCCCTCTGGTATACGCAACCGCAGCATCTTCCAGCGATGTACCCGTGATATTTTTAAGCCTGTCGAAAACATCGCGCGGCCTGTCGCTACCCTTGCACCCGACAACGACAACGGAAATCAATACCCCAAGATACAATAACGCCATTTTCTTCATCATTTGCCTCCAGAGCAAGAAGATACCATGCGACACATGTGCAATGGTTTGAAAACTACACGAGAAGTTCACAATGGTGCTTGTACTCATTATGCAGGATGATGTCAATGACTTTTCCCAAATTATTAGATTAACGCAGCAGGGGTGGTTTTTCAATAGAATCGCACGTTAATTCATGAATGTGTGCAAAATGGATTACACAGCCAATGAAAAAAAATCCTTCGCCATGAATCATGTTCCATGGATTTCATGTTTCAACACCCGCACAATGTGATAATTTAACCAATTAATCTCTTGACTTTTTTACAAACCCCATCCTTAATTATATTTTAAAATCATAGCAACAAAGCGATAGATTATCGCACATTCATTATCTCTCATCTGTGTATGAAAAAAAGCTTGGAGGGTCACCCATGAAAACATCAAAATATTTTTTTATTTCAATTGTTCTTTTCACGCTGACATCGCTTCTTGTTATTTCAATCCCGCAGAGCTATTCTCAACAGCAGTTCTCCCTTAAAAGCAGTGCCTTTTCACACAATGCAGCAATCCCTCGAAAATATACCTGCCAGGGGAAAAATGTTTCCACGCCGCTTGAGTGGCACGGTGTGCCGGCAAAAACAAAATCCTTTGCCCTTATTATGGAGGATCCCGACGCGCAGCGTGTGGTTGGATACACATGGGTACATTGGATTGTGTACAATATTCCATCGAAAATCACGAAGCTGCCTGAAGGACTTTTACCCGCTGCAAAAATTACATTACGCGAAGGCACAACTGCAACCCATGGAATCACAAGCTGGAAAAAGCCCGGATATGGCGGCCCCTGCCCACCCGCCGGAACAGGTGTGCATCACTATCAGTATAAACTTCTGGCTCTTTCCATCGAACCAACACTCCCCAGAGGCCTGAGCAAAGCGAAGCTCTTAGAAGCGATTAAGAGAAGCATCATCGCTGAAACGCACCTGACGGGAATATACGAAAGAAAATAACAGCATTTTTAAAAAAGGTTTATTGAATGCTCCCGGTGGGGGCAGAGAAAAATCGCTTCCTCCAATTCACATGTAAATGAGGGAAGCGGTTTTTCATTTATGGCTATAAATGAAAAAAATCCGAATTTTTATTGACAATTTAACTATTAGTTAATTATTTTTACCAATAGTTAAACTATTATGGGTACTGAGACAACGGCAAAATTATCCGCGCAAAAGCGCCGACAGATCGACAAAAGCCGTCGGCGCTGCGATATCATCGATGCAGCACGAAGGATATTTTTCGCACGCGGGTATACCGGTGCCACAATGGATGATATTGCCCTGGCTGCAGGACTTACCAAGCCTACAATCTATTCATATTTTAAAACAAAAGACGAACTGTATTATTCGCTCACCGTCCCCATCATTGAAAAACTGAAAGAAAATCAGGAAGCAATGCGCCGCAAGCTCGATGAGGGGTATTATCAATCCGGTGCCGAAATCGTTCACGATCATTTCAGCGGGTATCTAAATATTTATACAAGCGCCCCGGAAGCTTTTCTCCTCTTCATGCTTTTTCAGCAAACGGGAATTTTCCATCGCATGAAAAAGGATATTGCGGGAAAAATAAACAAGCAGGTCAAGGAACGCTACGAAGCAATTCGGGAAATATATTCCGAAGCGATCAAGCACAAGCTCATGCGTCCGGTGAACGTGTATCATCTTATCGATACGCTCTGGGGCACATTTCAGGGCATTGTTCTCTCAACAGAAATGAAATTCGGCAGCAATTCTACGATATCTGAAAAAGGAATCAGAATTTTAACCGAAACGCTCGAATTCGCCCGGAGCATCATCATCGACGCTATCGTGTTGAGGCGGGAAAAATTCGAGAACGAGAAATAATATGCAGGAGTAATCACATGCTCGACATTTTTTATTATCCAAATGGAGTTGCCGTTCTGGGCGCGACGGCGAAACCGCGCGGAGGTTTTTTTCTCTTCCGCAACACCATTGAAGGATATAAAGGGAAGGTGTATCCGATCAATCCAGGTTATGATGAAATCCTCGGAGTCACATGCTATCCAGATATTGCTTCTATCCCTGAAAACTTCGATCTCCTTCTGTACTTCATCCCCGCAAAGCATTTACCCGAAACCATACACGAGTGCGCAAAAAAAGGGGTAAAGGGCATCATAATCGAATCCGCCGGATTTTCAGAAGTGGGAGCCGAAGGCAAAGCACTCCAGGATGAATCAGTACGCATTGCCCGTGATTATGGGATACGCCTCTGGGGCCCCAATTGCATGGGATTGCTCGACGGCCATTCCCGCCATGTGTTTTCCTTCATGTATCAAGATGACTGGAAGGAATTGATGAAACCCGGTGGGGTTTCACTCATTGTGCAAAGCGGTATGCTCTCGGCCGGTTTCCTTATGGCTGTGCTCGAGCGCGGCGGCATGGGATTGAGCAAGGTCGCCTCCATCGGCAATAAATGCGATGTTGATGAGACGGAGCTTCTTGAATATTATGTTCAGGATTCCAATACGACTGTTATCGCCGCGTATCTGGAGTCCATAAAAGACGGGAGGCGTTTTCTGGAAATTGCGCGCAACACTTCCAAACCGATCATTGTACTGAAAGCAGGTCGTTCGGCTCAGGGAGCAAAAGCGGCCATGAGCCATACCGCAAGCCTATCGGGCTCTTCAGAGATTTATAAAGGGGCATTTCGCCAGGCCGGAATTGTGCAGGTGTACGACATTCATGAACTCATGGATATTGCAAGAGGGTTTTCGAAAACTCCTCGGTGTACCCCCAACGGCGGCACCGCAATACTGACCTTCTCGGGAGGGGCGGGAATTGTCACGACAGATCTTTTAAACGATTTCAATCTTACGCTTGCGGAATTATCTCCCAAAACTCTTGCTGAAATAAAAGAAGTCTTCCCCGAATGGATGGATCCTTCGCATCCGGTAGACCTCTGGCCCGCAGCAGAAAAAAATGGCGTAGCAAAAGTATACACGCATAGCATCGAAGCCGTGATGAAAGATCCGTCAGTAGATTCAGTCATCGTAGAAACGCTCGCATCCCCTCGAACGGGACTTGATTATCTTAAAACGATCGCCGGGCTAAAACACAAATATGAAAAACCGGTCGCCCTGTGGATGCTCGGCATTGGAGGGAAAGGGGTGCAAGATGAAGCAAGGAAAATTGCGGAAGATAATGGATTGCCCGAATTTACGGAAATCAGTCGGTGCGTTTCTTTTATTCGAGGGGTTCGTGCACATTTCGCGAAGAAAAAGGCACTCGGGCTCATCTCACATCATCTACACCCATAAAAACAGCGGAGAGTGATGCAAGCAGATACACGACAGGAACCGCGATGTTGAAATAATACCCCACGCAGATTGTGTGTGGCTCTGCGGGAGTAAATCCTTTCGCAAGTGGAATATAGATTATCCAGAAAAGATAATATGCATTAATGATGATGCGTATCCATGAAAAGAACCTCCAGCGCACATAGAGCGACACAAACATAACTATTGCAATGCCGATCATGTACACTGCAAGCGGATTATTCACATACCACTCCATATTCAAGCGGGGAAAGTGAAAACTCGCCACGGGAAGAATAACCGCAAAGAATGCCGGCACAATATTTAAAAAAATAACTTTTTCCGGAATATCGATTTCGGAAAATTTCTCGAAAAGCTTGCTGAAAATTGCAATGATGAGCTGCAAAAAAAAAGCAAGGAGCGCCTTTAGCTTTTCAAAAAGAAATTGAAGAACATCACTAACGGTTTCAAAAAAACGCATAGTACCACCCTGAGCATACAAAATTACAATACCCCTTCATGCTGCAATAAAAACCTTTTAATTTCAATTCCTCCCGAATAATCGCCGATTCCCCCCGACGAAGGAAGCACCCTGTGACAGGGAATGAACACCGGAAAGATATTATCCGCCATACAGCTTCCCACAAATCTTGCCGCCCCTGGCATAGCCGCTCTTACTGCAAGTTCATTGTAACTGGTTACAACCCCGAATTTCGTTTCGGAAAGCGCCCTATACACCTTCCTCTGTTTTTCCGTGTACCGCGACAAATCCAGGGAGGGCAACATCCCCGGTTTTTTTTCAAGATACGCATCCAGAAAACGTACGGCTCTATCTATAGAACGAGTTCGCGCCTCAACAAATTGCGCGGCAAGATCCCTTCCATCCATAAGCGCACAGCCAAAAAACGCAAAACGCAAAGTGGTATCATCTCCGAAGAGGTATAATGACGCAATCGGAAACGGATATTGATAATATCCCAGACCGTTACATGAGCGCAGGTATTCTATAAACTTTCTTCTGTGCAGATGTGTTCTCATACAACAATTTTTTTATTCACGCCTTCTCCGGCAAATTCTCAGCAGAGTGCTTTCAACGCAGCCTCACGGTCAAGTCGAAGCTGTGCGGCAAGCTCATCGGAGCCTGAAAATCTCATTTCATCGCGAATCCGATGGCAAAATTCAAGCGCAAGCTCTCTGCCGTAGAGATCTTCTTCCACTCCAAAGATATGCACCTCAATGGTGCGGCCGACATTGCCGAATGTGGGGTTGGTGCCAATATTAAGCATCCCGGGAAATGAGATTTTTGAATCAACAGTCACCCGTACGGCATACACACCATCGCGCGGGAGCACCTTATCGCTTCTATGAGGCAGTACATTGGCGGTGGGAAACCCAATTGTCTTTCCCCTCCCAACCCCTTTCACCACTTTCCCGCTCAGCGTGTAATTGCGCCCCAAAAGCGCCGCCGCAAGTTCCACATTGCCATCTTCAAGTTCTGAGCGTATCCATGTCGATGAAATTGGTCGCGAATAGAGATTCTTCGGTTCCACCCGTGTAACGCCAAAGCCCCTGAGGTGAGAAAGTTCTTTTAAAAAGCTGAAATTCCCCTGTCTATCCTTGCCGAATGCATGGTCATACCCTACCACGATATGCACAACGCCCATTTTTTTCAAAATAATATCCACTAAAAATTCCTCAGCAGTCATCCCGGCCATTTCTATTGTAAAATCGAGTAGAATTATATTTTTTACCCCAAGAGCTTCAAGGACATCAATTTTTTCTTCAACAGAGGTGAGTACTTTCGGTGGGGTATGCGGGGTAATGACTTTTCTCGGATGTTCCGTAAAGGTGAGTACGACAGCGTCGCCTGCAGTGGCGCGGGCCTCGTTGAGAAGGGCCGAGATAATTCTATGATGGCCCATGTGGACGCCATCAAAGCTTCCGATTGTCAGTACTGGACTGGTAAAGATGCCATCGGGTATGTCGCGGAAAATCCTCATCGTCGGCACTGTAGCTGCGCGCATATCGGTGTCAATTACTATTGACGGAATTAATCGCCTCATATTTTTCCATTGACAGGGAATTTATTTACACCTATGATAGTTAGCAGGGATATGAGAGTTGGAAACTATCAATTCAGAAGGCGGCAATAATCGGCACGGGTGGAAAAGATCGCCACTGCAGGAGAATAAGAAGTTCTGAAAAATGGAGTGTTGAAGATGATTATCGACAAAGCGAAGCCGTATGCGCATACCTCTATTTTTAGTGTTGCTCTCTTTGCGTGTATTATTGCAGGCATGATTATTTCGCCAGACCCACTGAATGCGGGCACCATCATAGATTTTTCTGCTGCCGTGGGTGGGCTTTCCTTCGACCTCGACGATATTGCCGCAGAAGTCCAGGCAAAGTCCGATTTAAACGGTTCCTTTCTTGCTGACGGCTTTGCACTTGCCAATATTACGGGATATCCCAATGGGGCTGCAACCATCGGATCATTCCCCCGTTTCGAAGCAGGTGTCGCCAGCGGCGCCGGATGTACCAATATGGAATATTTTGACGATGAAAGCGACGCATCAGAAAACGGCAGCTTCCCCATGATTATTCCAAACCCTGTACTCCACTTCGGCTTCGGCCTCATCGGCGGGCTCGATGTTATTGGAAAAATCTTCAGCTTCGACAATCGCATGTACGATTTTACCTATGAGAATGACCTTGCGACACCGGATGAATACAAATTCCTTTCAATTGGTGGCCGCGTGCGCTACAACATTCTTCCACGCTTTACAATTGTGCCGGTTCTTTTTTCTTTCGGAGGAGTCACCCTTTCGGCAGGAGCCGACGGCATGCTCGGAAAGATTACGGTCCATGGAGAGTACGAGGCATATTTTGAGAACATATCAGTAAGCGGAGGCGGATTACCTGCTGGTTACACTATCTCCCGTGTCGATTTCACCGGCACATACGACGCCGAGGTCAGCTGGAAAGTCATCTCCGGGACGGTAAATGCGCTGGCATATCTTGAATTCTTCACTATTTTTACCTTTTACACCGGTTTTGGCATTACCGTAGGGACGGGCTATTTCTCAATTGATTTCACTGGAGTGGGCACGTGCACCACCGATGATACAACATACAACACAATAGTTGGATCAAATCAGGTAGGGACATTAACATTCACCTCTAACAATACCTACAACGCGCATCCGTTTATACCCACCTATATTGTGGGCGCAGAAGTCGGTCTCTTTTTCTTTAAGGCGCATGTAGAAACGATGGTAAACCTGTACAACGGAAAGGATGTGACGGCGCTCTTCGGAATACGATTTCAAATTTAAATCAACGAAAACGAGGAAAGCATGAAAAAAGCTTCGAAAAAAATTTTGCCAATCGGCTTCATCATCGTGCTTGCAATTGCATTCGGCATTGAGTTCACATATGATGCACATGCACAAAAGAAAGTAACCATTTACTATTTCTATGGCAAAAACTGCCCTCACTGTGTGAAGGCCGAACCAATCATTCAGAATCTGGCACGCCGCTACCACCTGAATCTTAAAAAATTCGAGGTCTGGTACAATGACGGAAACCGCAACAAGCTCGTTTCGATGGCCAAAGAGCGCGGGAAAAGCGTTCAGGGCGTTCCCACCATCATCATCGGGAAAGCAGTATACACCGGTTCAAACGAAGCGAAGCTCGTGGAAATCGTTAAGCAGAATGCGAAATGAGCAAACCAATTTCACTTTTTTCGATAGCCGCGGAAATGTATCTGGAGCCCCCCTTCATTGAAATACGGCTGTTGTAATCTCTCATGACTTCTTTTCTGAAAAAAGTCGACATCCGTGTCATAGGAATTATTGGCTACGATGAGGCTATGCTCCTTCAGGATGCGGAATACCAGAACGTGCGCGATGGCATTTCACAGGGAGCAATATTTCTCCTCGAACACGATCCACCCGTCATCACGGTGGGGCGCCGTACCGACAGGTGCTTCTTCCTTTTGAGCGAAAACGAGCTTGCGAATCAAGGATACCAGCTTCGCAAGACCACCAGAGGAGGCCTGGCGACAGCCCACGAACCCGGTCAGGCAGTGGTGTATTTTGTCATCCCCACGCCTGCAAAATCAAGCGCTTCTTTCGTTTTGAACATCATGCGCGTAGCCGCAGAATTCATAGCAAGGACATACGGGATCCAATGCGACTATGATGACAGCCGACCGGGTTTGTGGATCAACGGAATGAAGCTTTGCTCCTGCGGTTTCGATTTTACCGGCGGGATTTCCAGACACGGAATTGCAATCAATGTCTCAAATAGCATGAAAGGATTTTCGTTTATCGTTCCCTGCGGCATGCCGGAAGCAAAAATCACCTCAATCTCTGAAATTCTCCACACACATGTCGATTGCCGGAGTTTCCTCAATGAATTCGCATCGTTTCTGCGCGTATGCTGAACGAATTACAGCAAGACGCACAGTACTTCATCAATTGCGTGAAGTGCACGCCGAATGCGCATAAGCTCAGCAGCCGAAATTCTGCCGGAGGAATTCAAGTGTGCAATCAATTTGATTTCCTTCTCAATAGCTTCAAAGGTTTTGGTAAAATCCAAATCATCATTCATTGATGCTTCAAAAACCGCGAGCAGTTTTTTCTCAAAACCGTGCGGGCCTTTTTGCGAAGCTGTGTGCTTCACTCTTTTGAAGATGTAAGATATATCCGCTCGAACCGCATCGAGCCTTTCCGCAGCTTTTTTCAACGCTTTTTCCGTATAATTCAATCTCTCCCGATAGTGTTTGGAACACAAAAAAAACCGAAGATGCCTGGGTTCAAGTCCCATACGATACACATCAGACGGATATATGATGTTCCCGCGGCTTTTGGACATGGTTTTGCCATCAACAAGCAAGTGCTCGCCGTGCAGATAATACCTCGCAAATGGTTTTCCCGTACTTGTCTCCATCACCGCGATATTATAATCATGATGGCGATACAGGTTGTCGATGCCGCCGCAGTTAATATCGATCTGCTCGCCGAGATATTTTATCACCGCCGCGGGATCCTGAACATTCCAGGAAGGCCGCCCTCTTCCGAACGGCGCATCAAAAGAGATTTCTTCATCCTCTGAAACTCCGTGCCACAGAATGAAGTCGCCCCGGTTCCATCTTCGGCCGTTGTAGGTATCGCGGCTGAAACGAACTTTTCTTTTTGGCCATGAAGATATATCAATTTTAAAGAGCTTTCCGAATTCTGAAAATGCATGCACGTCGAAATAAATGTTTTTCCCGTGACGATATGCTATCCCTTTTTGCAAAAGGCGCTGTATTACGGCAATGGCTTCTTTCACCGTCGTTGATGATCGGGCAATCTCTTTCGGAAGACTAATCATCAGCGCTTTCGCTTCATAAAAAAAACGCTTCGCATTGTCGTTCGTGATTTTTTTTACAGAAAGTCGATGCTTTTCGGCTTCGGCAATCGCTTTGTCTTCAATATCGGTGAGTATGATCGCGCGCCTCACATGATATCCCTGATAGCGAAGATATCTCACCAGCATATCCTCGTACAGAAACGTACGATAGTTGCCGATATGCGGCGGCTGATAAACAGAAGGACCGCAGGTAAAAATTTTTACATCCCTTTTTACAAGGGGTTGAAAAAGTTCCTTGCTCTTGGTAAGCGTATTATACAGTTGCAGCATGAATACTATTTCCCAATAAATTCATCATTCGCCCACCTTCCGTCAAATACCTTTCCGTCGCTTCCGGTGTATTTGCCCCTGCCGTGGAAGCTATCATCCTTCCATTCCCCCACATATATGCTCCCATTGGCCCAGTAGTATGTTCCGAATCCATTTTTTTTACCATAGCGAAATTCCCCCACGAACCTATCGCCTGCAAATTTCGAGGTACGCCCGAAGATATATGTTCCTTTTCCATGCATCATATCGTTTTGCCACTGTCCCACATAGCGATCGCCGGCATTGGGAGACTGCGGCCCAAATGTATATGTCCCCATGCCCTGCATTTTGTCGTTTTCCCATTCTCCCTCATAGACATCGCCATTAGCAAATGCCACCTTCCCCCTGCCGTGCGGCACGCCATTTTTGAAACTGCCCGTGTAGGTGCTTCCATTGGACTGCACAAAAGTGCCAATCCCGTTCTGGCAATCACCCTTCACGCAGCGCCCCGGCATCCCGGGCTTTGAATTCTCCGGAAGCGACACTTCCTCCAATGCACTATGTATGTGCGATTGTTTTTTCGGATCCTCATCACCCGTTTTGGCGCACGATCCGACAATGAACACAAAAACGCATGCACACACAGAGAAAATCGATTTTGCCATCATACTTCTACCTCACAAAATGCCCTTACCTAAACCCCACTGGCAGAGTATCGTGTTGCATCTCGGCGTCAATATCATTTCATCCGCCGCCGTGCCCGCTGTTATGGAAAAAATCGTACACGGCCTTTGCGGTTTCATCGCCGAAGCCAGGCGTTTCCTTCAGCTCTTCAATCGTCGCCTGGCGTACAGCGTCAATAGATTTGAAACGGCAAAAAAGCGCTTTGCGTTTTGCCGCGCCGACGCCCGGCACCTCATCCAGTCTGGAGCGCACGGCACTTTTCTCTCTCAGAGTGCGGTGATAGGTTATCGCGAACCTGTGTGCCTCATCGCGGATTTGCTTGAAAACAGTAAGCCCTATTGAGCTTTCCGGCAATCTAAGCGGCGGCATTCCCGGTGATATGTAGATTTCTTCAAACCGTTTGGCAAGGGAGACGATCGGCACATGGACGCCCAGCGCCTCAGCCGCCTCTGTGGCTTTTGTAAGCTGCGCTATCCCCCCATCCACCACAATTAAATCCGGGAGATTCTCTCCTTCATTGAGGCAGTGCTGAAGTCTTCGCGCAATTACCTCATGTATCATTCCGGGGTCGTTTGCTCCCGTATAGCCACGGATTCTATACCTGCGATAGTTGGACTTTTCCGGCATCCCCCCCCTGAACTGAACCATCGACGCGACCGCATGCTTTCCCTGAATATTTGAAATATCGAAGCATTCGATGATGTCGGGAAGAGAAGGCAGATGCAAAACCTCTTGAAGTTCGGCAAGTCCCCCTGCGAGCGATTCCGTCAGCCCTGCGTTCGAAAGAGGATGTGCCCGCTCGGCGGCAATGACATCCAGATTTCGCATCACAAGTCGTATCACCGCGTGTTCCTCACCGGTGCGCGGTAAAGTTATTTTTACTTTTGCATGTGATTTCAACGCAAGATACCCTTCCAGAAGATGCGCGTCATTTATCCTGTCCGATGATATGATTGTGGATGGCGGTTCCAGTGTTTCATAGTGCTCTATGATAAAGCGTCGCAGAAGCTCGGCGGCAGTTTCATAGCGGGTGTTATCGAACACTCGAATTTTCTTTCCGAGCATAATTCCTTTTCGAAACTCAAAAAGCAGCACCAGCCCCTCTCCCCGCTCCATTCGAACGCCAATAAAATCCAGATCGCTTATCGAAGGCAGGTCCATGTTCTGGCATTGCGAAAGCTGGAGAATGTCTTCGACCACATCGCGCACGCGGGCCGCTTTTTCATATTCCATCTCCGACGCGTATCGCTTCATCAACGCGCGAAGATCCGCAAGCACAGGTTCAACATCGCCTTCTAAAAATTTCACCGCTCCTCTAACAATCGTTAGGTATTCCTCCCGCGAAATAATTCCAAGACACTGTCCATGACAGCGCTTCATCTGATAATTCAGGCAGGGACGCTCGTTATTTTTAAGAGGAATGGTCCGCGTACATGTTTTCAGCTTGAAAGTTCTATTCACGAGCGACACAAGCGAACGAGCTGCCTGCGCATCGGTATAGGGGCCGAAGTAGCGGTCTTCACTGTTTTTGATTCTCCTGGTGAATATCACCCGGGGATATGGTTCGGAAAACGTAACCGCGATATAGGGATAGCGCTTGTCATCCTTGAGGCGTACATTGAAGCGGGGCTTATATTTCTTGATGATGTTGTTCTCAAGTATAAGCGCTTCAATTTCGGAAGCGGTGATGATGAAATCAATATCGACAACAGCCTTCATAAGAACTGCGGTTTTCACGTCCTGTTTTGAGGGAGAAAAATACGAACTCACCCGCTTTTTGAGAGATGACGCTTTGCCAACATACACCACCTCGCCGGTTTCATCCCGCATCAGATAGACGCCCGGATCGGCAGGAAGCAGTTGAAGTTTATCCTTGAGTGCCACTCCGCTCCTCGCCATAGCGAAGCTGAAGTTCGTGCACTTTTTGTCGATACGAATGTGCAATCGCATGGTGTGGGTTTGCGGCAAGTGCACGGTCGAACATTTCGATGGATTCAGTATAGCGCCGCATTTTCGCGTATGCAACTCCTAAATTGAAATAGCTCCCGAAGCTTTCCGGACGAAGAATCGTCAGAGCGGAAAAAATGTGCATCGCATCCTCAAGCATCCCTGCTTTCAGCTTCTCAACCCCCGCTTTGAATACATCATCAAGAGTATCCCGCGGTGAAATCGATTTTTCCCGTTCTTTCATCACCCGAAGTTCTTCCACCAAATTGTTGAATGAAGTGGCCAGCTCTTCCAGCTCATCACCTTCCACTGCTGAAATCGAAACGGAGAGATCACCGCGCGAAGCGCGCTTCATAAAATGCGCAAGCGCATTTAAAAGCAGGCGATAGTAATGAAGAAAAAAAGCAAGGAATGCTACAACCGCCACGGCAGCTAAGGAATGTATGATGACGATAACTCTTTTGAGTTTTTCAATCGAAGTTTCATATTCATCCAGAACCGCAAGCCCTCCGAGAGAAGAAACCATGAAGCAGATTACAAGATTGCGCCTCTCCATACGGAAGGGATGATACACGTTCCTCCATGCGAAAGCACCGCTTGTGTGTATTATCGGGTCAACCGCCGGCGCAAAAAGTCCTTTCTGGAGATACTCGTTGAAATGTTCCGGCATCACCACCGATCCTGATTCCACATCAATGCGAAATGAAGCATGTAATGAATTCCTGTACAGCACCCGAAAATACCTGTCGTCGGCTGTTCGGGCGAAAATCAAAACGCCCAAAACGGAACTGTCGGCGGAAGCATATCGTCGCAACTCTGCGCCGAGGCTTTCAGCACTGTCCTTACGGGATATCGCCATGCGTTCAACGATCATCGAAGCCCGCGCAAGTGCGTATTCTTCACCTGTTCTCATCACCAGAGAGCGGAGAAACGCGGAATTCTTTCCAATCATGTAGTGAAAAGAAAACGTCATCAGCGCCACGAGAAAGAAAAACACGATAGAAATGCCAATAAAAAGATTTCGGGATATACCTTTTCGCAAAATATACATCATTCTCCTCGCGGAATAATAAATTCGAAGGTGCTGCCGCCCGGGACTGTGCTTGTGACACGGATAGTACCGCCGTGAAGCTCCACAAACTTTTTGCAAATCTGAAGTCCAAGTCCGGTTCCTTTCTCACCGCGGGTGCCGGAGCTTTTGTGAATGGTGTACGCACTGAAAATCTTTTCCAGTTTTTCCGGAGGGATACCGATGCCCGTATCCGTCACCGAGATTCTTATATGCGAATCCGCATCGGAAGCGGCAACAGTGATGGTTCCGTTTTCCGTAAACTTTATCGCGTTGCCAATGAGATTGTTCATCACCTGAAGGACTTTCATGCGGTCGATGTAAGCAAGGGGATTGGTAATCGTGTTCTGAAACACGATCTGATTGTTTTTATCGATAGCAAGAATGAGGAAATTGTTTATGCTCATTGAAATGATCTCGGCAATATCCGTGTGCTCTCTGTTTATGGACATGATGCCCGCTTCAAGCTTCGATACATCCAGAAGTTCATTGACAAGCTGATAGAGGTTTTCGGCGATATCCCTGATTATCAGTAAATAACGCTTTTCCAGATCATTGAAGCTTCCTTTTTTCAAAAGATAATTTACATATCCGCCGATCGTAGAAAGCGGCGAGCGAAGATCGTGCGATACCACCGAAAGAAATTCATTTTTCAGTTCGTTGAGCTTCTTGAGTTCTTCCAGATTCCGGGCGTGTTCCTTCAGAAGAATAACGCGTTCCGCCGCTCGATTCACAACCATTGCAAGGGTGGCCGCATCAACGGGTTTTTTTATGAAATCGTATGCACCGAGTTTGATGGCATTGATTGCTCCCTCCACCGATGCATAGCCGGTCAACACCAGCGGAAGCGTATCGATCTGCTCCCTCTGCAGATACACCATTACATCGAAACCGCTTTTCCCCGGCATATTTAAATCGGTCAGCAAAATTTCATAGCGGCGCGCGCCAAGCTTATGCATCGCTTCATCGGCGCCGTACGCAACATCGGTGATATATCCTTCCCGCTCAAGCAAACGGGAAACTCGAGACGCGATCTTTTCTTCATCATCCACAATTAGGATTCGTATATTACAATTATCCATTCTATTACCTCAATACCCCCATTGCGTTCATCGGCATTCCTGAACACCGCTCTCCCCCGCACGCCCAAGATCAATCACATCGATTTTCACCATTATGGTGCCATACTATGGAACATCCTGAAAAAACTGTCCTGAGTTCCCATATTTTTCGATTGCCATCACGGCAAACGGGCCCAATAGTGTACTTTAAGTATAATCATACGTACAGCGGGGCATCATTTCAAGAAAAATATTTCATTGACGGGACAGCTTATCCGATTAATTGAAGGGGAATTTCATGCATGGAAAATCATCACACCGCCTGCTTTTTCAGGTGTGCACGCAATTGTGTGCAATATGCCTTGCGGTGGTGGTTTCGCCGCATCCGGCCGCTTCGCAGGCATCTTCCATAAAATCAGCACGGACTGCGAAAGAACCGATCAAATCGAATCCTGTCAAGAAGAGTGCTGCTGCGCTTCCCGCATCCCCTGCATCAAAATCGGATAGTAAGAAAACTGCCAAAATACATAATGCGCAGGCATCTGCAAAAGACGGGAAAAATGCCGCGCAGCTCGATAAACAGAAAGAGAAGAAAAAAAAGGCCGAAGAACGCGAAAAAAAG